>DAOLIU010000078.1:0-15262 GCA_035328385.1 Nitrospira sp. | reverse complement strand
CACACGCATCATTTCGCGCGCGGTGCGAGCCTGATCGGGTGCGAACATGGCGCCGAAGGTGGACAGCACCGCATCGAAGCTGCCGTCCGGAAACGGCAGTTCCTCGACGTCGGCTTCCTGGAAGCGGACATCAAGACCTTCGGCCCGTGCGCGCTCGCGGCCCTTGTCGAGCAGCGCCGGCACATAGTCGGTCGAGGTCACGCGCGCAAAGCGGCGGAGGCCGGCGTCGACGATTTCTTGGCTCAGGCCACGCCCGAAGCCAAACTGAAGCTCATCCGTGAGCTTCAGGCCGAAGGGCGTCTCGTCGCCATGACCGGAGACGGCACCAATGATGCGCCGGCGTTGGCGCAGGCCGATGTGGCCGTGGCGATGAACACGGGCACGCAAGCGGCCAAAGAGGCCGGCAACCTGGTGGACCTCGACAGCAATCCCACGAAGCTGATCGAGATCGTGGAGATCGGCAAACAGTTGCTCATGACGCGCGGTGCGCTGACCACCTTCAGCATTGCGAACGACGTGGCGAAATACTTCGCGATCATTCCGGCCGCCTTTGCGACGACCTACCCCGCCTTGAACGCCCTCAACGTGATGGGGTTGGCCACGCCGCAAAGCGCGGTGTTGTCGGCGGTCATCTTCAATGCCTTGATCATTGTCGCGTTGATTCCGTTGGCCTTGAAGGGCATCGCCTACCGGCCGATCGGAGCGGGGCCGCTGCTTCGACGTCATTTGGCCATTTACGGATTGGGCGGTGTGGTTGTGCCCTTTGTCGGGATCAAGCTCGTCGATATGGTCTTGGTCGCGCTCCATTTCGTGTGAGGACGTTATGAACGACCACATCAAGCCGGCCCTGACGATGTTGCTGATTCTGACGGTACTGACCGGCTTGATCTATCCTCTGGCGGTGACCGGCCTGGCACGACTGTTCTTTCCGGATCAAGCTCATGGCAGCCTGATCGTTCGCGACGGCAAGGTCATCGGGTCTCGGTTGATCGGGCAGCAGTTTGACAAACCGGAACATTTTTGGAGCCGTCCATCGGCCACCTCGCCGGTTCCCTATAATGCCGCGGCGTCGAGCGGCTCGAACCTCGGGCCCACCAACCCAGCCCTGCTGGGCGCGGTGAACGCGAGAGTGGCCGCCTTACGGGCCGCGGATCCGGGCAACGGCTCGCCCATTCCCATCGACTTGGTCACGGCGTCGGGAAGCGGACTGGATCCTCACATCAGTCCGGCTGCGGCGCTCTACCAAGTGAACCGGGTCGCGCGTGCGCGAGGCCTAGAGGAGAAGACGGTAAATGCTCTGGTGATCCAGCATACGGAAGGACGCCAATTCGGGCTGCTCGGGGAGCGGCGAGTGAATGTGCTGCTGTTGAATCTCGCGCTCGACCATCAGTCACACTGAGCCGAGCGTCGTCTCATTGAAAAATGGGAAATGCCATGTGGACGGTGCTCATCGGTTTTTTAGTTACGCTCTGGATAATCTCCCTCTCGATCTGGTTGCTGTGGAGATGGAAACCGCCGGGAAACGAAGTGCATCGCCCCATGCGATATCCCCCTAATCATAAACCGTGAGCGTCTGACGGCCATCGGGCTTCAGCGAGTAACGCCAGGGGACCAAACCCACGTGCTCGGCGCTTCGCATGACTAGAGGGACCTCACGCGCGCGACTGTTGAAGACGGCTGGCTTCACGACTTCCCTTTGCCCCTCGCGTGGAGAGTGATCGTCGCGCTTACCATCGCGATACACAAGTATCGCCCGAATCGGTAAATGGCGTAAAATTCAGGGACATCGATCAATGAATCTCGCTCCCTCACCCGGTGCAAACGGAAATTCAGACGTTTGATGAATCTACAGCGACCAGATCCCGACGCGTTGCTCACGCGCGTGCAGGCAGAAGAAGCACGCCGGTCCGAAGGTAAGCTCAAAATATTTTTCGGCGCCAATCCCGGCGTGGGGAAAACCTATGCCATGCTGGAAGCCGCCCACGAACAACGGCGCGACGGCGTAGACGTCATCATCGGCGTGGTCGAAACCCACGGGCGGGTAGAAACTGAAGCATTGGTGAGCGGACTGGAGGTATTGCCCCGCCGCGCGGTCGAGTACCGCGGCACCGTGCTTCAGGAATTCGATCTCGACGGAGCCCTTGCGCGCCATCCCACCGTCATTCTGATCGATGAGTTGGCTCACACCAATGCACCGGGGCTCCGCCATGAAAAGCGATGGCAGGACGTGCAGGAATTATTGAAGGCCGGCATCCATGTCTATACCACCGTGAATGTGCAGCACCTTGAGAGCTTGAATGACGTGGTGGCCCAGATCACCGGCGTGAGGGTGCGTGAAACGGTGCCCGATTCGATGCTGGAGCGAGCCGACGACGTCGAATTGATCGACCTGCCTCCCGATGATCTGCTGCAACGGCTCAAAGACGGGAAAGTGTACGTGCCGGAACAGATCCAGCACGCCATCAAGAACTTCTTCGCCAAGGGCAACCTGATCGCGTTGCGTGAATTGGCGTTGCGGCGAACGGCCGAGCGCGTGGACCAGCAAATGGAAGTCTATCGGCGAGACCACGCGGTGGTCCGGACCTGGCCGGCGGCTGAAACCATTATGGTCTGCATCAACATGAAACCTCGCGGTTTGCGCCTCATCAGGGCGGCGCGCCAAATGGCGGCTGGCCTGCATGCCAAGTGGATCGCGGTCTATGTCCAGATCCCCCGGCATCTTCGATCTCCGCAGGCGGACCGGGACCGCCTGGTGCAGGCCATGAGGCTGGCCGAGCAGTTGGGAGCCGAAACCGTCACCTTAGCGGGCGAACATGTCGCGCAAGAACTCTTGAGCTATGCGCGCGGCCGGAATGTGACAAAAATCATCGTCGGGAAACCGGTGCGGCCGTGGTGGAAGGAATGGATCTTCGGATCGACGGTGTCGGATCTGGTGCACAAAAGCGGAGACATCGACATCTACGTCATCACCGGCGAAGCCGGCGAAGGGACGCCGCTGGTACGCCGCGATCTTCGCCGCACCAGTCGTGCGGCCGACTATGCCTATGCCTCTCTCGGAATCGCGGGTGCGACGGCGATCGCCTGGTTGATGTTCCCGTATTTTGCGCCGGCGAATATGATCATGATGTACCTCATCGCCATCATCGTCGTCGCGATTCGATTGGGGCGCGGTCCGTCGGTACTGGCGTCGATCTTAAGCGTGGCCATGTTCGATTTCTTCTTCGTCCCGCCGTATTTTTCGTTCACCATCTCCGACATCCAGTACGTGTTGACCTTCTCCGTCATGCTGGTTGTGGCGTTGGTCATCAGCAATCTTGCCGTGCGAATCCGTGAACAAGCCGAATTGGCGCGCTCACGGGAAAAGCGTACGGCCGTGTTGTACGCCATGAGCCGTGATCTCGCCATCCATCTGGGAACCGAGATGCTGGCTTGCCTCGCGACGAAGCATCTTCGCGAAGTCTTCGACGGCCAAGTGGCCATTTTTCTGGCGGACGCCGAACGGCGGGTGCGGTTACAGCTCGGCGAGCAGCTCTATTTCGAGCTCGACCCCAAAGAATCGGGCGTAGCCCAATGGGTTTTCGATCATACGGAGCGGGCTGGGCTCGGCACCGACACGCTGCCGGGATCCAGCGCGCTGTACCTGCCCTTGGTCGGCTCAACGGGAGCGGTCGGCGTCGTGGCGGTTCGGCCAAAAGACGCCGGGCTCTTGCTGGACCCGGAACAACTCCATTTACTCGAATCACTCGTGAACCAAGTCGCGTTGGCGATCGAGCGGACCCGTCTGTCGGAGGAGGCGCAGCAGGCTCATGTACGGGTCGAGACGGAACGCATGCGCAATGCCATTCTCAGTTCGGTCTCACATGACCTGCGAACCCCTCTGGCGACGATTACGGGGGCCGCCAGCAGCTTGCTGGACGAGGAGAGTCGCATGAAGGCGGCGGATCGCCTCGAGCTCTGTCGATCTATTTACCGGGAGGCGGATCGGCTGGACCGACTGCTGAAGAACCTGCTCGACATGATGCGGATCGAGGCGGGAGCCGTGCATCTCAACAAGGAATGGCATCCGGTTGACGAAATTGTCGGAGCGGTCCTTGCCAGGTTGGAAGTGCCGCTGCGGGATCATATCGTCAATGCGACATTTCCCGCCGACCTGCCGATGGTGCAAATCGACGGGGTGCTCATGGAGCAAGTTCTGATCAACCTGATCGAAAATGCGGCCAAGTATGCCCCACTGGGAAGCGCGATCGATCTGTTCGCTTCGGCCGGCGACCGTGAAATCGTGGTGGAGGTCGCGGACCGAGGGCCCGGAATCCCAGCGGGCGAGGAGAATCGCATCTTCGATAAGTTCTATCGGGCTCAGCCTGCGCGTGAAGGAGGCGTCGGGCTCGGCTTGACGATCTGTCGCGGCATCGTCGAAGCCCATGGCGGCCGCATTTGGGCCGAGAACCGCACCGGCGGCGGCGCCGTGTTCCGGTTTGCGATCCCGCGGCAGAAAGAACCGCCCCCGATGGCAGACGAGCAGGCAGAAACGAAGCACGCGTCATCCTAGAAAGTGATGAGCGACGATGTCGCAGGACGTAACGATCCTTCTGATAGAAGATGAGCCGGAAATCCGCCGGTTTCTGCGGACATCGCTCCCGGCGCACGGCTTTAGGCTCTACGAGGCCACGACGGGGCAAGCAGGCCTGACTGAAGCGAAAGCGAGGAACCCCGACCTGATTCTCCTGGACCTCGGCTTGCCTGATCTGGACGGCACGGAGGTCATCCGGCTGGTGCGCGAGTGGACTTCGACGCCGATCATCGTGCTGTCGGCCCGAGACCAGGAACAGACGAAAGTCGAGGCGCTCGACAAAGGGGCCGATGACTATATAACCAAGCCGTTCGGGGTTCACGAACTGCTGGCTCGAATGCGCACCGCTTTGAGGCACGTCGCTCGTGTCCCCGACGCCGTCGAGTCGGTGTTTTCGGTCGAGGGATTGCGGGTCGATCTCGGACGGAGGCAGGTGTTCGTGGCGGGGGAGGAAATCCATCTCACGCCGATCGAATACAAGCTGCTCACGGTCCTTGTCCGTCATGCCGGGAAGGTGCTGACCCATCGCCAACTGCTGAAAGAAGTCTGGGGGCCGTTGCACGTCGAGGAATCCCATTACCTTCGAGTGTACATGCGACAGCTCCGGAACAAGGTCGAGGCCAACCCGGCGCATCCTCGGTACCTCGTCACGGAGTTGGGAGTAGGGTACCGGCTCAAGACGGAGTGAAGCATCACGGCGAATCAAAGGTTCCGACGACCGAGAAAATCAACATCTGCTGCCCCGGCGTAAGCTGGTTGTTCGTGCCTTTGAAGAACCCCCCGCCCGGTCCGGTGGAATCGTCATAGCGGTATTCCAGCCGACAGATGGTATTGGTCCACTTGTAGGGGATCCGGTACTCTCCCGTGGTCGTGACGGCCTTGATGAATTGCTCGGATCCCGTCATCAGACCGTTCCGATCCCAAAAGAACTCAGGCCTGATCGAGATCGCCCAGGGGCCTACGATATGCCATCGTGCTTCCAGGGTTCCGCCGGTGTAGAAATCGCGCGGATTACCGGGCACCGACGCGTTTTTCTGAGTCCCGATCTGATAGTCAAGCGCCAGCGTCAGGTGGTCGCCCTTCCATTCAACGATGCTGTCCGAGAAGAAGCGCCAGAATTCGATCGCGGTGTTCGACTGATCCGGACCGTAGTAAACGGTTTCTTTGACGGTCCAGGCCGCGGCGGGCTTGTACTGCACCTGTCCTCCGTAGCTCGGGACGCTGTTGGAATGTTCCAGATGGAAATAGTCGTTGATGATGAAAAGGGCGCTGCTCCATCGCTCGTTGAACTGGTACTGGGCATTCACTCCGAACATCAAGTACGGCGAATAGTCCGCAATCCAGGCGCGTGTGTAATTGCTGTTGTCCTTGGAATACAGCGATTCATAGCCGATGAAACTGTTGAATAGTCCGGCCTGAACCGTGAGCCCGTTGCCGACGGGCGCCAGATAGGACACATTCGCCCGTCCGAAATGGCGCCACACGTCGGAGTCCGGCGCATTCGGCACCCCGACGGCGAACCCGAAGGCCTTGGAATCCTCCCCGGCCTGCACCAGCCATTCGGTCCCCCACCGTGACGACTCGGTGGCATCTTTGCGAACGTATCCAGCGATCATGTTGAGGTTGAGTTCATTGACTCTGGGGGCGGTGCTGCGGTCGCGAAACAAATGGTTGGCTGGAAAATTGAAATTGAGCGAATAGCCAAGATCGAGGAACCCCCCGTAGTGCCAATTCGTGGGCTGCGATTGAACCGCCGCGGACGATTCGTCAGTTTCGCGCTGAGGCTTTTCTCCGTTCGGTCCGATGAGATCCTCAGCCAGAACCGGAGTCGCCATCAGCCACGCTGCACACGCTGCAATCCTTATTATCCACCGACTGACCCGCGCCATCGTTTTGATCTTCCTTTCGCTGAGTTTCTTGCCTCGGTTACGCAACCTTGGACTTAGGCTGTCCGGATTCACAGATCGGCCCGCTGGAGTCTTCGGAGTCGACCTTTTGCCTTCGGTGATCCGCGGACACGAGGTCGATGACTATTGCCCAAACAAGCCCAACGATGCCGAACAGCAAACCCCACATCACCAGCATCATCGCTGCCTCCTCTTGCTTCCGAGCCACGAAACCTCTCGCGTCTCGTCGAGAACTTTACCAAGCTCACTGTCAGAACCGTGTCAAACCACGCTTGGGAAGCGTTAAGACGGCATAAAAACCGACTGAGGCGAACCGGCGGGGAGCGGTGCGTGTGAAGGCTCTGTACCAGTGACGCAGGACGAACGAGCGAAGATGGCGGGTGAGGTTGGGAACAGCCAACGCGGAAGTTACGGAGGCGCCGACATGCTATTCGATTGCATCCAACACGCACTACATGCGGCGGGTGCCGGACTTCTGGTCGGTCACGGGCTCGCCGCTGAAGAAACTGATCTGCCAGGCGACGATGTCGTCTTTGGGATCCGGCGTCGCCGTCCAGTAGATCTCCGACTTGATGTTGGAAAAGGGATGGCCTGGCGGCAGCGCCGGATCATGCTGGGACTGGTCGATCAGGGTTTTCAGCTCGTCGACGGACGGAGCGCGCCACGTTTTTCGACCTCCGACCTCCTTCGTCCTGCAGCGCTCGACCGACCGGCTCCAGACGTCATGTTCCCGGTCCGGCTCCTGCTCCCAGATCAATCCGGTGCCGCTGTCTTTGACGGCGGCGCCCTCAAGCACGAGCGTGAAGCGAGCCGCGCTCTGCTCCGCGAGACTTCCATCCGACAAGAGCGCCATCGTACACGCCGTACGCGCCAATATGGATGCTGTTCGAACGCGTACTCGCCTGTTCATGCTGTCCCTCTCATCCGTGACGCGCCAAGAGCGTCGGCGTGCGGCTCCCGCAGTCTGCCGGAGACGGCTTGTCTTTTCAATGGTGCGTCGGGCATGCTACCGGCCGATTTGCGAGGAGCCGTCCACCTTCACGATCCGTGGCAGATCGCCGCAGGCCGGGAGAATCAACGGAGGAATCGACATGAGCGAAGCGGAAGAACGCCGTCGACGGATTGACGTATTGGCCATCGGACTGTTCGGCCTTGCTGTCGGAGCCTTGACGTTGGGCGTGGCTCAAGTGGGTGGAATTCCCGAATCGAATCAGGTGGGGACGCTCGTGATCGCACTGATCTTCGGCGGCGTCGTTCAGATCCTGGCGGGGATCACGGATATCCGATACCACGAGCAGCTCGGAGGCACGGCGCTGACCATGTACGGGTTTTTTTGGCTCACCGTCTGCACGGCCAAGCTGGTCAGCGAAAGCACTTCCTTCCATCTCGACATGGTGCTGTACGCGCCGATCAATTTCGTCTACGCGGCCTTCTCCGCCGTGATGGTCTACCTCACGGCCTATCGCAACGCGACGCTCTGCATGCTGCACTTCGTCATCACGATCACGTTCTCCTCGACGGTCCTCGTCCAGCTCGGCCTGATTACCGAGACGCCTCCCGGCCTGCTCCATATCGTCGTGGGATTGATGGCCTTCTACCACGCCGTGGCCAGCTTGACGCAGGCCTTTACAGGCCGTCAGTTGGTGCCGTTGGGGCCCGCGTTACTGCATCAGAGGGGAGCTCTTCCGATTTGACGAACAGGCGGAGGTTCTAACCGAGCGGAGCCGGCTTATGTCTCGACGCCGGCCATCTCCGGTAATGACGGAGCAGCAGCGCGCCGCTCCATGCGAGCGACACCAGCATCAAGACGATTCCGGCGTTGTTGACCAGGTGAGCGAGACGATGATCGTATTGAAGCCAACCGAGCATGCCCAAGATATTCTCCCAATCATGCCCGTCCGTGTCCCTTCCGGTCACGCCTCCTAGAAGCACGAGATCCAGCGACCGCGCGTCGTCGATGTACGGCGCGACGTCCAGGAAATTTTCCCCGGTCCACCACAGCGCCACCGCCCCGCCGAACGGGTCGCGTGTTCTCACGAGGAAGGTCCCGAGACAGATCACGGGCATGAGCACTTGGCCGAGCGTGCCCCCGAGAAACATCATGAACCGTCCGAACGGCATGAAAAGAAGATGGCCCGCTTCATGGAACGGCAGGTTCACCAAGTGCAGGAAGGACTCGCCTGCTGCGTTCGATCCCCACGGCGCCGTCATGAACAGCCAACTCCATCTGACCAGGACCAGCCATACAAGAGCGCGCCAGACGAATGTGAAGCGGCCCTCGGCCTGGTCTGTTTCGAGCAGCCACTCGTAGGCCCTGGCGGCGATTCCTTCGGCCGGCCTGACTTGTGGAGGCCGTCTTTCTCCTCGAGGCGAGGCGGTTCTCGAACGGGCCGCGATCAACACGCTTCCGCACGCGCGGCAAGCGGGGGCGAGGGCCGCCTGTTCCGAGGCACAGGTCGGACAGCGGATCAGTGAGGCGGCGGGCGATTTCACCTCCTCACATTACGAAGGACCGCCTGATCGGGCAAGCAATTTTCCGATTTATCCGGCGGCGCTCTTTCAATGGAACGAGAAGGGGATCGGAGCAAAAGTCACGACGAAGACCAGCAGGGCCATCCATCCCACGATCATTCTGGCCGTGCCGAGCGGCACGTTCGGATTCCGGACCGGGGGATGCCCGAGGCCCCACAGACCGGCCATGAACGCCCAGACGAACCAGCCGGGCCATCCGACGAATCCGAGGACGATCAATATCGGTACGATGGCGACCGCCATCGTGCGCTGCCGCGGACCCCACAGCGCATAGGCGACGTGTCCGCCGTCGAGCTGCCCGATGGGAATGAGGTTCAACGACGTCACGAAGAGACCGAACCAGGCGGCAAAGGCCACGGGATGGAGAACCACATCGGCCTGCGGCGGGAGCGGTCCGATCACGACCCAGGAAAGAAACTGCAGCAGGAGCGGCTCTCCCAACTGCAATCCGAACGTGGCGGTACGGTCCACGACCTGGGAGAAGCCAAGTCCGATGATCAACGCGGCCACCGCGACGACGAAGCCCGCGAGGGGCCCCGCGACGCCGATGTCGAACAGCGCCCGGCGGTTGAGGATCGGTCCGCGCATGCGGATGATGGCGCCGAACGTCCCGATGAAATGCGGCGGGCCGGGAATGAAGAGGGGCAGTGAGGCGGGAACCCGATGAATTATCGACAACACATAGTGGCCGAGTTCGTGAGTGACGAGGATGAACAACAGGGTGCCTGCAAACGGTGCTCCCTTCCAGAGCCCGTCCGGATGGGCCAGCAGAAAATCGACCGGCCCACGGACCATACCGCTGTAGGCTTGATATGCGCCGGCCCACAACGTCGTGAAGATCGTGAGGCAGAATAGTCCCACGGGAAGGATCCACTTGGAGAAGACTGACGGCTCGTCCGCGTCGTCCAGATCCGGTTCGTCGGCCGGCAAGACCGGGCCTGCTCCGCGTCGGATTTCCTCGCGGTCCGTGACGGGAATCGGCCGATGTCCGTCCATAGGTTCCATGCCGCACCCCTTCAACCGACGGAGGCGAACGGGTTATGTTCCCGCTCTTCGGCCACCGTCGTCGCCGGGCCATGGCCGGGCAGCAGGCGAACCTCGCCAGGAAGCGTCAGGAGACGCCGGCGGACCGAATCGAGATGCGTCTCGTAGAGGGTGAAAGGGTTCGAGCGCCCGATCGAGCCCGCGAAAAGCGTGTCGCCGACGAAACAGAGCGGCTGCTCCGGATCGTCCATCTGATAGCAGATCCCGCCTGGAGTATGACCAGGAGTCGCCAGGCACCGGATCGTCCTCTGCCCTACCTTGATGGCGAGCCCATCCTCCGGCTGATGCAGTAGTCTCGCTGCAGGCCGCCAACTCAGAAGCGCCCGGTCGTCCAATCCCAGATAGACGGGAACCTCTCGGTGCGCGAGCAACTCGTCGATGCCTTCGGCGTGATCGGCATGGCCATGCGTGAGACAGATTCCGACGAGGTTCAGATTTCGGTCGATCAACGCGGTGATCATCTGCCTCGCATTGTATCCCGTATCGATGACCGCCGCCTGGCCGGTATCATGAACGATGTACCCTTGCACTCCATAGCCTCCCACCGATCCATGAATGGTTTCAACCCAGGGAGGGATGCCGCGATCGATCGGTTCCCATTTGTCGATCGCGATCTGTTCCAGCGGCTCAGGCCTCAACCCGAGCGCCTCAGCCAGTCCTCGGACCTGGTTTCGATCACGAGGCAACTCTCCGCGCTCCAGCCTGGAAATCTCGCTTTCGTTCAAGCCGGAGTCCAGCGCAACGTTGCGAATCGAAAGCCCCAACCCCGCCCGCGCCTTCTTGATGATGTCACAGAGGTCGTCTTCCAGGGGCATTCAGTTTCCTATAGATCAGAACATCCACACAGAATTCTTGACCGTCTAGTCCTGAACTTAATACGCATACTCACCTCGGAACGCCCGAGAACAGCTTACTACAATAGATACTATCCAGCTCAGCTCATCTGCCCTTCCAGTCTCCATTCAGAAGCGGGCGGCATCGATCACTCGCTCGCCCGCAGCGGGGTCCCTATACCTGACGGGGTGCGAGGACGAGCGAGGATCGACGACAGGACCCGCTCCGCATATATCAGCGGTTGAGTTGATAGCCGGAGCGGACGAATGTCGGCACGCGCGCCTGCTAGACGAGCGTGCCGAGGATGCGGCGGTAGTCCTCTTCAGGAAAGGCTTTCAGCGTCGTCGAGCGGGCGTTTCCCGACGAGCCGAGCTTCAGCGCAAAGGCGGCCTGCTTGTCGTTGTTCGGCATGTCGAGGATGAGGACCAGGTCATACGCTCCGAGCGTCATGTAGAAGGACTTGACCTCCCCGCCCAAATCCTTCGCCAGCTTTTTCACGGCATCCAACCGCTTGGGTGAGTCCTTTACGTTCTTGATTCCCTGGTCCGTCCAGTTGAGCAGCATGACATAGGTCACCATTGCGACCTCCTTGGCGGCCTTAACTTTCCGGCTCAAGCCTGATTTCCTTGACCTCCCCGAATCCCGACAACATCTTCGGCAGTACGCCGCCCGGGCCGACGGCGACGATCGTCAACCGGTCGGGATGAAGGTGTTTCCGCGCCGCGGCGAGCAGTTCCTCCCGCTTGAGCGCGACGACGCGGGCGCGCAGTTGTTGAAGAAAGTCCTTCGGCAAGCCGTCGTATTCCAGCTCGATCATCCGATTGACGACGGCGGCGGAATTCGGAAACGAAAAGACGAAAGAGTTCACGTATGCTTCCTTCGCTTCGGCCAGCTCCTCCTCCGACACCACATCGGTGCGGATACGCTCGAGGTTGGCCACGAACCGGGCGATCACTTCCTGGGTGGACGGCAGCTTGGTTTCGGCCCGCATCAGCCAGACGCCCTGATCGTGCACCCCCGGAGTGAGGCGGCTCCCGACCGAGTAGGCCAAACCCCGCTTGGTCCGGACGTCGTTGAACAGGCGGCTCCGGAACGAGCTGCCTCCGAGAATGTCGTTGGCCAGCGCCAGGGCCGCATAGTCCGAATCGGTTTCCTTGATGGACAAATGGCCGACCCGAAGGTGCGTCTGCGAGGTTTCCTTGCCGACGAACCGGACCGCCGGCGCCGAGGCCGTTGACTCCCTGGCATCGGGGATTTTCAGGTCCGGCACTTCCCCCTTCTTCCAGTCGCCGAAGGCCGCCCGCAGCATCGCCAGCATCTCGTCCTTACGGAAGTCGCCGGTCACCCCCAGGATCATGCCGTTCGGATACACGGTCTTCCCATGAAAGGCCACGAGGTCGGCGCGTGTGATCCGACGGATGGACTCCACCGTGCTCTCCCTGGCGCTCGGATGGTCGGGGCCATAGAGTTGTTTGAGGAATTCGCGGCTGACAATCGAACCGGGATTGTCCTGTCGCCGCCGGATGCCCTCGATCGCCTGAAGCTTCGCGAGCTCCAGCCGGGCCGGCTCGAAGGAGGGGGACCGGATCAGCCCCGCGAAGATGTCGAGGCCGCGCTTGAAATCTTTGCTCAAGACGTCGAGCGAGGCGGAACCGGACAGCCGTCCCATCGCAATGCCGATGTCCCCGGCGAACTGTTCGAGCTCCTGATCCACTTGCTCGGCCGAGCGCGTGCCGCCGCCGCCGGTGCGCATGACCGTGCCGGTGAGCGCGGCCAGACCCACTTTCTGGGGCGGATCGAGCCAGGCTCCCGTGCGCAGGGTCGCGGACAGGGTGATCAAGGGCAGCTCATGGTCTTCGAGGAGATAGACCACCATTCCGTTTTCAAGCACGACCCGGTCGGGATCGGGCGGAGTAAATTCGACCGGATCGAACTTCATCGTCCTGGGGTCGGACGCGGGCGCGTCGCCGCCCGCGGCGACCATCAATGGGAGCAGCAACGCGACCGCAGCCGCCCCCAACGCCAGGCCGGTTCGCCGAATGGCCGGTCTCGCACCGTTCACACGCTTCATCGAGTCACCTCACCGGCCGACGCGGCCGCCTGTTTGACCGCGACTTTCTTGACCAACGTCGCCACGGTTCGATTCGACTTGGTAAAATATTCCGACGCCACGCGTTGAATGTCCGCCGGTGTGACCGCCGCAATCTTGTCCCGTGCGTTGAGCATGTAGCGCCAATCCCCCGCCACGGTCTGATAGAGGGCGAGCTGAGAGGCGAGCCCGCTGTTGGAACGCAGAGCCCGGACCATGTCCGCATCGAGATTGTTGAGCACCTTTTCCAGCTCCTTCGCGGTAACCGGCTCGCTCTTGAGCCGCTCCAATTCGGCCAGAATTGCGGCTTCGACCTCCGCCGCCGTGTGAGGCGCCAGCGGAGTCGCCTGCAGCACGAACAGATTGGGAGCGCGCACGCCCGGATAGTTGGCGTCCGAGTTGACCGAGGAGGCGAGCCTGCCGCCCAGTACCAGCTTGGTATACAGGCGCGACGTCAGTCCGTCCGTCAGGATCTCGTCGATCACGTCGAACACGTAATCGTCCGGATGTCCGAGGCCCGGCTTATGGAAGCCGATGGCCAAGGACGGCTCCGCGTCGAACTCGACTTCCACCCGGCGCTCGCCGCGCTGCGGCGGCTCGACCGTCACGATCTGCGGAGGCGGCGGAGCGGCGGGAATTTTCCCGAAGGTGTTCTCGATCAGGGCGATCACGTCCTTCGGATTGATGTCGCCCACGATGCCGATCGTGGCGCGGCCGGGGCCGTAATAGGTCTTGAAAAATTCTTCCGTGGTGGCCGGCGTCAAGGACAGAATGTCCGATTCCCATCCGATCGTCGGAACCCCGTAGGGATGGGCGCGGAACGCGGCCGAGGTAAAGGTCTCAAAGAGCAGGCCGCTCGGGCTGTCGTCGTTGCGCAGGCGCCGCTCTTCCATGACCACGCCCCGCTCCTTGTAAAATTCCCGCAGGACGGGGTTGGCCATGCGATCGGCTTCGATCGCCGCCCACAGCGGCAACCGATTGGATGGCAGGTTGATCATGTACCGGGTCAGGTCTTTCCCGGTCGCCGCGTTCAGCCCCACCCCGCCGTGACGCTGGTAGAGCAGAGCCATCTCGTTGCCCGACACGTACTGGGCGGCCTGTTCCTGAAGGTCCTTCACGCGCTGCTGCAGGGCGGCGATGGCGGCCGGCTCGTCGGGATCGGCCGGGCGCTCCTGAGACCGCCGGGCCGCCTCGCGCTGCCGCTGCTCGAGCTCCGTGCCGGCGCGTGACAATTCGTCGAGAATCGGCTTCTCTTTCGCGTAATCCTTCGTCCCGATCGTTCTGGTCCCCTTGAAGGCCATATGCTCGTACAAATGGGCGAGCCCCGTCTGCCCGACCTGCTCGTTGACCCCGCCGACCGCGAAGGTCATGTTGATCGACACGATGGGCGTCTGGTGCCGCTCGACCATGAGTACCGTCAGCCCGTTGGCCAGTTTGTGCTCGATGACCCGCTCGGCCAATCCCGGCGAAGCGGCATGAAGAAGGTTCAGGTCAAGGCTCAGGCTGAGGACCATGGCAAAAACCAGGACCGTGAAGCGTGAGGCGCGAAGGGTCTCTCGCGAACAGCGACCAACGAACGACGAGATACGAGATACGAGCCACGTTTCTGAATTCATTCGAAGATCTCCATGAGTTCCTCCGGTCGTTCAATGAACCAGTCGGGGCGGCAGGCGGTCATGCGTTCCCGGTTCCCCATGCCGTAGCCGACCGCGCACACGCGAATGCCGGCGTTATGTCCTCCATTGATGTCGTTGGTGCTGTCCCCCACCAACACGGTCCGGTCCGCCGAGGCCTGCAGGCGCTCCATGATGTGCAACAGCATGCCCGGTTCCGGTTTGAGGCCGAATCCGTTGTCGCCGCCGACGACGAACTGAAAGTACTGCGCGCCCAGGCCCTGTAAGATGACGTTGGTGAATTCGATGGATTTGTTGGTGGCCACCGCCTTGCTGGTGCGTCCGAAGTGTCGCAAGGCCCGCTCGATGCCCGGGTAGAAGCGCGTGCGGTCGAGGCAATGCGCCAAGTAATGCCCCCGAAAAACCCGCAGGGCTTCGTCGAAACGGTCCGGGTTGTCTTCTCCCACCGCCTGCCTGAGCAACTTCTTCACCCCGTCCCCGACGAAACCGAAAATCTCCTCGAGCGGGCGCTGCGGCAGTCCCAGTTCGGCCAGCGTCAAGTTCACCGACGCGGCGATGTCCCATTTCGATTCGATCAGCGTACCGTCCAGATCGAATATCAGCAAGTCGACCGGCGTCTTTCCCATTACTTCACCTTCCGCAGTTCATCTTC
>DAOLIU010000077.1:0-15396 GCA_035328385.1 Nitrospira sp. | reverse complement strand
TACTGGCGATGGCCTGTACGTTCGGGCTGTCGCACCTCGTGCGCGGCGGCGTGCACACGATGGCGCTGATCCTGGCGGGTGTCTTCGTCGGAGCCTTCTTCACCGCCTTGGTGGGGATCGTGCAATATGTGGCCGACAATGTCGCGCTCCCCGGCATCGTCTATTGGCTGTTGGGGAGTTTCGTCGGGGCGGACAAGGGTAAAGTGGCGTTGATCGCGGTCCCGGTGTTTCTCAGCGGCTCGATTCTGATGCTGCTCCGCTGGCGCTTGAACGTGCTCTCGTTGAGCGACCTCGATGCCCAATCGCTCGGCGTGAATGTCCGCCGCTTACGTTGGCTGGTGATCGGGCTCGTGTCGTTGCTCATCGCCGGCCAAGTCGCCGTGAGCGGTATCGTCGGCTGGATCGGGCTGGTCGTCCCGCACGTGGCCCGCATGCTCGTGGGCCCGGACCATCGCCGTGTCTTGCCGGCCTCGGCCTTGGTGGGCGCGCTCTTTTCGCTGGGCCTCGACAACATCGCGCGCTCGGTAGCCCAACAAGAAATTCCCGTCGGCATCCTCTCAGCATTATTTGGAACGCCGATGATTGCGGTACTGTTCTGGAAAACCCAAGGCAAAGGCTGGAACCGTGAATAACTGGGCGATGAAAGCCTTACACGTTCAAGGCAGCGAAATCGAAACGAGGGCTGAATGGGTTGAGGAACTTTACACCTTCGAGCAGCAACCCGTCGCTGAAGTCCTCACTCAGGACGTTCGGCACGCTGTGGATCTTGGCTGTGGCCCATATCAGACTATCCCAATAGGCCAGACGGTGTCGTTGGTGTCCGCGTACAGCCTCCAGCACGATCAGCGGTGTCAGGTCATACACCATCCAGGAGCGCACATAGTTGGTGAGGCTGCGCTCCGCTTGCGCAACGGTCAAAGGCGGCGAGAGTTTCTGGGTCACCACCACAAAAAACTCGTTCAGGATCTGCGGCGTGAGAACCCCGAGTTGACGAGCGGCCAAGAGCTGCAGCAAAGCGACGGCACGTTCACGTTTGGAGTCGGCCTGAGTGTCGTAGGCGTAGACGAGGACGTTCGTATCAACGAGAAACGCGGCCGAGCCGGTCATCGTAGAGATCCTTGCGGCTCCACCGGCGCTCACGGGCGCCGGTCTTGGCTCGGGCTCGTCGTTTGATGAACTGGAGCTCGGCCCGCCAGGCTTGTCGGTCCAGGGGACCTGAGGCGGGCTGACGGCTGAGCTGAATGATGCTCTGGCGAATGAGATCGGACTCCGTCACCCCCAGCTTCTTCGAGCGCTGTTTGAGGAAACGGTCTTGGCCTGCTTCCAGATACACTTGCTTTCGTACCATGTGGCTCCTGCCTGGAGGGCGCTATACATCACTCATACATCAATCGATTGTGTGGGTCAATCTTCCGGGCGACTACACAAGCTGTCGCTTAAAGAGGCAACACAAGGCTGGAACCGGGAATAGATTGAGAGGGTGACGATGAACGGGGCAATCAAGATTAATGATCTCACCTTTGCATATGGGAGCGGCGGACGGCGCGGGCCCTGGGTGCTCCAAGGCCTGAATGCCCGCGTGACCAAAGGCCGGGTCTTTACGATCCTCGGACCCAACGGCCGCGGGAAGACCACGTTGCTCCACCTCTTATTGAAGACGCTCCAGCCGATCAGCGGCGCGATCCAAGTTCAAGGCCAGATCGGCTTCGTCCCGCAACTCTTCCAAGTGAGCTTTCCCTACAGCGTCCTCGACATGGTGCTGATGGGCCGGGCCCGTCAAGTCAAACTCTTCTCGCTTCCATCCCGGCAGGATGAAGCGGCCGCCTGGGCGGCCTTGGAGCGGATGGGGATTGCGGATCTCGCGGCTAGACCTTTCGATCAACTCTCCGGCGGGCAGCGGCAACTCGTGATCTTTGCGAGAGCGCTAGCGACTGAAGCGGAAATTCTCCTGCTTGACGAACCGACCTCGGCGTTGGATCTGAAGAACCAAGGCGTCATTCTGCAATGGATCGGGCGGCTCGCGCGGGAGACCGGGCTCACGATCGTGTTTACGTCACATCAACCGCAGCATGCCTTGGCCGTGGCGGATGAGGTCTTGCTTCTGTTCGGCCCCGGCGACGCGGTGCAGGGCCCGGCGCAATCCGTCTTAAGCGAACCGCATCTGGAACGGCTGTACGGTGTTCCGATTCGTCACGTCGCCGTCCCGCACGGCGACGGCACTTGGCCGAGCCTCGTCCCGGTATTCGCCGACATCGTCCAGAGGTGACGAGCGGATGCGAATGATTTGCTTGTCTCTCAGCGAAAAGATTCACATAATTGCACGGAGCACAATATGATGCCTGTGAATCCAGATTCATGACGTGAGGGCGTGGTGAATATCCTGCTTATTTCGGGCTATGTTGAAACTCGACAATTTCTGCGCAGCGCCCTGCTTAGGCACGGCTTTCGACTGAAAGCCGTGGGCTCTCGGAAGCAGGCCCTCACGGGTGCCCCGTCCGGTGACCACGATCTAATCCTCATAGATCTTGAGCAGAAAGCAGGCTATGACGGAATTGCCGTAATTCGGCAGATCCGAAAACGACGTCGCACGCCGGTCATCGTACTGTGCCGTAGAAACGACGAGGCCTCGATACGATCAGCGCTTGACTGTGGCGCGGATGATTATGTGATAAAACCCTTCACCGTGAGCAACCTCGTT
This sequence comes from Nitrospira sp., assembly GCA_035328385.1. Classification (GTDB taxonomy): domain Bacteria; phylum Nitrospirota; class Nitrospiria; order Nitrospirales; family Nitrospiraceae; genus Nitrospira_C. The sequence goes on along the minus strand of DAOLIU010000077.1, from coordinate 12,698 downwards.
GCCCGCATGCGATCGATTGTGCGACGTGCTTTGCCCGTACACAAGAATATCGATATCTCAACCGCCAGTTAACCTCTCTCGATAGAAGATTTCTTGGCAGTCCTGCAACAAGCTCGCGCTGGGCGGCTACGACACGACGGAAACCGGGAAGATCCGCCAATTGCGGCGGTGAACCGCCCCCTTTCTTTCGCGACTATTATTCAGCCACTGATTCATCTGCGTATGGCAACGCGCCGGTGGTGTCCGGAAAATATCTCCAGTTCGTTCGTCCGGCGGCAGAACCCGCAGCGGGCTGTGGGGATTTCCGGCGAGGCCGGAATACGACCGGTCTTATGGCCGAAGCCGCGGGGCGGCAGGCGGCGGCCACGGGCCTGTCGTCCGCCGCGGCGGTTCCGCGCAGCTTGAATCCCAGCCCCTTGACGGTCGTAATCAGTCCGGGATTCGCTCCGGCTGGATCCAGCTTTCGTCTGAGAGACGAAATATGGACGTTCAATGTATGGGGATAGATGGCGAATCCTTCCCCCCATACCTGATCTTGAAGCGCTCTCCGCGACAGATAGTGGCCCGGCGCCGCGACCAAACTTTCCAGAATGCGAAACTCCGTCCGGCTGACGTGCACCGGAACGGATCCCACCGTGACTTCGTACTTCTCGAGATTGACCGTCAGTGCATCCGTCACGTAGTGCGTGGGAGCGGGACGGTCCCACCGCTGGCGACGCAGCACCGCACCCAGGAGGGCGACGATGATGGCGGGACTTGCATTGCAGACCGCACGGGTCGCGCCGTCTTCCAGGTCGGCGGCGCAATGCCGATCATCGCAGGGCTCGACGTGATAGGTGATGGTCACGATCGGAGGAAGCTCCGGCGCATCCTGCCGGAGACGGGAAAATCCGGACTCGCGCCGATCGACGACGAGAATCGCCGGCGTGGTGGAACGCAACTCAACGAGCGCGTCCTCCTGGTTTCTGGCCAGACGGACCCCGAAGCCGGCCTGGAGCAGCGCCCGTTCCAGTTCGCCGCGAAGCCGTTCATCCCCTGTGACGAGTAGGACCGTTCCCCTGAATATTTTGGCTCGCATGGTGTATTCCTCTTTCCGTTCCTGCTGAACGACCCGAAAAATATTGATCGAAACCAGTCACGACGGATGACGCTGCCTCAAAGTCCTGTTACGGATCTTCGAATTCACTCGAGTGCGAAACGCAGCAAGGCAACGCCGCGCTGTCGGCATCGCGTCTGATCCATGCCTCGCCGTGGCCGATCGAGACTTGGACCGATACGCCGGCGTTCAAAAAGAGGGCGGATCCTCCGGTCGTTTCGATCAAGACGACCACCTTCGCGATGCCGACGTCGAGAGCGATACGCTGTGCGTCCTGGGTCGATCGAAGTGAGCGGACGGTTGCCTGCAACCAGAGCGAAGCCAACGGCGGACCCGAATCAGGAGCCGGATCGGAGCCGCGAGACGCCTCGGAAGACGGTCGCAAGGGAATCAGCCAGACGTGCTGCGGATCCACGACGACGTTGACCGCGTCCAACGTCATGAGCGGGTCGCAGGCTCCGATCACGGGGCCGCGGCTTCTGAGCGTCATCTCGTGGTGGTGAATCTTGACGGTCGTCACCGGATCGTGGTTGCTGTGGTAGGCCAGCACCACGTGGCCGATCCATCGATTCCAACGCTGCTTCCCGCGCCGGAACCCGCCGACTTCGAGCTGGACCGCCTCTTCGGGAATGACGACACGGACCGGTTGCCTGACGTCTATCGTATCGTGCGCGGCAGATCGACCCAGCCATCGTACCCTGAGAATTGTCCGCTCACCGATGCGAACGCGCAGCGTCGTTCTGGTGAGACCTTCGGTGCGGGATATCACGATCCCGTTGAAGACATTGGACCCTACGGACGGTTCCCGGTACCCCGCCGTGCTCGACGGCGGATGGGTGATGCGAAGGTATCCTTGTTGCGACTCGTGCTCCATCGGCGACATGGCGGCCTCCTCGGTTGTCAAAAATGGTTCATGTGAGGCGCTCTTTTGGCAGCAATCTCAAAAAAATATCTGGTACTGGATCCGGATCGCGTTCTCGATCAATGTGCCGCCGACGGCGTCGACGGGAATTACAGAATTGGGATAGACGGCGGTATTCCCAGGATTCAAAACTGGCATGGGGTTGCTGCGTCCAATCGCATAGCCTCCTGTACCCATCGCAAGATTCGTGTAAGTGATTTGGATTGCGTGGTCATAGGTGCCCCTCAGGAACCAATTGAGCGAGACGTCCGTCTGTTTGATGAGGTCGCTGCCTGAATGGGTATCGGGGTCCCAGTAAGCAAATCGGGCTGCCAATTCTAAATAACGGGGAACGAGATAATAGCCGCTCTGTACGTACCAGCCGAGGGCATTTCCCAGCTCTCCGGGAGCAGTTTCGATGCAAGAGAAAGGTGTGCCGGCTTGCGGGATGCCTCCGGCAAGTTGTTGTTGGAAGCCAGTGCAAGGGCGCCCCTTCTCTTTACGTACAATGTTCTTGTAATAGAACTCCGCCTGCAGCGAGAACCCGCGGTACTTGAAGACGCTGTCCACGGCCCAGGTGGAGTAATCCACGACTCCCCATCCCAATTGCCGGCCATTGCCTCCTGCCGCGATCATCCTTCTGATGTTGAGATTCGCCAGATCGACTCCGATGAAGGCATTGTTGGTGCTCGTGTTGACATAGGGGTTGTACGAATAACCTCCGCCAACCGCGAACTGAGGTGTAGTTGAATAGGCGATGTCTCCTTCGCCATAGCCGGGCCGCCCCATGACGTTCCAATTTAGTCGAGCGGAAAACATGAGCTTGTCCACGCCGCTTCGCGTGTCGGCGTTTAAGTTGCGCTGGAGGGGATTTGCCAGCAACCCGTTGACGCTCGGGTCCGTGCAACTGATGCTCCCTGGAGGTAAGGGCGTATTGTTCGACTGTTGTCCACCCGGGCAGCCTTGTGTGACCTGTTCGCTCTCGAAGTTGCCGAGGCGGGAAAAGTTCGGCCCTGCTCCGCCAAATACGCCGAAGTAGTAATTGACGGGATACTTCTCTTCGTCATTCATGATCGTTAAACCGATGTCCCGGCGGTCCAAGCCGCTTGCCGTAAAGGCATCTGAGACCAACGCCCGCTCGGTAAATTGCATCGAGGCGGTCGAATTGATCTGGGCACGGTTGAAATAGACTTTGTATTGGCCGATCTGAGCCCTGGCCCAATCGATATGCGTGCTCGTGACGAAGTAATCGTAGAGTTGAACGCCTGTCGGCGTCTGGTTGCTTTCGCTCGCCGAATCCGCCCTGAGCTGGATGTAGTATTTGAGGTCCGGCGAGAAAACGTGTCCCATGAAGTACAGGCGCGCGCGCCTGAGATTGACGGTTCTGACGTCCTGCTCGGACCGATTGACACGGTAGTCGCCGAAGACCCCCACGATGTCGGGATAATTCTTCGCATCGCCCGGATCACGCCAGGCCGAATTGCGATGCCGGCCGACGTATTGCACCGCGACGCGGCCGCGCATGCGAAGGAGAAACGCGTTGTCATTGGAGCCCAGGTTGAAGCCGCGGTCGTACCAGAACTTCCAGCTGGGCTGGCGCAGATAGGCCTGCTCTTCGTAGTCGCGCATGAGGGCCGCATACTTCTGCTGCGTGATGCGCCCCTGGGCGAGCGCGTCGTCCATGAGGAATTTCGTGATCGGATCCATGTCGTCCGGTTGGGTGACCGGCGGCTCTTTCCGTGGCGACTGTGCCCCGTCTGCCGCGTGAGCCGGGGCTGCACTGAATAAAAAAACCTCTGTGCCGGCGCTCAGCATGAGCAAGATCATGATCGGGTTCAGGACTGCGTTCCGGGCGGCCGATCCCCAGGCGTAGCACGTCGAGACGAAAAGAGAGACGACCGAGCTTCTATCGCGCCACATGACCATATTCGGGACGGCGTCGTGCTCATGAGGACCTTTCGATGGTCCGGCCTACCGTGGACGACCCAAGATCCCTTCGTGGTTATTGCACCGTTTTTTCCCTGAATCGGTTCAGATCCACGGCCCAGTGATCGATCAGGGGGTCCATCACGTAGAGCCCTTCCGGTTCGAAATAAAGGGAGTAGTCCTGCTCGGGCGTCCATGGACTGGGATAATAGGGATCGTAGGCGTCGGTCTTCCTGATCGGTTGCTCCACGTGAAAGTAGTCGACCTGGAGATGGAAATATGGTTCACGGACCTTGATCCATCCTCCGGTCACTTCACGCCAGTAGCGGGGATTACGTCCCGGCGACGTCACCTCGAAAGCGATCCGTTCCCGAGAGCTGACTTTCTGCAGCGCCTCCCGCAGCACCGGCACCAGCGCTTCGAGTTCCCGTTCCCGCAGGAATTTCCGTGGAGGAATGTCGACCAGCAGGGCTTTGATGGGAACGGTGGACTTCGGCCGGAGCGAGAAGCCGCGCAACAGTTTTCTCAATTCATCCGGTGACAGATCGGTCGGAGTGGTTCTCGTCTCCGCAGTGCCGTCGAGGTCGCTCTCCATCTTGACGGTGACCCGTTCGTCCTCGTGGAACACTCGGGTGGTTTCGGGAAGACGCGCGCAGCCGAACAGTCCCAACAGGGACAAGGTGATGACGGCGAAAGCGACGAACGGCTTCGTTTCGTTTTCGAGCATGGTCGGCGCCAGTTCATGGCGGACCATACGGATACAGAATACATGTCTAAAATGTCAAGTATACAGTCAATCCGAATGGCCCTAGTGGCAGCTATTATGGATTGTGCAAAGAAAGAGAGACATCGGGAAAGTAATGGATATTCACGTCGTGATGAGCGGGGATAGAGGGTGTTACGGCACCATTAATTGTGAGGATGTGTACTTGACCATGTGACATGTATCCAAATATACGTGTGATGGCTTCCAGTGCCGATTGGCTGGATCAACCTTCATGCGCTACGGGGCATACGACATGAGCTGTTTGGACTCGGGGCGGGCCTCATCACGCTCGACGGAGGTTGGACGAGGCGGGTTCAGACGTGTTTTGGAAAGGTTGGAGGCGGTGGCGCTGGCGTGGCTCGTGTCGGTTGCACCGGGAACGGCACAAGCGTCTTCGACGGTCGCTTCCAATCCGGTGGTCCAAGCCGGCAGTGCATCCGTGACCGGGCTCGGCACGCCCAACGTGACGGTCAATCAGGCGACGCAGCTTGCGGCGATCAATTGGACCAGTCTCGGCAACAACACGGGGGACGTGCTCCGGTTCGTTCAACCCTCCGCAAGCGCCGTGGCGCTCAATCGTGTGGTGGGAGCGGATCCGAGCCATTTCCTCGGCTCATTGATCGCCAACGGATCTGTGATCGTCATCAATCCGAACGGCGTGTTCTTCGGTCCCGGGTCGCAAGTGAACGTCAACGGACTGATCGCGTCGTCGCTCAACATTACGGACTCCAATTTTCTCAGCGGGCGGTACGTGTTCGAGGGGTTGCCTTCCGCCGGGATGGTGAGAAACGAAGGCCAGATTACGGCGGGACCGAACGGCGTGTATCTGTTGGCCCCGAACGTGACGAACAACGGGATCATCACGAGTCCCGGCGGGCAGATCGCCCTGGGGGCCGGGTCAACGGCTTACTTGTCGGATCGGCCGGACGGGCGTGGTTTTCTATTGGAAGTGAAAGCCCCGGCCGGTGACGTGCTGAATCTCAAGACCCTCGTCGCCGATGGAGGACAAGTCAGCATGATCGGCCGGCTGGTGACCCAGAGCGGCCTCGTGCAGGCGAACAGCGTGCGCCAGCAGAACGGAAAGATCGAGCTGGTGGCCAGCGAGCGGGCGGTGCTGACGGCGGGCAGTGTCACCAGAGCGGCCGGCGATGCTCACGGTGTTTCCGATGGCGGAACCATCCTGGTCAAGTCCGATCTGTCGAACGGCGGGACGAAATTCGAGCAGGGAGCATCGATCGATGTCTCGGGAGGCGCCAATGGAGGGAACGGAGGCTTCGCCGAGTTGAGCGCCGCGTCCGTGACGATGGGGGGACGATTTCTGGCCCATGCGGCCTCCGGGTACAGAGGGGGACGATTTCTCATCGATCCGACCGTGGGCACACAGACCGTGACCACCGCCGACCTCGAAGGCTTCTCCGGCAGCGGGGCCACGGATGTGGAATTTCGCTCTCCCGCCGGAACAGATCTCACAGTCACAGCCAATTACAATCTGATGCCGGTGATCGATCCGACGACGGGTACGGTTCAATCCGGTTGGGCCCTTCCCTCCGGACAGGAAGGGTTCCTGCGATTCACGGCAGGAAACGATCTGATCTTCTCGCCGACCGGAAATCTACAGACCATCCAGAATGGACCGAACTCCGGCACGAGCGCGGGCGTCTCGCCGGCCAAATGGAGCTATGTCCTGTCGGCCGGCAATGACATCCGATTCACCAACACCAGATTGTTCACCGGCGGCGGCGGCAATCTGACGTTGACCGCGGGCAGAGACATCAAGCTCGTGCCCGATGCCGGCGGCGGCCATACCACCTTGCAGACCTTCTCGGGAAACATGTCGATCACCGCCGGCCGGGATCTCATCGCGCCCAGCGCGTATCAAGGTGGTGTGGGTGTGCCGGCGCCCAACAGCGGCAGCTACTCCGGTATCCGTCTGGACGGCACGGGGAATCTCAATATCACGACCGGCCGTGATGTTCTCGGCGGCACCGTCAATGGGTCTCTGACCGGTCCAGGATTTCTCCTGTCGGACGGAACGGCCCGCATCAACGTAGGAGGCAATCTGGGCAGCCCGACCGCCTATGGGATTTTCACGCTCGGGACGAACATCGTCCACAATGCCGCCCAGACGAGTCGCCTCGGGTTGACGACCGTCGACGTAACCGTTCGTAACAACATCTATCTGGGAGCCGTTCAGGATCGCGGCTTGGTCGATCGAGTTCCGGGTCAGGTTTTGGCTAATCCGGTCACGGCGAATCCGCTGAGCTCGCTCAGCCTTGTCTCCCAACAAGGCAACATCAATCTGAGACCGTTGGGTTCTGTCGATATTATTGGCGGAGATGTAAGGCAGATCCAGTATCCTGCCTCGCTCTCGGCCTTCGCCCCGAATGGGAACATCTTCATCGAACGGCTGATCCAGCTTTGGCCTTCTCCTGTCGGCACCGTTCATATCGTCGCCGGGCAATCCATCGTTGGGACGACCGATCAAGGCGAGCCGGCCGGCATCAGCCTCGGCAGGTTCAACGACAATGTGCCGCCGCATGCTCCGGCGGCAATCGAGCTGAACGCGGAAACCGGGGACATCACCGGGCTGAAGCTGGATCTGACGAGTTCGTATCGGAAGATCGTGACGCTCTCCGCCGGACGCAATATCCGGAATATCTTCGGTACGATCGACGTTCCTGATTTGGGGCTGGACGCGGCTGGGAATCGGATCCCGGCCGTGTCGATCACCGCCAAGGGCGATATCGATTTCTCCGGACAGCAGGGGGCGGATTCGGGATTCATCTTCGGCGGAACCGGACTCGCCAGAATCACGGCGGGCGGGAGTCTGGATCTGGCCCAAAGCGAAGGCCTCAGATTCCGGTTCGATTCGCAGCAGTTCACCAACGATGCCGACAAAGGCGGCCTATTGGAGATTGCCGTCGGCCAGGATGTGAGGATGACGCAATCCCGGATCTACACCTACAACGGCGCCAGCGTGTTCATTCACGGATTGGATGCTCAGACGCTCGCCGCCGGGACGACCGCGGTTGCGGCAAGTGCAACGCTGGGCGTCGTGACGGTCGGACCCCAGCAGGTGCTTGCCGTCAACGGTGTCCCCATCACGGGGCAAGACGGCGTTAGTTTGATCCCTGTGAACGCAAACAATCAGCCGCTGATCGGCATGCCCATCTATCTCGCAGGGAACCGAGCAGTGCTGGATGTCACGGGCTCGCCGGTGGTGGTCGGGGCCAAGGATACGATCGTCGGCCAGCACGTCCTGCTCGTGGCCGGTGTCCCGGTTCTTGGCGTGAACGGAAAGCCGATCGTGGTGGATCCGACCGCTTCCATCGGCGTGGAGGCCGGCGACCTCGTGCATGGGACGGCCGTGCTCGATCGCCAGCTGGTTCAGATGGCCGACGGGACGGTTCTTCTCGTGACGAACGGCAAGGCCGTGTCCTCTCCGCCCTCCGGATCCGGACCGGTCGACGGGCGGCCGAGCGTGAAAGACGGAGTCGTGACGCTGGCCGTCGATGGGAAGCAGGTCAGGCTCATGGAGCCGGTAAAGGGATCGGTGAACGTCGGCACGAACAGCAACACCGTCGGAGACGAAACAGGCATTGTGACCGTCCGGGGCGGAGCGATCGACGTCAAATCGATCGGCAGCATTAATGTGAACTTGTCGCGGGTCGCGACGCTGGGGGGCGATAACATCACCCTCACGTCGACGACGAGCGACATCAATGCCGGAAGCGGATCGCGGAACGACGTGACGATGTTCCCGATCGAAGAAACGAATCCCGACGGCAGCACGACGACCACATTCTTTGAGGTCCCCGGCAGCGGGATCTTCACGTTCCATCCGAAGGACGGCAACCTCCCGAACATTCCTCCGTTCAATCCCCTTTCTCCGCTCGAGGAACAGGTTGCGCTGCATCAGTTCTTCGGCCATGACGTCTCGTCCCTGCTTCCATTGGTGCCCGCCGCTCACGAGGCTTGGATAAATCAATATACCGAGAGCGTTCAGCAACTCTTCGCGGGATTCCAGCTCGGGGACATCACGTTGAAGGCGGCCCATGACGTCATCGTGCCTCCCGCCGGAATCAGAGGGCGCTATATCACCATCGAGGCGGGCCGCAATCTCGACCTTCAGGGTGGACAAATCCAAGGCATCACCAATGTCACTGCCGGAGGACAGGTGGTCGGCAGCCTGTCGAGTTTCGTGGGGGTCTTTGCGGTCAACCTGGGAGGAGTCTCAGGCGGAGCCCCTCCGAGTCAAATCGGACTCGGGTCCATCGGTGGAAGCATCGGCACGGTGACGACCAATCCGGCGGTCACCGCCGGCATGGCCACCACGTCGATGACCGCCACCAAGGCGGCTGACGATTCCAAGGTATTCGAGCCGGTCAATCAGCCGCAGACCGTGGCGGACCGGTCCGGCAAAAAGGGCGGCAAGGGGGACGGAACGTCGTTGCGCGTGAGAGACAAGGTGAGAATCAAGGTGGAGACCCAATCGCAATAGTCGATTGTAGTCGAAGGACACAATTCAGGAAGGGCGAGAGAGGAGGTGCCTCGAACGCACGTGCGAGGTCGACAGCGTGAATGTGCTTCCGGATGTTCGTGTGAATGAAGATTGCCAAAATGAAAGTGTGCTCGATAGTCCATAATTCGCCGCGATTTGGATGGGGCGGTCGGTCGCGCGGATCTATCAGGGAGGAATGTATGACACCCACGTGGTGGAAAAGGAGAGCCAGGCCGTTCGTCGTGATGGCGGTGGGCGTTGCGGCTCTTAGTGCAGCGGATGCCCGGGCGATGCAGGTCAACCCGGGCGATCTGATGCTGGCCATGTTTTCTAATGGGACCGAGTATTACCGCAACCTGGGACCGGCCTCGACGTTGCTGGCCGGCGGGACAGTCAATATCGATGTCGGATCGAGTTCGCTTAACCCGTTCACGGCGACGGCGGGCTCGAACCCGATTCTGTGGGGCCTGATCAGTGCGGAGGGAACGACCCAACTCAATACGTTCATGAATACGGCGTCCACCATGACCTCGCAACAGATCGTGGATTCGCAGACCGTCAACAGCGTGGTGCCGGTGAAATCCACCATGGACGGCTGGCGCAATCAGCTCGGTCTGTCCACGCCGGCCGGCACCGAGGCCACGCTTCCGGCCAGCGACCCCGCCTCCTGGAACACCACCTGGGGCCTCGCGGGAAACTTGGGCGGAAACATGGGCGCGGCCAGCTTCCAGGGCAATCTCGACAGCGTCTTGACCTTGATCAAGGGCCAGGCCCGCGTGGGAGCCCAGCTCAATGTTTTCAGCGATGTCGGCCGCGCCGTGCTGACCTCCAACGGCATGTTCAGCATTTGCGGCGGGGCAGGCTGCGAGTTGCAACCGGTACCGATTCCTGCCGCCGCGGTGTTGTTCGGCAGCGGATTGATCGGACTGATCGGAATCGCGCGACGGAAAGTCGCGGCGATGGCGTAGAGAAGGTGGGCGCTCAATCAACATCAATGATGCACGATGGCGGGGTCGCCGTCATGCTCAAGCAAGGAGTCTGAACATGAACTGTCATTTCACTTTCGGCAGGGGGCCCATTTGGGCCGCCGCCCTGTGTACTCTGGGTCTGGCCGCACCCTATGCGGCTCAGGCAGACATCAACATCGTCGGGTCCACTCACGGCCAGGCCTATCAAGGTGTGGCGAATCCGGTCGCAGGTCAGGCGGCCGCGTCCGTTCCACTGAGTCTCTGTGACGCGGGAGGGATGCCGGAGCGGTATCAGAATCAAGCCAATCTCGTCGATCCCAACGGGCCGCCGCCGCCCAATCAGATTCTCATTCCCGCCGGCAACATCGTGGTCTGGCGCTGTACGCGCGGCGGGGTCCCGAATTTCCTGTTCCGGTATACCGGAGGTTTCTCGGCGATGGCCTACGGAAACATCAAAGCCCCGCTGAATTCTCCCGCCTCCATGTTTACGTCGATCGTGCCCGGCGGAGCCGGCTGTGCTGCGGAACCGGGCGGCAATCCCAAGACCGATCCTGGGACAGGAAGGCAGTACAATAGCTTCATCAACTGCTCGCAGATCGTCCAGGTCACGGCCAATTTTGCCACTTCGGATACGAACGGTCCCGCCTTCCAGCCGACCATGTGCGATCAAAGCGGTACGTGTGCCCAGACGATCTTGAACACCGGCGTGACGGCGTTTCCCATTACGGCAACCGCCTTCTCGGTCATCGTCGGCAACGGGGTGCAGAAGTGTGATCCGACGACGAAAGCGGCAGCCGGAAAAATCAGCCTGACCCGCGTTCAGGTGGAAGCCATCTATTCAGGAGCGATCGCTTCCTGGAACCAGTTGGGATACTGCGTTTATCCAGTCGCGCCTCTGAACCCCGCAGACGGCTCGCTGGGCGCCGGTGCGGGAGACATGTCTCCCATCGGAACGCCGTTCAACGCTGCAATCGATCAGAGCATCGTCACATGCTCCCGTCCCGTCGATGCCGGAACCCGCATCGTCTATGATGCGGTGTTCCAAAAAGATGTTACGCAAATCACGACCGGAACGATCGGCCCTCCGTTCAGCGGAGATTTCAACTACCTCGCGCCCACCGTGGCGGATGGGTTGGCCTGTGTGCAGGGGCGTTCCGCCGCTCCTGCCTCGCCGGCCAACATGAATGCGATCACCTACAACCGTGCCGACGAAGCGGCCAGCCCGTTGGTGTTCGGTCTCGGTAACGTAGGGCGCATGCGCGGCGGCTATCCGGTTGCGGTTGATGGCGTCCTGCCGAGCAACTATCTGGCTCCTGCCGTGCTGAACAATCCCACTGCTCAAGAGCGCCAGAACTCTCAAAAGGCGTTTCGCTGCGGCCAATATCTGTTCTGGGCCGATTGGGTTGGGATTCAGCGAAACACTCCCGATGCCAATCAGGCCCTCTGGAATCAATATATCGCGGGAATCGCCAACCTTCTGCCGAGAACCCAAATCGGCTACTTCCATGCGAGGAACCTTCGTCCACCTGCCGGAGGTCCGGCAGTCAATAGTGAGATGTTTGTTCAAAAGGCAAATACCAAGGGCCCGATACAGTTCAATGCAACCGACAATACGAGCGGCGCATTGAATTGTCGGTAAGGTGAGCTAAAAAAGCGAGTCCCGGTCCCGGGAACACCGAGACCGGGACTCCGCATCACGAAGGACCTGTTTATGGGCTTTCTGATGCTGGCAGTCGTCGTGATCAGCAAGACCGGAGCGAGATCGGGGATGGCTCCCGGCCCTTCGGCAAGGACGGCGCACATGAAAAGACATGTGAAAAGTCAGCTCGTGAAAACTGCAACGGCCGTAGGGTTTTTATGGTCGATGGTTTTCTCCGTGAGCTCCTTCGCCATGGCGATGGAGCTCGATTTCAACATCAGTTCGCCGACCTCCGGCACTATTTCCTACGGCGGAGGCGGCGGAGCGCTGATCGGCAGCGGCATTGAAGTCGATACCGTGGTCGGGCTTTCGACGCCGGCCAATTCCAATGTGATTTCGGCCTGTCTCAGCTGTGTCCTGAACTTCACATCCGGCTCGTTGACCGGGTCGGGCAGCGGGTCGTGGGCGTTCGGCCCGGGGGGAGCGATCAGCATCACCGGAGGAGTGCAGCTCCAGGGCGGCACCGATATTCCGTTAGGTTCGACACTCCTCTCCGGGACGTTCAACGACGCGTCCGTTCAGGACTTGGGTGGTCAGGGATTCAAAGTGACCTTCGGATCCTTCAATGACACCAAGATTCCTGAGCTTCTGTCGTATTACGGAATGGCGCCAGGGACGCCGTTTCAGGGCGCTTTGACGTTGCTCTTCGCCGCGGCAGATAACGGAGCCGGCACCCCGTTTACGAGCAGTTCGGTGTTCGGCGGCAGCGTGGCAAATACACCGGCACTGGTGCCGGCGCCGGCAGCGCTGTTGCTGTTCGGGTCCGGGTTGTTGGGTTTGGTTCCGGCATTCCGCAAGAAGTTCAGTTTGTAGGGGATCGGCAGGGAGGTCGGCCGGTCCC
>DAOLIU010000076.1:0-15495 GCA_035328385.1 Nitrospira sp. | reverse complement strand
CGCCGCGAGAGCGGCCCGATCACCGGCCATTTGCGCACGTCCGCCTTCGCGATCCAACCGACCTCCTTCGGGGAAATCTGGATGCGGTACCAGTCGCCCAATTCGCCGGTGACGGCCAGGCCTTGATCCTTCGCCGCGGAGGCGATGACGGAGGCCTCCGCCCCGGCTCCGCTGTGAATCTTGGCGGATTGGGTGCCGACGGAGACCAGTTTGTTGGTGGCCACGATCTGCGGGGCAACCTTGTGATCGATTGCGACCTTCATGGTGTCGTCCAGGACCGTGTGGAGGCCGCGCTCCTTGATGAACAGGCGGACAGGAATCTGGTCTTCCCGGATGTCGCGTCCGACGAACAGGTTGACCGTGGCATGCTTGGCCTCGTCCGGTTTGAGCAGGCCGAAGTCCACTTGACTCTTGTTGAGTTTCAAGCCGGGATGGGGTGGGATGGAGATGTCCACAGAGGTATTCTGCGCTTGGACCGTTCCGACGTTCTTGACGGTGACGAGCAAGTCGACCGCTTCCCCCCGCTGCAGGCGCCCGTCGCCGTTTCCCACCGAGTTGCCGCTGCCGTCGTCGATGATCTGCAACGTATAGGCGAAGCGCGGACGCGGCAGGCCCTTGAGCGCGAGAACGGCCTTCAGATTTTCGGGCACGAAGCCGTTGTATTCCTCGAATTCCACGCGAACGGGGATGCTGCCGTCGGGCCGGTCGGCCGGGACCTTGATCGTCACAATATCTTCGGCGCTCTGTCCTCCCTCGATCTTGCCGAGATAGAAGAGATGCCCGTCGAGAGCCGGGTCGTCGCTCTTGATGCGGCCTTGAAACCGGTAGAGCGGTCCCTTGCCCGTATTTCGGACGGCCAGGGTCAACGTGACTTCGCTGCCGGCTTTTGCTTCCATCGGCCTGATCGCAAGGTCTGCTTCGGCCAGTGGGGGCGGCGAGGGCGGTGTGCCGATTTCGTTGCCGCGCCGCAGCATCTTTTCCGACAGCTGCGCGCTCAGGGTCGGAGGCGTCGGCGGTTGCAGCCTGACGCTGCGGTCCCGGCCGCCGGAGGCGACCAGGGAACCGTCGGGCGACAGGGCCAATGACCAGACCGGTCCCTTATGGCCTCCCAGGACATGGCGTTCGTTGCCCGAAGCCACATCCCAAACCCGCACGGTTCCGTCGTGCCCGGCCGACACCAATGCGCGGCCGTCGGAGGAGAACACGATCGCATAGACTTCGCCTTTGTGTCCGGTGAACGTGAGATGTTCCTGGCCACTGTCGAGATCCCACAGGCGGATCGAGCCGTCGGCCGAGGCGCTGGCCAACCATTGGCTGTTGGGGTGAAACGCCAGACTGTGAACGGCGCCGCTATGGCCCGCGAGCGCTTGCCGCTGACGGCCGGTGGCCAGGTCCCAGAGATGCACCTGCATGTCGCTGCTGCCGGTCGCGAGCGTCTTGCCGTCCGGTGAAAACTGCAGCGTGAACACCACGCCGAATTGCCCGCGCACCGACTTCAATTCTTTGCCGGTGGCGGCGTCCCATAAGCGGAAACTCCTGTCATTCCCGCCGGAGGCGATCGTTTTTCCGTCGGCCGAAAAGGTGACGGCGCGGACTGCGCCGAATGTCGATGTGACGGCGCGCAGTTCACGTCCGGACGCGACGTCCCAGATGCGGATCGATGTATCGGCGCTGCCGGAGGCGAGCAGGGCGCCATCGGGTGAGAAAGCCAGGGCATGAACGGCGCCTAGGTGTCCGCGCAGGACGCGCAAGTCCCTGCCGGTATCCGGCTCCCAGAGACGAATGGTTTGATCGGTACCGGCCGAGGCGATGAGTCGGCCGTCAGGTGAGAAGGCAACAGCAAGCACTTCGTTGCTGTGCCCGTTGAGCAGCCGGGTCGTCTGTTCGAGCGCTGACGAAACGAATGGGAATCCAACGAGCCCGCAGGTAAGAAGCCCGGCACGGATATGTCGGCACATGACGCGGATTTTGCCCCGTCCGCTCACGGCGCTCTCCCTCTGGCCCCGTACACTGCAGCCACTTACGACATGATGAGGAATTGTCTTTCCGACAAGCTTTGTTTCTCTTGGTCGTTCACAGGCTCCAGTTGGTTCAGGCGGTGGCTAGTCTAGGGATAGCCCTTGCGGGATGTCAATGTCGGAAGCGGTTCTACACGAAAGAAGGGGCTTTCGAAGAAGAATGAGGAAAAACGAAGGCGAGGGAGATGGTCCGGTGTCCTAAGCGGCCCGAATCTTGCGCATGAACTTGACGTAGCACCCGGGACAATAGGTGTGCGTGAACTGATACTCACGGGGGTCGATCTGATGCGTCTCCTCATAAATGCGGGCAGTAACCCAGCGTTCAGGCGCGGCGGGTCTCTGCGGCTCGACACGAATCAGTCCGCATACGCAACAAACGGGAAGCAAAGACTTCTCTCCCGTTCGATTATGCGTCGTTCTTTTTTCGGATTGGGCCGTGCGCGTCATATAACTATAACTAACAGGTTCGTTCGATTATTGACGATTCACTTTACCAGGTTGCAATTATTGTTGAACAGTCCGGGCGAGGAAAAAAGGAAAATTTTTTTATGTCCTAGGGTATCCCCTAGGCGACCATGAAAAAATACCAGTTCGTACCTGTGGGAATTACTAGCTTGTCGTGCAAATATCGAAGTAGATCTTTCCGCACCAAACATGCATTGCTTCTTCACGGTGAATCGATGGTAGTGTCAGCGTTGTCGGCTCGACCACCCGTTAGAAGCTGTAGGATGTGTGGACCCAATCATGAGGACTGGGGTTTGACAAGGGTTCTGACGGAGCGATATGTTCAGACGCAAAGGAGATAAGTCGTGCTTGCTCGTCTGATTGCAGCCTTGTCTCTCACGGCCATTGCTGTTCTCTTCAAACGTTTGGTGACACGCAAACGTCATCCTCTGCCGTATCGCAAGGCGGAATCCAACTGGCCTCGCCACAGCTACCGAGAGCCTTCATCCCGCTCCTAAGTCCCCTCCTGTGCTTCCCCTATATAAAAATGGGGTATTCCCACGTAGTCATCATCGGTCTGACGGTACGTAATGTATCGTAAGACATTGTTATTGCTCGAATAGTATGGTCGAAAGACTGGAGACTAACCGGTAGGTCAAGTGAGGACGCAGGACCTTCGGGATCCTCACCTGGCTGATACGCCAGGTGCATGACTTTGTAACAGGAAGTACTGTAGGGAAAGGTACGACGGAATGGCCGATCCTCGCAGTTACACAAGGATTCCAGTCCGGGTTTCTGGCTGTTTTGCGTATGGATCCGGCGGTTGGATCGACGGGATGATTGTCGATCTATCCGCCGGAGGCTGTCGCATCGATACCAGAGCCAGGATTCAGCCGCCCAGCTATCTGCAATTGATCCTGACCGCGTCCGATGAAGATCTGCCCATCAGTATCGATCTCGCCGTTGTTCGCTGGGTCAAAGAAGGTCAGATCGGAGTTCGTTTCCTGAGCTTGCAGGCCGAACAACAAAAACGACTCCGTGGCCTTCTCGGGAGAGACGGTCACCTCGACGTGCCCTGCATCTCACGAATTCCCGAGACGGCAAGACTTTCCACCGAGAATGTCTGAAGTCGGACGTCAGGCCTCGACGCTGACCGTCTTGATGGCGGCTTTTACCTTCGCGGCCATTTCAGGCGGAATCGACGTGAGCTTGTGACACATCTTGGCATGCTCGCCGGTCAGCCGTAAGACCTCATCCTCCGTTTCCGCCCGCACCTGAAACGCACATCCACCCTTTGGGTCGACATCCAGACAGCCGAGTTGTTTGTAGGGTTTTGAAGTCATGACGCCCTCCTAAATTGAAAGGATGTGGAGATTGTGCCCTCGTGCGCAAGTATGAATCATGAGCCTCATTGACGGCAATAGGCGGAAGAATTGAGCGTCATCGGAGCGCGGTGGCCTGCTAGTTCTCCCTCACCTTATATTCCAATGTCAGAAAGACGTCCGCCAGTTCTCCGAGATCGTGCTGTTTGGAATCGCCGGGCGAGACGCTCAGCAGACAGGGATTGTCATCCAATGGAAACTCCAAAGTCCAACGATCGATAGGCGAAAGCGTTGTCCCCGCTGCGAACACATGCTGTCCAAACGCATTCAGACCGGCAGTGGTTTCATTTCCGGTTGTGACGTCGAATGTCCGGTTCGTCGCCAGGTGCAATCCCTCCGCATTCAGTTGCACGGCGGGGACGTAGCGTTGCCGGCTGTAGAATCGGGCTTTCAGCGGGCGAATGGCCGAAAACCGCAGGACATAGCGGCGCTTCGTACCGGCAGCGGGAACATCGAGTGTGAACGTGACGGGGCTGCTTCCGGAATCCGGCGCGACATCATCCATGCGCCAGGCAACCACGAGAGATTCGCCGGAAGGTACATCCAGCGTCGGCTGCAGCGTGACTTTTCCAGCGGCTACAGTGGCCTGAAGTTGAGGGATGGCGATGCAAGGTGATTGCACGCTGTGTTGACGAGAAACCACGACCGCCGCCTCATATTCCGTCAGACGTCCGTTCGCCGAGATGCGAACGAGTACGTCATAGCGACCCGGTCTGGCATAGGTATGGGGGAGCACCGTGCTGTCAGCCAAGCCGGTTCCGTCCCCGAAATCCAGAGTGACGGTCGAACCGGGGGGTGTGTTGAAAGTGGCGTCCAACGAAAGACCGTTGGTCGTGAAAGAAAACCGGGGCAGGTCCCGCAGCATCGTCACTGCGCCGTTCGAATCCACCTCCAATTCCACGGCGTATCCGCATATCATGCGGCCCAGCTCCGGACGCTTCTGCGAGGGGACGGCGATCACGGCGACATTGTGCAGCTCTTCGATATGCCCTTGAAGCGCGATCAGGTCGGTCGTGATCTGCCATTCCATTTTTCCGATACGATTGAACTCGTAGTAGGCATCGGGAAACGTTTCGTGCGCCGAAAACCAGGTCGTCGTGGCCAGGGCTTTCCGGGGTGCATGGTCGACCGCGTCCCGTAACGTGGGATCATAGTAGCCGGACAGGGTGAAGGTGATCAGCACATCGGCCAGCGTGTCCGGCACGATCCGATTCTCTTTCATGGACAGGTCCACTTGCCATGACCCGGATCCTGGCAGTCCCTCGAAGGCGCCGCGCTGGTTGGCGACGATGAAGGAGGGCAAACCTGCGAGGTCTTGGCGGGTCAGACCGGAGAAGACAGCCGTTTCCGGTCCCATCGTCCGCCACCGGATCGCCCACACGCTTTCCAATCCCTGCAGCCAATCGGGAGCCACGGTGTCCGGTTGATCCGTCGGTTGCGCCTTCAGACGAACTTGCCCGGTGCCCAGATGCGTCAGTTCGAGACTGAATCTGGTCGCATCCATCAAAGCGAGTGGAAGGACTTCCACCGACAGGATGCGCATGTTGAACAGGCCGGGGAACCGCCGCTCCAATTGTTCCAGCCGCAGGGTGAAGGTCATCCGTCCGTTGCTCCGAAGCTCTTGGAGCGCTTCGGGGAACTCTCTC
Source organism: Nitrospira sp. (assembly GCA_035328385.1). Taxonomy (GTDB): domain Bacteria; phylum Nitrospirota; class Nitrospiria; order Nitrospirales; family Nitrospiraceae; genus Nitrospira_C. The sequence goes on along the minus strand of DAOLIU010000076.1, from coordinate 10,005 downwards.
GCGAGGGAGAGGACATAACGGACTTGTTGTTGTCTGATGCGCTGGCTGACGATCAGATCCTGTTCCAAGGTGTCCAAGTCGCGCAGCAGGAAATCCCCGGCCAACATGTCGCCCAAGTCGCTCACGTCATAGTCGAATCGGATCACGTCCATGCGCTTGTCCGCCTCGAACTCGTAGGCCTGCTCGGCCAAGAATGCCATTTCGATTCCGTACCGGAGATAGGTGTCGGCCACGCCGCGAATCGAACTGGAAAGCCGGTGCCACAGTTCGGCGTTCAAGGTGCGATTGCGCAGGTAGGCGAGGTTGTGCAGTGCAAACTCGTGCCGCAGTACGGCGGCCGCCCGCTGAGTGCCGGCCACCAGCAAACCCGCTTCGGCCACGTGCCGATTGGCCGCCGCCACCTGCGCCGACTGTTCGGCTTCGACTTGCGCGAGTCCCAGGTTATAGAGTTCCAATTGGCGTTTTTCGCCTTCTTTGGAATTGGAGTTACGGGTGCCGAGCACATTCATCGCGGCCGGCAGTCCCGCTTGGCCGGCAGCCAGCAGCCCGGCCCCCAATGTCAACGCGCCGGGAGCGAAGGCGGCCGCCGCGACGCCCAAGCCGATCATGGCTGCGCCCCCCAGAACGGATCCCCAGAATGAATCGCTTTCGAGTTCGTTCATTCGATTGTCGAACTGCACGTAGCGATCGATCCTGAGCTGGGCATTGACGGCCGTGACCTGCGCAAGCTCCTCGCTTTCCTGCGCCGCCGCGACTTCGGCGCGCGACTGTTCGACGCGCGCCGTCTCGATCCGGATGTTGCTTTTCTCCATCTCCACGCTTTGCGCGGCCGTCAACTCCTGAAACTCTTCGCGTTCGGCGTTGGTCAAGAAGTTGAGATACTCACGCTGCGCGTTCTTGGCATGTTCCGCGTAATAGCGGGCACGATCGAGAAGGAATTGGAACCGCCACGGCGGAATGTAGGAGTCGCTGTAGCCAAGGTAATTCAGGCCGGACTGCATCTGGAGCAGGCGCGACCGCGCTTCCAACAGCAGGGAGTAGATCACGGGATTGGTCTCCAGCAAGACCGGAACGGGATCACCTCCACCGGGCGCTTCGATCGTGATCAACGGTTCGTGCGGTCTGATGCGGCGGTCCGGCTCCGGGTACTCGCCCGTTCTGCTGACGATCGTCTCCACGGTGATCTTCTTGCCGACGAGGCCGAATGAGGCACGATCGGACACCGTGAGGGGCGGGAGACTGCCGGGAACCGGCTGCGAGACAGCGACGGGATGGAAAGTATGTTGCAGCAATCCCTGGAGTTGCGTGGTCATGGAGGCGACGCCCGCATTGACTCGGTTGACGTATTGGCCTTGATCTTCGAACGCCGTCAGCACGCCCTGATACGTTTCAGCGGCTTCGAGTCCTTGATATTTCAATGAGCCGTCGGGATTGGTCGCGGGGCTCGCCGCCATGGCGCGGGCTTTGTATTGCGCATCGGCTTTATCCAGCAGAATCTGGGATTTCAGGATTTTCACGAAGGGCTTTTCGATCACCTCCGACAGAATCTTGTAGCTGCTGTGCCGGTTCAACAGCTGCCGGCACTGGCTCAGGCCCTCATCGAAATGGCGGCGCAGCCGGTTGGCTTCGGCGATCGCCAGGGGACAGAACACCAGTGCGATGGCGAGCAACGGGGCATCCAGCTTTTCCTCCACCTTCTCGCCGTAGGTCTGCAAACTCTTGAGGATGCCCATTTGAATGAGCAGCCGGGCCAACGCCGTGGCGAAGTCGGTCGATTGCCCGTAGTTCGGCAAGGGCGCCGCAAACTCATAGGCCAAGGGTACGACGTTGGGACGCCGCCAATCGTGCGTGTGAAGTTCTTCGAGCGCCACCGTCATGTAGCGCTCCCGGAAAGACGTCCAGATCTGTCTGGTGGGCGCATCGTAGCGAATCAGTCCGCTTGCCAGCCGGTCCAGCGCACTTTCGAGTTGCTGTTCCGGAGAGATGTCCGACCCTGAGTCGTCAGGCGGAGCAGGGATCGGAAGCTTCAGGTCCGGATACCGGGCGGCGAAGTAGTCGACGATCGCACGTTGGCAATTTTCATAGGCGCGGACGGCGCTCGCGTACTTGCTGCGGGTGAACTCCACGTTCGCCTGGTTCCACAGCAACAGGCTCGCGATCGCTTTGCCGCCGTCGTTCGCGCGGTCCTTCAGCTGATTCAAGGCCGCTTGAGGGATGCCGAGCGACAGCCACGTCTGCACGACGTTCGGATCGTTGGTCAGAGCCGCCAAGGCCGCCTGCATGCCGCGCAATTGGTCGTCGGTCGCGAGCGAGTATCGATAGGTATAGAAGTTACAGGGCCAAGAGAGCCACGGAGCCTCGGCTGAAGACGGATCGAGCAACGGCAGCATGGTGTTCCGAACCGGGGCGTAGTCCTTCGCGTCCTTGACCGCGTCAAAAGCAGCGGGGTACCGGCCCGCCATGACTTCGTACCGGGCCAGCCAATACGCGAGTCCTTTCGATTTCGGCATCTGCTGCGCGGCTTCGCGGAGTTCTTTCCTGACGCGCGGGCTGTTGCCCTCCACCATGAACGTCGCATGGGCCAGCTTGAGATGGAGGCGGGCGTCCGGACGGAGCGGTTGCCCCAAGACTTCGCGCGCCTTGTCCCGCCGGACTTGAATGCCGTCACGCGCCGCTTTTGCAGCCAGATGCCAGCGGCGCTGTGCGCCTTGCAGCGTCGCAGCGTGGGCGGAGTTCTTGCTGAGCCCGACGACGAGCCGGCGTTTCAGGTTTGCGACCTCGGAATGATGCGCCGCCGGGATCGGGAGCGATCGCGCGCCTTCGCTGGTTCGATTGACTTGCAGGTCTTGCAGCCTGGCCAAGGCCGTCGTGCGCCAGGTATCGAGCGCCTTGAGATAGATCGCCCGCGTGACCCTTGGGGGGATCGGCTGCTTGGCCGCTTTCCCGCCAGTCGTTTTCTGTTTGGCCAATTCGGCCGTCACCAACGCGCGAACTTCAGTCTGCCGGTTGGAGAGCGCACGCACGTGTTGGAGAAACGCGGCTGGATCGGCCGGCGGACGTTTTGAGATCACGGAAATCGCTGCAGGCTTCGCCGCAGTGGAACGGGTGGTTGAACGGGGCCTGCGCGGTCGAGCGGACATGAGAACCTCCTACGTGAAACTTGCGTTCACGAGATGAATAATCTATAGTGCCGATCAAGCTATCGGCGTTTGGCGTAACGGGTGAATACTAAATTGCCGAGAAAGCTTCTTGACTAGCCCCGCTGGTATCGAGAGTGGTAATGCCGCTTCACGAGCCCGCGGGCTTTTTTTTGGCATCTCCTTCCGTTGCCTGTCGGTCTTTCTCATCTCCCTTACCGGTCACAGATCACACATAACGTCCGATTCAATCAGGGCCAGAACGGTATATTGGTGATGCCTCCGGCTTTGGCACCCGCTTCGGCTGCGGCTGCTTCTCCTCTCGTATAGGGACCACCCGCCATGATCTGTACCGGACGGCCGGCGGCGGCACGCTCGTAGAGCGCGCGGTTGTACACATCCTGCCAGCGTTGTGACCACGGCAGCCCCTTGGCCTTCAGCCAATCATCGAGCACCAGCGCGGTGCTGCCATTGGCATTCATCGCGGCATAGGCCGTTCCCGTCCCGTTTGCCCCGGTGCGGCCGACCAAGACGTCGTTGGCGTTCAGCACGTCGTCCACCAGCTGCAGCTCATCTGGCGTCGCATGGGACAGTTGTACGTTTCGCCATCCCGTCTGCGGTGGAACAGGCGGACGGGGAGGGCCTTTCTTGAACAGCCCGCCGAGCTTGTTCCTCAATTTCTGAATGCCGCCCTTGAGCTTGCCCAGAACTTTCTTCAGGCCGGCCTTGGCCCAAGCGCCGAAAGCCATAATCCATGTGAGCCCCTTGGCGAGCCAACCTGTAATGAAGCCGAAGGAACTTCCTACCGGAGAGCCGTTTCCTTTTTCACCGCTTTTGCGCGCGAGGCTCTCAGGGTCAATGATTAAGGAGGCCAGCGCGGTGACGGTGTCGAGGTCGGAACCTTCGCCCGTACCGGATCCTGAATCCCCCTCCTGCTGCCCGGTCGTCGTTTGCTTGTCGTCGCCGGTTTTCGTGCCGGTGCCGCCGTCCGTACCGTTCTTGGGCGTCGAACCCGATCCGGTGTCCGTACCGGTCGGAGTTCCCGTGCCGGTCGTTCCGGTTCCGACGTCGGTACCGGTTCCGACGTCACCCGGTTCACCGAGCCCTCCCAATCCGTCTCCGGCACCTTCTTCCGTGATGCGTGAGGTCGGAAGCTTCGTGCCCGTTCCGCCCTCGACGCCGCCTTGTATGCCTTGCGCTGAACCGGCTCGTGTGCGTGACTTGGCTCTCGTGCGTTTCCGGTCCCCTTGACGGTGTGGACGACGTTTGTGTTTCCGCTCGCGTTCTTTGTACAGCCAGCGCACGACCTTTGCGTCGGTCGGTTCCGGCAGGACCGGTTGGTGGCCGGAAGGATCGACGAATAGGATCGGAGAATTGTGCGCGTAGGCGAACAGATTCAAACCTCCGGCCAATCCGGCCGGGTCGCAATTGATCCACCGTCCGAGCCAGGGCGCATAGTACCGCGCCGTGTGATAGCTCAATCCGGTTTCTTCATCCCGCTCCATCCCGGTGTAGCGATACCGTTTTCGGCTCACCTCCTGTTCGCGTCGGCCTGCCTGATACGAGGTGCTGCCGTACGGGTAGTATTCCTCGTAGGAAATCAGTTGCGCCGATTCGTCCAGTTCCAGCGAGACCGATCCTATGTGATTTCCCAACTGATAGCGGATCGCACGGGCGGGGGATCCGTCGTCGCCGACCGTCCGTGTGTCCACCAAGGCGATGCGTTGCTCGTCGTCCATGACGTGGAGACTGCGGCGTTCCAGCGTAACGGCTCCGTTTCGACGTTCACGAAAGACGTCGAAACCGCCCAGAGAAATGCGTTCCTCGATGAGCGTGCCTCCGTTCTTCTCGACCGTCTTCCGCACCCGCTGCCCTTGGGCGGCGTGGACATAGAACACTTCTCCGCCTCCCGCCAAGTCCGCGCGGCGAAGTCGGTCGGTAAAATCCCATTCCAGGCTGGGCAGATGAGCCATGCGTTGGAGGTTGCCGTGCGCATCGTAACCGTACGACTCGGGAGGAAGGTCGCCGGTCATCTTGCCGACGATCGTGCGGCTCAGGCGGTTACTGTGTTTTCCCGGCTCCAGAGCACTGGCTTCCTCGTATCCGTACGAACGGGTCCAATTGCCGTCGGCGGCTTGATGAATCAGCCGCTCGAAGTTGCCGGCGGCGTCGTACTCGTACCGCTCCGTATAGCGGCGCATGGCCTGCCCATGTTGCGGATGCGGAAGCTTGACGCGGAACTCGTCATTCCACGTCGTTTCCGGTTGACCGGTCTGGCCGATGTGCTCGCGCCCTTCTGCGCGAATCAACCGATAGGCCGCGTCATAGACGAAATCATTGTGAGCCGCGACGACTTGATTGTTGAAATAGAGGGTCTGCTGCGCGTCGTCGTGAATGTGGACGATGTTGGCGACGGGGTCGTAGGTATATGTGAGGTCTTGGAGCAGATCCGAACCCCGCCGCGTCGCGACATGAGAGAGTCTGAACGCGAGCGGATCGTACCGGTAGTCGGTGGCGGCACCGTTGCCGTAAGTGATGGACAACCGCCGGCCCCTGGCGTCATACGCCACGTCGGCGACGAACGTGGTGGCGGCAGGTTCGCCGCCGAGGTTCACATCCAACTTCACCAGCAGGTTCGCCTCATTGAATGTCGCGCGGGAGACGCTGCCGTCCGGAGCGGTGCTGGAGAAGGGACGGTTCAATGCATCGTAAGCAGTGCGAGTGACGAATTCTTCCGCCTCCAGGGCCGGCCCGGTCGACCAATCCAGGGTCGTCTTATAGTCCACGGCCAGCCGGCGGCGGACTTCCAAGAGGTTTCCTTTGAAGTCATAAGCGTCCGTGGTGACGACTCCGGATTGATCGAAGGCCTGCACCGCGCGGCCGCGCTGATTTCGCCCTTCCGGACCCGGAAGGCTTTCGCCGTATACGGTTCGGCCGATCAGCTGCTCCGCTCCGCCGGCCGTACGGAGCACGTTGTCGGTCGGCCGCCGCAACGGATCGTACAGGGTGCGTAAACGATGGAGGCGGTTGTCCCAGCTGTAGATGGGATTGCCCCCGATATCCTTCAACAGCCACCGCTCTCCGGATTCCATGCCGGCTTGATGGAGAAACCTGCCGAGCATGTCGTAGTCGAAGCGCATGAGGAGACGCTGGCGTGCGTCGATCACCTCGCGCTGGTTCCCTTCGATGTCGAGCGCCGTCCGCGTGACATAGTGCTCCTCGACGGGATTTCCATTGCGCTCGAACCGGTTGTGAGTGACCATGAGCACGCTGCGGCCGAGGGAATCCGTATAGGACAGCCCGGGCGTCGCGGCATGCATCGCGGTGCGGTTTGCGGCATGCTGTTCGTGCGCCCCCATCGCGCCACCGTGACGTTGGGCGAACCACGTGGGCAGATACTCTTGTTCAGGGAGTCCGCGGAAGAACCCTCCCACGTCGGGATCGGTTCGGGGATCGGCAATCGAAGCCGTGTCGTTGGCGTCCCACGTTTCCTGCCGCCAGGGATCGAAGACGACTTTTTCCCAGGTATGGTTGGGATGCAGCAAGGCGACGGGCCGTCCGAGAGGATCGTAGCACCGCGTCGATCCGACACCTTCGCGGCGATTGAATCGGAATTCCGGGGTATCGTCGAAAAACGGCTCGTACTCCGTGACGGCGTTCCCCTTGTTGTCGAAGATCGTCCAGCCGTTGCAGACCCAGCGCCGATGCACAACCGGTCCGTCACCGCGGATCGCGCCGGGTTCCGCTTGAAGTTTTCTCTGAATCTCGCGCCCAAAGCCATCGGAATAGCCGAATGCGACCTGTACCTTCAGTCCGTCTGACGGCAAGGGATCGGCGGCGTGTGTTTCTCGGGCCAGAACGGCGGCGACAACGGGGCGGCCGGCCAAGCGGTAGCGGTCCAAGTCATAAACAACCCTGGTGGTGGCCCGCTGCAACAGGCCGGCGGCATGACCGACCGGATCGGACACAAACGCCGCCCGCTCTTGCTCGGTGAGATCCGCCGCAAATCCGGACAGCGAATCGCCGACTGATTCCGTCGTCTTGCCCATCACGGCCGTGCCGGCCACGAAGCCCAATGTATCGAACGCCACCTCCGTTCGGTTGCCGTTGGGATCGGTAACACGATAAGGCAGGAGCAACCGATAATCGTAGTCGGCCGTCACGCGATTGCCGACCGCATCGACAGTGCGCACCGGGAGGAAGTCGTAAGGATCATAGGAGACGGTCGCCGTGTTGCCGAACGGATCGAGACTACGATGGGGAGCAAAAAAGTGCCTTTGTGCGAAAGCGAGTTCTTCACTGGGGCCATCGGAAGGGGACAGGGAATACCATGCCCGCCCAGAGGGAACCCACCAGCCGTCCGATCCGATCAGGCGGACATAGCCGCCCTCGTTCGACAACACGCCGTCCGTAACCCGATCACCATACACGTGCGCGAGCAAACCGGGAGTGAAGGCCAGCGTATAGCGTTCCCCCGGCAATCCGAGCGATTCGAGCATCCCCAGCGGCAGCAGGCCGGTGAGATCGTTTTTCCGATGGAGAATCCGCTCATGCTGAATCAGCCGTTTGCATTCCAGGAGCGGATCCGGAACGGCTTCGTACGGCAGCGCGACGGCCTGATCGAGGCGAGCGAATCCATCGGCCGTCCAATCGTGCCAGGAGAACCGCCGCTGCCCGGTTGGAAGCGTGAAGCCGGTCAGTTCGTAGGTCTCGGTCTCGCACAGCACCGGGGCACGGTAGTGATCTAGATTCAGCGGAGGATCATCGACTTCATTGGTATAACGGTTTGCGGTATAGGTCATGAACGCTCGAGCCTGCTTCTCACGATCGGCTTCGGTAGGAAGACCGGGGTCCGGTTGCCGGCGGCCGTAGCCGATGGCGAGCGTCCTCAATGGATGACCGAACTCATCGACCTCCAAGGTCAGGTCATGGCTCACGCGTGGATCGGCGGGAATCCTTTCATAGTGGTACCCGAGACTTTCCATCGGAAGGGTGATGTAGACCCCATGATGCGCACCGCTTGCCGGCTGTACCTGATGGACCCTATAGCGGTTTTCGGTCACTTGGTACGGATGGTCGCTCTTGGCCGTTCCGTCGTGCGCGTACACTTCCGTCCGCAACGGAGAGCCTCTGAGACAGCGGTAGGCTTCGGAACGGTCCTCTCCGTTTCCAATGTCATGATCGGCAAGGGGATCGGCCTCGGTGTCGCCCGGATAGAATTCGTCGCGCAGTTTCTGCGCAGGGTCTCGGTAGTCCGAACGATCTGTTCCTCCGATGCGGCTCTCGTCTTCGGCGTACGCCCCCGTATGGAACCACGAACGTGTTTCGACCGGCGGGACGTAATAGGTCGCCTCGCCGTTAAGGAAGGACGCTCCCGAGCCGTGCAGACCTGCTTGGGTAAACGATTCGAAGGTCTCGGTGTCGAACTGATCCACTCTGCCGAATCCGCGGAACTCCCGTTCTCGCCCGTCGTAGTAACCGTGATGATATTTATAGGTCGTGACCAGTTTGGTCCGGCTGACGTGGTCGATCACTTCGACGGTGTCGACGACCTGAACCGGAAACGGCAGACTCGTGATCCAGGGCGATCCGTTCGCCAGGTCTTCGAGAAAGTATTTCGTCGATGGGGCGAAACGGACTTTCGTCGTGGCGCCCATGTTGTTGTTCATCTCGTTCAACACATAGGGCTTGATGCCCCCGCAGAAATCGAGCGCCTTGTAATGGCTTTCCGGTTGGCCGGCGAAGTCTTCGCTCCAGACCAGTGTGGCCGTGCCTGTGCCGAATACATCGGCGAACTCTATGGCCGCAGCATCGGTCGCCGGCGGCGTCCCGAGAATAGTTTCTCGATTGCTCCACACATTGCCGGATTGATTGAACCAGAAATGCACGCGATCGAAATCTACGTAGACAAGATCCGCACAACCGGTGCCGGTCAGGTCTGCCAGAAAGAGCCGCTTCGGATCGAAATCCGCGCCGAGACGGGGGGCGTTGGCCATGGTGATGCGTCTGCCGAAACGGCCGTAGCCCATGTTGGGCCAGTAGTCGACGCGTCCATTGTGGACGAGCACGATGTCGTGGAGACCGTCTCCCGTCATGTCCGCCAAGCGGACACGCCCTGCCGGATCGTCGAAGAAGACATCGGGAAACAGATCGAGATCGTGCCGGCGGGAAAGATAACGGGGCGGCGCGAACCCCTCCTCGCCAAGACATTCGTACCAGGCGAAATGCTCCGGCTCGGTCACGAGCGCGTCGGATCTGCCGTCGCCGGTCAGGTCGACGAGACGCACGTTGGGATTTGCCAGGTCAAAACTTGGGAATGACCGGTACGGCTTGAACGTCTGCCATGTGCCCTGGGCGGTGGTTTCGTAGAAGCCGGGAAGCGGACTTGAATGGACGAGGAGATCCGTTCGGCCGTCTCCGCCGATATCCCCGAATCCAACTCCGGCTTGATTGAATGCGACGGCGGCAGGAACGTGAGAAAGCGGGCGAGGCCGGTCGAGTATCCCGCCGCCCAGATTTCTCCAATAACGCATGCCGTCCGGTCCGCTGATGACGACGTCGGGCAAGCCGGCACCGAAGAGATCGACCAAGGCCACGTCAGGATTCTTTAGAGAAGGGGACGGCATGTCGTCCCCGCGCGCTTCGATCGACTGATACCGCTGCTCGTGAGGTCTGAATTGCGTATAGCCGAACGTGACGGGCGGCATCGCGGCCGACCGGTACGTGTGTTCACCGTCTTTCCGATAGTTCGCGACGGTTACTTCGCTCAGAAGAGACAATCGAGTATCCGGATCCGTCTGGTAGGTGAAGTCGGTGGACCGGACCAGCGTCGGTCCGCCGAGCTCCGCGAAATGATGAAACATCAAGA
>DAOLIU010000075.1:0-15898 GCA_035328385.1 Nitrospira sp. | reverse complement strand
ATCCAAATGAACCGGCCCCGACGATCCAAAGGCAGACGACGCACGCATACCGCAGCTTCCCGTGGCGCCCGGCCTGACGCACGTGACGCCCCTCTACCATTCGTGATTTCGATGAAAGGAATCGATGTCCGGCATGTGACTCTAGCAGGCCGTTGAAAAACTGTTTTGGCCCCGGCCTAGACGTTGAAACGGAAGTATACGATATCCGCCTCTTTGATCACGTAGTCTTTGCCCTCGAGGCGGAAAAGTCCCTTTTCTTTGACCTTGGCTTCCGACCCATGCGCCAACAGATCGTCGTAGGTGTACACCTCGGCGCGGATGAACCCCCGTTCCATGTCCGAATGGATCTTTCCGGCGGCTTGCGGCGCTTTGGTATTCTTCACGATCGGCCAGGCGCGGGACTCGGTTTCACCGGCGGTAAAGAAGGTGATGAGATTGAGCAACGTATAGGCCTCGCGCGTCAGGCGCACAAGGCCGGATTCGCTCAAGCCCATTTCCTTCAGGAAGTCGGCCCGCTCAGCCTCAGCGAGCGACGACACCTCCGCCTCGAATTGCCCACAGATCCTGACCACTCGGGCCCCGCGTCGTGCAGCGAATTCTTGCACCGCTTTGACCCCTGCCTCGTCGGCCTGTTGCCCTTCCGATACGTTGGCGACGAATAAGACCGGTTTTGCCGAAAGGAGCTGGCATTCGTCCAGAAGCGCGCGTTCCTCCGGTTGATAGGTCAGGTTCCCGAGCCATTCCCCTTTATCGAGCAGCCCGATCAGGCGCGTGAGAAAGTCCATCTCGAACGCCGCTTTCTTATCACCGGCCCGCACTTTTTTTTCCGTCTTCTGCTTGCGCCGATCCAATGCCTCCAAATCAGCCAGCATCAACTCCGTCTCGATGACGCCGATGTCGCGGAGCGGATCAACCCGACCGGCCACGTGCACGACATCGGACCCTGAAAAGCAGCGCACGACGTGCAGCAACGCGTCCACTTCCCGGATATGGCCGAGAAATTGGTTGCCGAGTCCCTCTCCCTTGCTCGCGCCTTCGACCAACCCGGCGATGTCTCGGACTTCGAGCGTGCTGTACGTCGTCTTTTTCGACTTGAAGATGTCGGTCAGTGTGAGCAGACGAGGGTCAGGCACCAGCGCAATGCCCGTGTTGGGATCGACTGTGGCAAACGGGTAATTGGCCGCAAGGGCACCGCCTCCGGTCAACGCATTGAACACGGTGGTCTTGCCCACGTTCGGCAATCCGATCATTCCGCAACAAAGTCCCATGCTTCACCCTATTTCCCGTAGCCGATCACGGTTTCGGCACCTGACGTTCGATCCCGTCACGTTCCATGTACTGGTCGTTTATTCTTCAATCGTGCTCTGATGATCACGCACGTTGAACCGATTCATCGCCGCCTCGGTCCCCCGGTGAATCAAGTATTCCAACGCGTCGACGGCGCGGTCCAGACACGGTTCGAACACATCCATCTCTTCCCGGGTCACCGGCTCCAACACATAGTCCGCCGAATCCTGTCGGGGGGCCGGTCGACCGATCCCGATCTTGATCCTGACGAATTCCGGAGTGCCCAGGGCTTCGACGACCGACTTGATGCCGTTATGTCCGCCATGGCCGCCGGCCCGTTTGATCCGAAGACGTCCGGGTTCCAGATCAAGGTCATCATGGATGAGAATGAGGTCGTCTGCGGTGAGCTGGAATTGGCGGAGGAGGCCCTTGAGCGGCGGACCCGTCACATTCATGAAGTCGAGGGTGCCGGCAAGCTCGACGAGTTCCGAGCCAAGCCGTCCCGACCCTCGCTGAGCCGTCCCGCGCCTGGAGAGACGGATTCCCCATCGGGCAGCGGCCCGTTCCAGCACCCATATGCCGGCATTGTGACGGGTGTGGACGTACGAGGTGCCGGGATTGCCCAGCCCAACGATGAGACGCAACGTTACTTCTTCTTCTCGGCTTCTTTCTTCTCAGCCTTCGGGGCTGCAGCCGCGGCTTCCTTCTTTTCTCCAGCTTTCCCCTCGGCTGCGGCAGCCGGAGCGGCAGCCTTTGAAGCCTCTGCACCTTCGGCACCCTCGGCCACCACCTTGCCCTTCGCCATGACCTCCGGCTCCTTCGCACCTTCTGATCCGGCAGCCTGGCTGGTCAATAATGCTTCGAGCTTGGCATCCGACATGGGCACGGCGACGCTCACGACCATCTGCTCCGGGTCGTCGAGGTATCGGACCCCTTCGCGCTTGGCGATTTCCTTGAGATGAATCCCCTGCCCGATGGCCAGCGGAGACGCGTCAACCTCGATATGATCGGGCAGCGCGGCGGGCAAACACTCGACCGACAATTCACGCATGTTGAAGTGGAGAATTCCACCTTCCTTCACGCCGGCCGGCGTGCCCCCGATTACGTGCACCGGCACCTTCACGCGAATCGGCTTTTCCATGGAGATCTCGAACAGATCCGCATGAAGTACGTGGCCCTCCACGGGATCCACTTGGAAATCGCGGAGAAGCGCGGTCCGCTTGGGATTGGACTTGACTCCGGCGATGCTCAACGAAATGAGCGCCGTGCTGCCCGCTTGCGACTTCAGGACTTTGACCAGCGGCTCGGGCTCGATGGTCAACAGGAGGCATTCGCCTTGCCCGTACAACACCGCGGGAACTTTTCCCTCCCGCCGGAGCTGGCGCGCGGCGCCCTTACCCGATTTTTCCCGTACGGTGACCGCCAAATCGAATTTCATGTCACTCCTCCGTTCCGCGTCTTCACAATCCAGCGCTAGGCGAACAGCGAACTCACTGACTCGTCTTCATGGATACGTCGGATCGCTTCGCCCAACAACGGCGCGACCGACAATTGATACAATTTCGGGCAGGTCTGCTCCTTGCCGCGAAGTGGAATCGTATTCGTCACGATGACCTGTTTGATACAGGAACCCTGCAACCGCTCGAGCGCCGGGCCCGACAAAACCGCGTGCGTGCAGGCCGTCCAGACTTCACGAGCCCCTTTGTCGGCGCAGGCCTGGGCTCCTTGCACGATCGTCCCGGCCGTGTCGATCATGTCGTCCAACAGCAACGCGCTCTTGCCTTCGACGTCGCCGATGATGTTCATGATCTGCGTCTGATTCGGCCCCTCGCGTCGCTTATCGATGATGGCCAGAGTCGCCTGCAACCGCTTGGCGAAGGCGCGGGCCCGTTCGACGCCGCCTGCATCGGGCGACACGATCACGAGGTCCTTGACCTTTTTCTTCATGATGTAGTCCAGCAAGACCGGCAACGCATAGAGATGGTCGACCGGCACATTGAAGAACCCTTGAATCTGTCCGGCGTGCAGATCCATGGTCAGCACCCGGTCCGTCCCGGCCGTACTGATGAGATCCGCCACCAATTTGGCCGAAATCGGAACGCGAGGCTGGTCCTTGCGGTCTTGCCTGGCATACCCGAAATAGGGGATGACCGCGGTGATGCGGTTCGCGGAGGACCGCTTAAGCGCATCGATCATGATCAGCAGCTCCATCAAGGAGTCATTGACCGGCTCGCAAGACGATTGCACGACGAAGACGTCGGCCCCGCGGACATTCTCCTCGATCTTGACCCGAATCTCTCCATCACTAAATGAGGCCACGGTCGCCTCGCCCAGTTTGACGCCGAGATAGGCGCAGATTTCATGGGCGAGGGCCAGGTTCGCGTTGCCAGAGAAAATCATCAGTTCTCTGCTCATCGGTCCCTCGAACGGTCCTCTGGATTAGCCTATTCAGATCCTGACTGAATCGTGGTTCGTCTCGACGACGGGCCGAAGTGGGCGAGAATTTGGACCCCGCCTACCCCTGTTTGCTGCGCGTTGTTGAGGAAGCCAACCGAGGGTGGGGACTCTAGCGGAATCCGCAGGGACTTGTCAACAAAGCGCGGCCATCCGCATGTCGGCTTGGAGATCGCTAGGCGGCGGTAACGGGACCCGAACAGGTCGGAACCACAAAGGTTTTCAGCCGACGATCTGACAGGAATTCCGTCTGGGCGCGACGCGCAGACTGTTCATCCCCGAACAGCCCGAACACCGTGGCCCCGCTGCCCGACAGGAGAGCGATTTCGGCCCCGCGTGAGAGGAGAGTTTGCTTGATTTGCCCCAACGCCGGATGCTTGGCGAACACCGGCGCTTCGAAATCATTCTCCGCTGCCGCCTTGAGCTGCCGCCAATCAACCTGAGTCTGTTCGTTCAATAGGCGCTGCCCGTCCGACAGGGGCGTCACCCCCCGCCGGGAAACGGCCAGTTCGTGGTAGGCCCATCTGGTCTCGACGGCGAATCCCGGATTCACCAGGACGGCCCAGCGGGTACCGTGGACGGCCATCGGTCTGACCGCTTCCCCGCGTCCCGCGACGACGGCCGACGGCGCGAAGAGAAAAAACGGCACATCGCTGCCCAGCGCCTGCGCAATCTCCCGCATTTCCATCTGGGACCATCCGAGCCCCAACAACCGATTCAAACCGACGATCGTCGCGGCCGCATCGCTGCTCCCTCCGCCCAAGCCCGCTCCCAACGGGATCTTTTTCCTGAGTTCGATCTCAATCCCTACCGCCGTCCGGGCGCGCTCCAATACGGCGACCGAGGCCTTGTGGACGAGATTGTTGTGATCGCCCGGCAACTCCGTCGAATCGCATCGGAGATGAACCTGCCCCGAACGGGACAGGCGAAGATGCACTTCGTCTTCCAGAGCGACGGTCTGCATGATCGACCAGACATTGTGATAACCGTCGGAGCGACGGTCTAGGATTCGAAGGATGAGATTGATTTTTGCGGGAGCCGAAACGGTGACGGCGGAAGGGGAGCCCGCTGGTTCGGATGCGGAGGCACGGTTAGTCACGGCCTCCTTTTATAGCATACTTCTCCAGCCGATACCGAAAGGATCGAGTGTTGAGCCTCAGAAGCCGCGCGGCCTTCTTCTTGACCCATCTCGTCCGTTCCAGCGCCTTCATCAGCAGATCCTTCTCGATACCGTTGATCAGTCCTTCCAAGTCCAGGCCGTCCTCCGGCAGATCCGCCGGAATTCCCTGCTGCGCTTGCGGCGTTACCGAGTGATGCAGCCATCCACGGATGTCATGCTCCGTGACCGGTCCGCCGGACGCGAAGGCGACCACCCGTTCAATTAAGTTTTCGAGTTCACGCACGTTCCCGCGCCATTCGTGACCGAGCAGAACATGCACGGCCTCGGGAGTCAGAACCGGCGTCGCCTTCCCGCTATCCTGAGCGAACTTCTCGAGGAAGTGCTTGACTAGGAGAGGGATGTCGCCGGTCCGAAGCCGCAACGGCGGCAGGCGGATAGGAATCACGTCGAGCCGATAGTAGAGGTCTTCCCGGAAAGATCCGTCCGCGACGGCCTTCTCGAGGTCTCGATTGGTGGCCGCGATGACGCGGACGTCGACCTTCATGTCCTGATTGCCGCCGACACGCCGAAACTCCCGCTCTTGAATCACACGCAAGAGCTTCACCTGAATTGCCGGAGTCGTATCGCCGATCTCATCAAGGAAGATCGTGCCGCCGTTCGCCACTTCGAACAGTCCGGCCTTATTCGCCACGGCACCGGTAAACGATCCTTTCATATGGCCGAACAGCTCGCTTTCGAGCAGTGTTTCGGGCACGGCGCTGCAGTTCACCGCGACGAACGGCATCGTACTGCGGACACTGTTGTAATGAATGGCCCGCGCAACCAATTCTTTCCCCGTTCCGCTCTCTCCGCAGATGAGCACATTGCTCTTGGCATCCGCCACCTTCCGCACCACGTCGAAGACCTTCTGCATGGCTTCGCTTTGGCCGACGATCTGCGCGAAAGACGACTGGCTGGCCATCTCGCGCTTGAGCAGCATGTTCTCGGTCGACAACCGCCGCTTCTCGAGCGCGTTGCGGATGATGAGTTGAACCTCGTCGACTTGAAACGGCTTGGTAAGATAGTCGTACGCCCCCTGCTTCATGGCTTCGACCGCCGAATCCGCCGTCGCGAACGCCGTCACCACCAGCACCACGGTATCCGGCGAAGAGGACTTGACCGCTTTAAGGACGTCCATCCCGTCGGCCTTCGGCATGCGCAAATCGGTGATGACCAGATCAAAGATGTCCTTGTTGACCTGGCCGATGGCCTCTTCACCGTCGGACGCCTCGGTGACCGCATAGCCGGCTCGCTTGAGCATGATGCTCATCACTTCACGGAGACTTTTCTCGTCATCGACGACTAGGATCTTTTCCACGGTGTTCGCCCCTCATGCCAGAGCCGTACGTAATCGCCCCCGGATCGGGGCATGCACACGACGAAGCGTGTCCCCTGCTGTCGATCGCTTTCCACCTTGATCCATCCTCCGTGCAGGTCGACGATGCGATGGACCGCTGCCAGGCCCAATCCGGATCCTTCCTTCTTGGTCGTGAAAAACGGGAGAAAAATCTTGTCGAGATTCTCCTTGGGAATCCCTTGTCCCTGGTCCTGAAACGAGATTTCGATCACTTCTCCTTTTCGGCCTGCCGCGTCGATCTGGCGACATCCGGTGGCGATGGTCAGCTGCCCGCCGGCCGGCATCGCTTCGAAGGCATTCGTCGCGAGGTTCCAAAAGACCTGTCGCATTTGATTCTGGTCGATCTGCACGACGAGTGAGCCGGATGCGAGCGTGGTCACGATCTTGATGTTCGAGCGGGACCGTGCTTCATGGTGGACCAGATCCAGGGTCTCGGCAAGGACTTTGTTGATATCGGACTCCGCAAGGGTGAGCGCCGGGGGACGGGCGTACTGCAGAAATTCCGTGATGATCGAATCCAATCGCGTGGCTTCTCTGATCGCGATATCCATCAACCTCCGATCCGTGTCGTCCTCCGCCGCTTCTTTCCGGAGCATCTGCATGGCTCCGGCCAATGCGCCCAGAGGGTTTCGGATCTCGTGAGCCATGCCGGCCGACATTTCACCCAGGTTGGCCAGCCATTCTTTCCGGCGCATTTCTTCCTCAAGATCCCTGATCTGGGTCAGATCCTTGAAGACCCCGACCAAGCCCTCCCGTTGGCCCTGCTCGTGAAGCGGCGACACCGTCATGCCCAGGACGAGCCGGTTTCCGTCCGCACGTTTGCATTCCACTTCAAAGCGGCTCACGGCCGCCACGCCGTCACCGTCCTGCAGCGGCGCGGGATGCCAGTTGAATACCTCGCGCCATTGGCGCCCAAGGACTTGGGACAGCGTGTAGCCCGTCGCTTCCTGTGCAGCCGGGTTGAAGGACGTGATTGCCCCGCTTCCGTCAGCGGTGAATACCCCGCTGCTGATGCTCTGGACGATGTTTTCATGAAAGGCTTGGAGCCTGGTCAGTCCCTGTTCTTTTTCACGCAACGACCGGTCGGCCCTCTGAAGCTGGTCGGCCAGGGTCCCGCTGAGCAATCCCACCACTAGAAGCGCCAGCGCATAGGCGCCGAAGGTCTGGAACGTCTTCGGCTCGGTCAAATGACTCATCGATATCCACTCCCACCCATCCGCAAGCCCGTAGAGTTGGATGTTCGTCACCGCGCCAAAAAGGATGATGCAGCCGCATGCCGCGAGCAATCCGACGCGTTTCCTCGGCACGAGACTCGCGACCGCTACCGTCATGACATAGAGAACCGCGAACGGGCTGTCGACGCCCCCGGTTCTCACCACCAGCACGGTTTCCAGCAGAAAATCGATCCCGACTTGCACCCAGAAAAATATCGTGAGGCTCGCGGGAGCGGCGAGAGAGGGGAGCACCAGCGCGGAAGGAATGGTGACCGCATAGGTCAGGATGATGAGCGTGTAGTACGTTTCGACCTGTTCCCCTTTTGTGGCCTGAAAGACGAGGGACAAGCCGAGCATCACGGTGACAATCGCCACCCGGAATGCCATCAGCCAACGCAATCTGGTCCGCAATTCATCCATGTCGTCAGACAAGAAGCGACGCCTGTGAAACGGCGTCAAGGCGTGTAGGGAGACCGTGGAACCGGTCGCTGGACGAGGGGGAAGCGGCCCCGAGCACACCGATGGACCAATGATCTTGAACCGCAGCCGTAGAGGCAGGCTGCGGGAAGCGGTGATAAATGAATGGATTCCTACCCGATCGCCGACGCCATCTTGAAGATGGGAAGGTACATCGCGATGACGATGAACCCGATGACCACTCCCAGGAACACCATCATCATCGGCTCAAGCAACGACGTCAGGGAGGCGACCGCCTGGTCGACTTCGTCTTCATAGAAATCGGCGATCTTCCCCAGCATGGCGTCCAACGCGCCGGTCGATTCTCCTACGGCGATCATGTGCGTGACCATCTTGGGAAATACCTGACTTTGAGTCAGGGGATCGGCGATCGTCTTGCCCCCGCTGATGCTGACCCTCGCGTTCAACAATGCTTCTTCGATCACCTTGTTGCCGGACGTCTTGGCGCAAATCGACAGGCCGTCCAGCAGCGGAACACCGCTCGACAGCAGAGTGCCGAGCGTCCGCGTGAACTTGGCTACCGAGGCTTTCCGAATAAGGTCTCCAAATACGGGAGTCTTCAGGAGGAACTTGTCGATCGCCATCCGACCCTTGGGGGTCGCATAGTACTTCTTTACGCTAAAAATCGCCGCTCCGACAAAGGCAATTCCGATATACCAAAAGGATTGGAACGCGTTGCTGATATCGATGACTATTTGCGTAGGCCCGGGCAATCCCACTTTTCCACTGGACAATTCGTCGAACATTTTTGCGAAGATTGGAATCACCCAGATCATCAATACCGTGATCACGATTCCCGCAACGCCGAGAATTGCCGCCGGATAGATCATGGCTGACTTGATCTGCCCCTTGAGCTTCATGGCCTTCTCGATGTGCTTGGCCAATCTGGTGAGAATCGTATCGAGCAATCCGCCGACTTCGCCGGCATGCACCATGTTCACATACAGATCGTCGAACACCTTGGGATGGCGACGCAGTGCGTCGGAAAACGTAGAGCCCGCCTCGACCTGCACCTTGACCTCGCCGACCGCTTCGCGCAGAACCTTGTTTTCCGATTGCGTGGAGAGAATTTCCAGGCATTGCACCAGCGGAAGACCCGCGTTGATCATCGTGCCGAACTGGCGCGTAAAGACCACCAGGTCTTTGTCGGTGAGACCGCTGCCGAAGCTGACGTTGAACCCGGACTTTCCGGCTTTTTCGTCGAGACTGGTGACGACGATGCTCTGCTTGCGGAGTTGATCGACAGCTTCATCCCGATTCTTGGCGGAGAGCTCACCTTTCCTGACGGCACCGGATCGGGAGCGCCCGACATATGCGAAGGTCGCCATAGATCACTCCACTGGCTAGATGTATGGAAGCGAACTTGCGGAACAACGGTTCTATCGAGCGAGTCTACTGACGACCCCAAAACCTGTCAAACAAATGCACGTTCCGAGCATCAGCTGAACACAGGTTCGCGTGACAAGCAGGGAGACGGCTACAGGCCGACGGAACCGGCACGTCGATAGCCGCGATAGAGGTAGTGAAATCCGGAGAGCAGAGTGAATGTCACCATGCCGAAGAGTAGAGGGTGAAGGTACTGCAGATCGATCTGACGGGAACTCAAGAAGATCACCAGGAGAACATAGGAAAGTTGCAGGAACGTCGTGCCCTTTCCGAGAAAGGTCGGCGTGATATCGATTTCCGTTTCGGTGAGCTGCGCGACCGCGGTGCCCAGCAAGAGCATTACGTCTCGGCTCACCACGAGGATGGTGACCCATGAAGGTATGACGTGAATCGTCGACAACGTGATGAATCCTGACGTCAACAGCAGTTTGTCCGCCAGAGGGTCGAGGAAGGCGCCAAGACGGGTTTTTTGATTCGCCGCCCTGGCGATTGTGCCGTCGAGCGCGTCGGTAATTCCCGCTGCCAGCAACACTAACAGGGCCTGATCAAATTGCTCATAGACCAGTAGACCGATATACACGGGGATCAGCAGAATCCGCAGCAGAGTCAAGCTGTTGGGAATATTCATGCCAGTCGGAAATGCCTCTTCTTGTGCAGTCGGATCAAAAAGGATAGGAGCGGCGTCGGGGGTTGTCAATGTCTTGCAGTCCGTCGAGACCTTCCCTATACTGCCGCCTGGCGGGCGGACGGTCGATACATCGGCACCATGGAGAATTCATGAATTCTCTCGCGTCACTCTTCAAAAAGGACGGGCTGGTCGAGAAGCATCAAATCGAAGGGGTCGATCCCAGCGACCGCTACTTTAACCGAGCCATTCTCGTCAATCGCACGACGTCCGGCTACGCGGCCAAGGTCATGTATGAAGCCCTGACCGTCGAAGGGCAGTCGCACCCGACGATCGCGGCGGCCGTGAAGGAACTGGTCGAGAAGCTTTCTCGGCTGGGCTTTCGGCGGCTTCGAACGCGGGCGAACTTCAAAGGGACGAAGTATCTTGCCGAAAAAGAAACCTGGACCGACTATCCCGACCCTGCCTAACCTCTTTCCGACAAAGCGAACTCTCGAATGATCAGATCGTGAAGGCGAGGGCGAAACTCGCGGATCTTCTCGTTTTTTCTGGTTGGATGCACGCGGTTCGACAGGATTACGACTTCCAGCTTTCGAATCGGATCCACCCACACCGACGTGCCGGTATATCCGAGATGTCCGAAGGAACGTTCCGAGAAATAGCTGCCCGAAGACGACGGCATGGTCGGTGTATCCCACCCTAGAGCCCAACTGGATTGCGGAACGTCCGTTTGCCGGGTGACGAAGCGGCGGACGAGATCGGGAGAGAAGAATGTGTCATTTCTGTGGTAGGCGTCCAGCCAGGCTCCGGAAACGGCAAGGACTCCTTCAGCGGTCCCGAAAAGCCCTGCATGGCCTGCGATCCCGCCCAGAGCCGCGGCATTTTCGTCATGCACCTCTCCTCTCAGCAATCTCTGGCGCCAGGGATCGTACTCGGTCGGTGCGATTCCAGCAGTTTTTTCGGTGAAAGCCTTCCTAGGAATGTCAGGTCCGGAGACGGGAACAAACAGTAACGAAGCGGCCCCAAGAGGATCCGTCACCGCACGGCGATACCATTCGTCCAGCATGACACCGGCCGTCCGTTCAACGAGGAGCCCGAGGAGGATGAACCCCAGATCGCTATACAGGCTTCTCGTCCTTCTGGCATAAACCGCCGACTCGTTGCGGATCAGGTTTAGCACCGCGGACCGGACCGCCACCGGGTCGATGCCATGAGGCACGGCGCACTTCACAGCCGTTTCTTCGTACAATTTCTCATACAACGGTCTCCATCCAGGAAGACCTGAACTATGCGTCAGCAGATCTTTCAGTGAGGCCCGTCCCACGGCGCTACCGGCAAGTTCCGGCAAGCCACTTTCAATGGCATCATCAAGACGGAGTTCCGCCCGTTGCACGAGCAGCAGGATCGAGGTGACGGTCACCAGCGGTTTGGTCAGCGACGCGAGGTCGTAGAGCGTAGAGACTTCCACCGGCGGGCTGTCGGGATCCGAAGACAACCGTCCCGCGGCGGCAAGATAGGGGGCCTGTCCTCGCAACCGGACCGCCAGAACGGCGCCGGGGAACACGCCGTCCTTCACGGCGGATCGCAGCTCCGCGCAAATCGCAGGCGGCAGGCTCATAAGAGGTATGTGAACGAAGGCCTTCGGAAAGGACGGCGTGTTTCCGAGCGACTGAGCGCTCCGGAGATCGCACGGAGGATCACAACGCCTGACTCGACTGTCCTTCGAGTTTGTCCTCGGACGTGGAGGCGGCGTCGCTGAATGCCTCCTGCTCTTCGACTTCCAGCATCCGCTCGAACGTGCGGAGCGTCGCACGAAGCCGCTCCACCATCAGAAGCCGTTGCTTTTGAAGCGCAGTCAGATCGCGCTGGGTATTGTGCAACTCCACCCGAGCCTGCCGGATCATTTCCCCCGCTTTGAGCTCTGCTTCCTTGATGACGAGATCGGATTCACGTTGGGCGCTGCGTTTCACGTCCTCGGCAAGTGATTGAGCGGACACCAACGTGTTCGACAGCGTGATTTCCGTCCGCTTGAGCTCGGTGATCTGCTGCTCGAGGAGGACGATTTTCTCGCGCTGCACCGCGTTGTCCCGGTTCAACAGCTCGACGGTTTCTGCAATCTCCTCGAGAAAGCGGTTGACCTCTTCCTTGTCGTATCCCCGAAAACTCACCTTGAACACCATCTGCTGAATGTCGAGCGGCGTGATCTTCATGGCGTCCCCCTTGATCGATTCAGTTCAACCGGACGGCAATATCGCGGAGCGTCTGGACCAAGGCCAGCTGCAAGAACGTGATCGCGAGGATGGCGATAATCGGAGACAGATCGATGCCCATCCGCCACCCGACCCAACGGCGAATGGGGGCCAACACCGGCTCCGTCACGCGCGTGAGAAACTGCACGATCGGGTTCCAAGGGTCCGGATTCACCCATGAGATCAGAGCCCTGGCGATGATGACCCACATATACAGCCAGAGAACCGTATCCAGAACGGTCGCGACCGCCTGCAAGATATTGCTTCCGATGAACATCAGCGCCCCAATTCCTCCGATCGCCTCGTGGCCGCCTCGACGGCCCCCATCAGTGTAGCACGGAAGCCGCCCTGTTCAAGCCGATGCAGACCCGCAATCGTCGTCCCGCCGGGTGACGCCACGCGGTCTTTGAGGGTAGCGGGATGCTCCCGGGATTCCAATACCATCCGTGCGGCGCCGAGCACGGTTTGCGCGGCCAACAGCTCCGCGGTGCGCCGTGGCAATCCCATCTTTACGCCGCCGTCGGCCAAGGCCTCGATGGCTTGGAACACGTATGCCGGCCCGCTGCCGCTGAGACCGGTCACGGCATCCATCAGCCGTTCATCCACCTCCACCACCCGCCCCACTGCCTCGAACATCGCGCGCACAAAGCTCACGTCCGAATCCGACATGGCATGGCCACCCGTAAGCGCCGTCATGCCTTCACGCACGAAAACCGGCTGATTCGGCATGGCACGGATGATCCCTCTGACGCCGGGTGCCAGTTCGGCGATCGCCCGAATCGGCACGCCGGCGGCGATCGAGACGACAACCTTGCCTGCAAGGAGGGCGCCGATCTCCTTCAACACGCGGGGAAGCACTTGCGGCTTGACGGCCAGAATGACCAGATCGGCCCACTCCGTCAACGCACGATTGTCTTCGCCGACGCGGATACCGAACCCACTCTTCAACCGGTCGCGTCTTGCCGCGACGGGATCGGTCGCCCATAGCCATTCCGACGAGCACAGCTTTGCACCGAGCATTCCGCCGACAATGGCCTCCGCCATCTGCCCGCCGCCGACGAAGCCCACCGGTGTGACTGTGTCAGGCATTCCGCCTCCCAAAGATCGCCGTCCCTACGCGGACGAGCGTCGCCCCCTCTTCAACGGCCACCACATAATCGCTCGACATCCCCATCGAAAGCTCCGTCATGGCGACTCCCGGAACGGCCTGGGCCGACAAACGTCCGGCCAGCTCGCGGAGGGTGCGGAAATGGATCCTTGCCCGCTCCGGATCATCGACCGGCGGCGGAATCGCCATCAGTCCCCGGATGCGGAGATGCATCAATCCTGAGAAGAGCGGGAGCCGCTCCTCAAGCAGATCTGGAGAAAACCCCGCCTTCGTCGACTCTCCGGCCACATTGACCTCCAGCAGCACATCCTGCCGGACTGCGGCCGCCTGAGCCCGGCGGTCGATTTCCGACGCCAACTCGACTGTGTCCACCGAATGGATGACCTCGAACCGAGCCACGACGTCACGGACCTTGCGACGTTGCAGTTGCCCGATGAAATGCCACCGGAGCGGCTCGTCGCGGAGGGCCTGGATCTTGGGGATCGCCTCCTGCAGCCGGTTCTCGCCCGCAACACGCAACCCCGCCGCAACCGCCTCACGAACGCGCTCTGCGGAAACCGCTTTGGTGGCCCCCACCAGACGGACGCTGTCCGGGTCCCGGCCGACGGCCAAAGCGGCCTGTCTGATGCGATCCATGACGATCTTGAGACGGTCTGCGATTGAATCGGCCGGCACATCCATAACGCGAGAAGCCCGCACTCCAATAAACAGATCAGAGCATGCGCGGGCGGCCTCAACGGCGCGGCATCAATGTGATACCGCTGACCATCGTGCCATTCACGCGCCCTTCCCGGCGATAGGAGTAAAAGAGGTCGTCGTGACAGATCGTGCACAAATTGACGGTCGTGACATGCAGCGGCGCAATGCCGATCCGTTCCATCTGACGGCGAACCAACTTCTTGAGATCCAACCGTGCCCGATCGCCCCCGGCGGCCAGAACGACGGACTCCCATTCCGGCATCTGCCGCCGCAACACCCTCAACACCGGCTCATCGACCTCGTAGCAGCAAGGTCCGGCCGAGGGGCCGATGCTGATGCGAAGATCCTCCGGCGTCACGTGAAACCGTTCCACGAGCAGATCAATCGTTTTGGGTACGATTTCAGCCACCGCGCCACGCCAGCCCGCATGAACGGCCGCCACCGCACGCCGGCGGCGGTCATAGATCAGGACCGGCACACAGTCGGCTGTCCGCACCGTCACAGTCACTCCGGGCTGATCCGTGACCAGGGCATCCCACTCCCCATCGAATCGGTCGCCGCCGCTCAACGGCCGGTCGAGGATCAACGCATCGGTGCCGTGTACTTGTTTGACGGACAATAGCCATTCCCTGCCGCGCCGATCGGCAGCCGCGGCCGGCACGCCGACCTCGAGCGTCAAGCTATCGGCATGCCGTCGCGTGCCGAAAAAATGCCGGACGCCGTCCCGCGAGGAGGCGAATGCCGGCACGGTGATGACCGGAACGTTTGTATGCACCGGACAGCCCTTCCGATCAGTCCGCCTGTTTTCTCAAGAACGTCGGCACGTCCCACTCGTCATCGGCCGGAAGCGCCGCCCGATCCACCGACTGGACGAGTTCACTCCGGCGCAAGAACGTCGGCCGGTCGATGTCCTTGTGATGCCGATCCGCCACGGCGGTTCCGACGCCGTTCGTCGCCTGCGGGGTCGTCCGTGACGCACGGGCCGCTCCTACCGACACGGTCGCCGGCTGTTCTTCGCGCTCGAACCCGGTCGCAATGACCGTCACCACCAGATCGTCGCCCATATCGGGATTGATGACCTGCCCGACGATGATATTCGCTTCCGGGTCCGCGGTCTGCTGAATGATCGACGCGGCCTCTTCGATTTCGTGCAGCGACATGTTGGGACCGCCCGTGATGTTCAGCAGCACGCCCCTGGCCCCTTCGACGCTTCCTTCTTCCAACAACGGGCTGCAGATGGCCTTCTGCGCGGCCTCGATCGCCCGATTGGTGCCGCGCGACACTCCCATGCCCATCACGGCACGGCCTGTGTGCGACATGATCGTGCGGACGTCGGCAAAATCCACGTTCACATGGCCGGTCGTCGTGATCACGTCCGCAATGCCTTGGATCGCCTGGCGCAAGACGTCGTCGGCTACCTTGAATGCCTCCAGCAGAGGCGTGGCCTTGTCGACGATGCCGAGGAGTCGCTGGTTCGGAATGATCAACAGCGTGTCGACGTGGCGCCTCAAGTCTCTGATGCCCTCATCGGCGTGCAGCATCCGCCGGTGCCCCTCGTATTGGAACGGCTTCGTCACCACTCCGACGGTCAGAATGCCCAGCTCTCTGGCGATGCTCGCGACGATCGGCGCCGCGCCGGTTCCGGTCCCGCCGCCCATGCCGGCCGTCACGAAGACCATGTCGGCGCCTTCCAGGCATTCGCGCACTTGATCTTTGCTCTCCAAGGCCGACTCTTTCCCGATTTCGGGTTTGGCGCCGGCGCCGAGGCCGCGAGTCCTCTCGGGTCCCAACTGAACCTTATAGGCGGCCCGTGACCGGTCCAGCGCCTGCAAGTCGGTGTTCGCGGCGATGAAATCGACGCGCGCCAGCCCCGATGCAATCAT
>DAOLIU010000074.1:0-16194 GCA_035328385.1 Nitrospira sp. | reverse complement strand
AGTTCGCGGATGGCGCCCTGCAGCACCGTGATCTGCGTCACCGGATCGCCGGAGCTCCGCAGTTCGGCTCGGATCTGATCTTTCAGGTAGGAGGAATAGCCGACGCGGTCCAGCAGCAGGTCGAGAAACCGCTCGGCCGGGAGCAAGCTCTGGGCTTTGAGCTCGTCGACGGTCTCGTCGCTGACCGGGACGTACGTGCTTCCAAGGTGGAACACCACGTTGTAATAGCGCCCTTGCCCGATTCGTTCGAACCGCAAACCCTTCACGCTAGGCTCCTGGACCCGCTGGACCCGTGGACGGACCGCCATTCTAGACAATCCGTCACGGGAAAGACAAGGGCGGAACGGAGATCCGGCGACGGGTCAGGCCCCTTTGTTTTTCTTGCCGAAATACTCCTGACGGCTGACCGCCACGTCGGCCACGAACATCACGCCGGAGTGCCGTTCGAACAACGGCCTGAGGCCGGCCAGAATCGGCTCGACCTTGTCTTCGGGCACCACCGTCATGATCATCTCCAGACTTTCCTGCTCGCTGAACATGAAGTGCGCTTCGCGCACCCCGTGATGCCCCTTGCCCGACACGTTGCCGACGATGGTATAGCCGGTCGCATTGACGCGATCGAGCAACTCCGTCACGAACGCCCGGTGCTCCCCTGCGACGATCACACGAATTTCCTTCATCGGATGCAGGACTAGCCCGCCCATCTCACGTCTCCTTTCCCGGCTGATGTCTACCCGACGCTCCACTTCTTTCGCGTCTCGGACGCGGCTGCCGATGCCGGTCGTTTCTCGGACAGCTTCGTCTGTTCGAATGTCCATGCCACGATGAATACGACTTCTACTCGATGCGACTCCATCCCCCGATGGGGCGATACCGATACCATACCGCGTCCTCTGGATCGAGCGCGACGAGATGGACCCACTCATTGTGATAGAAGTGCTGCAGCACCTCGTGCCGCCCGATCAGCTTCTCGATGCGCGCGCGCGGGGCCTCGACGATCGTCAGCAGGCGCATCGGCTCGTGATACGGCTGCTCGCCGTTCATGACGGTCTGCCGTGCGAGCCCCAGGCGAAGGTCGCTCCAGGGTCCCGACATGATCCCGAGCCGTCCGACGACGTTGTGGTAAATCTTGCTTCCGCTTCCGTAGACCTCGTTGTCGGTGACGGAAAAATAGTGCTCCATGTTGATCCACTGCGCCACGACTTGCGGCGCGGTCAGCAGCACCTCCAGCAACCGATTGGACGGATCCTCACGGTAATCGTATGAATGCAGGAAGACGCGGCCTTCCAGATCGAGACCCTTGGTCAGCTCCCGGCGGCCGAAGATGATGGCCGTATTGCCCGAAAGCCCCCATTCGGGCCGGACCTGACTCCAGTCGGCGCTGCGCCTTCGCACGTGCGCGACCGCCTGCGGTCCCAGGAGCGGCTGTTCGAGATCGGGAAAGCGCGCGCAGCGTTCCTGGCTCGTCAGTTCGGCCGCCTCCCGGAGGTCTTCCTGCAGTCGGGCCAGATCGGCGCGGTGAGTCGGCGGCACGTCCTCCAGGTCGAACAGCGTCACCTGGTCGGTCGTGGTATCCATCTGACCGGCCAGGAAATGGGTGTCGGCCGGGATGTCGAGGCCGTTCTTGGCGAGGCGCTCCCGGACGGTGCGATTGTTCGCCATCATGGCCAGGACCCGCGCATTGGGCTTGCCTTCGTTGCCGCCGCAAGCCCCGCAATCGAGTGCGGATTCATAGGGATTGTTCTCGGACGTGCTGCCGTGCGCGCAGAACAGCACCAGCCTCGCGAAGTTCTTCGTCAGACCCATCATCCGCAGGGCCGTATCGACGGTCAGGACCTGCTCGTCCAGCGTGAATCCGGTGCGCGTGATCCGCTCCCGTTGATGGGATGCGGCGCGCGCGCTGATGCCGTACTGCCGCTGCAGGAGCCCGACCAACCGGTCGACCGTCTCGGCGGCGAGTCCCGCCTGCGCGGCCGCCTCCAGGAGCACTTGGTCGGCCTCCCCGGATCCGCTCAAGGCCCGTTGCCGCAGTCCCTCGACGAGCACGGGCGTAATGCGGGACTTGCGCAGCCCCGTATGTTCTTCGAGCGCGGCCCTGATCCTGGCTTGCTGCTGCGCCGCCACCATCTCGGCGGTTTCGTCGGGAGCCATCTTGCCGACGGTCAGCGTCGTCGCGATGGAAGGGACGAACAGCCGCCGCAGCCAGGACGTCCATCGGCGATAGAGCGTGGGCCATAGGGTCTTGCCGAAGATGGGCATCGCGTAGACCCATCCCAACGATTCGACCATGACATAGGGCGTGACGACGTTCTCCTTCAGATCGTGCAACAGGGTGTGACCGGCGTGCATCCATTTGGCGCGGGCTTTGTGTTTCAACACATGATGGTCGAGATAGCTGCGCGGAATCTCCCGGACTTCGTTCTTGGCGCGCATGATGACGGGGAACTGTTCCGTATCGTGCTCTTTCCCCCAGGCCCGGAACCGGATGAACGCGGCGAAAAACCCGGCAAAGCCGTAGGTGTCGTGGGCGCCGGTCGATTCCAAGTGCCGGCGGAACGGTTCCGACCGCACGTCGATGCAGTAGACCGACTGCGAGTAGGGACGGATTTGAGCCGCGGCTTCGGGTCCCGCCTTTCGGGACCGGAGCTGCCCCAGGAGAGATTGCTGATAGCTTGCTTCGAGCGCCTTGAGCCAGACCGGGCCGTGGGCGGACTCCGGAAACGCCTCGATCCAGTCGACCAGTTGCTTCAGTGTGTCGGAAGCGGCTGCGGCGAGGTGCTCCGGGTCGAGCTCCAGCGACCGCGCCAGCGCCAGCAGCGTTCTGGCTGCGCCACGACGAGACGCCGCCGCCTGTCTGGGGACCACGTCGATCTGGTAGCGGTCGAGTACCGCCTTCCACCCGTTGCCCCTCTGATGAGCCAGACGATCGACTTCTTCCGCGTACAGGGCCGGCAAACGCCCCGCGACCCGCTTCTTCCGCAGATAGTACTCTTCCGGATGGCTGCGCATGTATTCGGTCACGGCCGCGTAGCGACCGTCGATACCGAGCTCGGCGCGGCAGGCTTTCTGAACGAGCTCGCGCGCATACCAGAGGCGGATGGCCAGGAACTTCACCAGGCTGGCCGGATACGCCTGTTGCCAGGGGTAGTCCCGTTCTTCGCCACGCCACTTGATGAACCCGGCCCAGCCGGGGAGGGCGGTCAACTGGAGCGAGAGATAATCCTGACGGAGCTCGGAGGGAATGCCCAGCACATCGAGGCTCTCCAAGAGAGCATCCTCCGGATAGTCGGGGAGAGCGGCGATTTTTCGGCCGCTGTCGGCAATCCCGCAGGGCGACCATTCATGCGCCGCGATCGTCTTCCAGGCCTGGTAGAGGCCCTTCTCGCGTTCGGGCATGGCCCAAGTCGCGTGGCCTTCGTCGAGGAACGCCTCGCACCACTTGATGAGCTGATCGTTGATCTGGCGGACGATCTGCGTTCCCAAGGTGTCGTCGCACCAGTGCGACAGAGTGAGCCACCGTCCCAAGGCGGCTTCATCGGCCTCCACGATCGTGCGTATGCGGGTCTGTAAGTCAGGATACGTCAGCACGGACTCGAGCCGGGCCGCGAGCCGTTCGATCAGAAGGTGGGAGGGATCGGGCAACTGGCTGTCGAGCGGTTCGACGGACGGCGATCCCAGTCCTTCGGTCAGACAGGCGCGCAGCACCTCGCCGTGCGAGACGGTGCGAGGGCCGACCGCGACACGGGTGTCCTCCGTCCACGGGCGTAAGACGTCATCCAGGTGTTCGGGACGGATCCGGCCCGACCGGACGTACTGGCGATACAGCTCGCCGGGAAGATAGCCGCTCCCGCCCATGAATTGCTTGCCGCGGCGGACCGTTTCCTCGAAGGGAAGGTATTCGAGGCTATGGAGCGGATTGTGATGGACGAACGTCCGCATCGGCCAATATTGCGCGATGACCTCTCCGGCGAGGCGAACGACCCCGCGCAACTCCATCCGTCTCGATTCGATGTCGGGGGCCTGATCTACCGGTTCCACGTGGAGGATTCTCCGATGGCGGCGGTCCCGAGTTTGGCTGGTTCGGAGGCAAAGAGGGTCGACGGCGCCAGCCCCAACGCGAGCAGGACCAGCACGACGATCAACAGCGAAGCGAACTCGGCGTGGAGCAGATCGGTGTACCGCAGTTCCGGCCGCCGGGCACCGAAGAGCAACCGTTGAACCATCTGCATGATGTACCAAGACGCGGCGAGCCATGCCAGGAGCGTGACGAACAGGCCGACCAAAGACGGAAACGGCGAGCTCAGCAGCAGCCCCATGAATCCGGCAAAGACGCCGAAGGGCGGCAAGCCCATCGCGGCCAGCGCGAGCAAGGACAGCAGGACCGCGTATTGCGGCATGCCGGTCGCCAGGCCGCTGATCGCTTGAGGATCCACGTCGTCGCCGTATCTGGTTCTGACCACCTGCCAGGCGACCATGAGGCCGCTGGTCGCCAGGCCCACCGTTCCGACCAGGAGCGCGGCCCGGGGCGTTGCGGTTCGCGAGGCGGCGGCGAACCACCAGAAAATGGAGAAGAAAGAAAGGCTGCCGTACGCCAGCAGGAGACGGACCCTCGACTGCGCCAAGGCCTTGAACGCGCCGTAGGAAGCTCCCACGAGGGCGAAGAAGCCGACCGTCCAGGCCACGGTGTCCGGAACCGTGGGCATGACGGCCGCCAGCTGGTGCAGACCGACAAGGGGGAGCAGGACGACGATGAACGAGGGCAGGCTGCCCGGCAGCCTCGTCAGGGCCGTCAGGTAACCGTCGTGAAACGGCAGGAGCGGAAGCAAGACTCCACAGGCCAGCAAAGAGGCGAGCGCGGACAGCGGATCATCGGCGGCAGCCGACAGGACGGCGCACGAGGCGCCGAGGCCGTAGGCGCCGATGCCCCACCAGGACCTGGGCCAGAGCGCGCTGTGGTGCCGGTAGAGCAGTCCCGCGATCAGAGCCAAGAGCAGCGCCACGATCACGGGAGTAATCGGCGGCGGGCCGCTCACGACGGACAAGCCGAATCCGAGAAGCACCAGCGTGCACATCCATGAGAACCGATGCTGCTCGTGAACCGGCTGTCCTAGGATCGAGATCGCGGCGGCCAGCGGCAACAGGTAGAGCGGCAGCAGGCCTTCTACCGGTATCTCGACCCGGTCGGCGCATCCTGCGACCGAAACGAGGCTGAGCACGGTCCAGGCGATGCAGGACCGTTTCAGCCGTTCCGGGTCCGAGCGGAAGGGCAGGCTGGCGAGCGCGCCCAGCAACGGGATGCCGGCCAGAAGCCACGGTATCATCGTGCCGTCCGTCATCGCGACCAGCCTCGCTCCCGCTTGTCGACCTGATGGACCAGACGCATGATGGTCTGTCCGACCAGCGCATAGGATTCGTCGGCGTAGAGCCGGTTCATGAAAGGCAGGTACAGGCGTACCCGCACGTTCTCGACCCAGGGCGGCATCCGCAGCGTCATCCCGTGGGCGCTCATATAGAGATAGGCCCAGCTGGCGACGGTCAGGATCGTGGCGGTCACGATGATGAGGTCGAACAGCCAGTCCGGAAGATCGGCCGCCCGGAAGTACGACGCGACCTCCTCCGGATTGGGGTACAGGAATGCCGTGAACGACTCGACGGCGAACAGATAGACGAACACGATGAACAGCAGCGTCATCAGCATGGCGGCCGAGACTTTCCAGGATGCCACCTGGCGCAGCCGCGTCAACGTCAGGATCGCCTGTGACGAGGTGATCCAGATGAAGAACAGAAAAATCACCGTCCCCTGGGATTCCAACAAGGGAATGCGCAGGACCCCGTGCGTGACCAATAGAATGAGCAGCGGGATGAACAGCGTGGTCACGGACCCGGTGAACCACGTGAGACGGGACAGGCCCGGTTCCTCGGCCTGATGATCGACGTGCGGGAAATGCGGCTCTTGCCGCGCCTTATGAATGACGTTGCCGCAATTGAGGAACACGGTGGCCTTGAAGAGGCCGTGGGCGATCAAATGGAACACCGCGAGCGAGAAGGCGCCCAGGCCGCATTCCATGATCATGTAGCCCATCTGCCCGATCGTCGAGAACCCCAGCATGTTCTTGATGTCGTTCTGGGCCAGCATCATGGTGGCGCCGAGGACGGCCGTCAGCGTCCCGATCAGGAAGGCGACGTGCAGGGTCGTGGAGCTGAGCCCGAACAGCGGCGCGAGCCGGTTGATCAGGAACCCGCCGGCGTTGATGATGCCGGCGTGCAGCAATGCGTGCACCGGCGTCGGCGCGAAGAGCGAGCCCGGCAGCCACAGGTGGATCGGAAACTGGGCCGATTTGCCCATCGCCCCGACGAAAAGCAGGAGCGTAACGGCCGTGGCCCCGCTCATGTCCATCCCCGGCCACAGGGACAAGATGACCGGCGCGTCGGCGGCTCGCGCGAACAGTTCCTGGAATTCGAGCGTTCCGTACAACTGGTGGGCGAGCGCGATGCCGGCGAGAAACGCCGTATCGGCCGCGCGCAGGAGGGTGAAGGTCTTGAAGGCTCCCGCCAGGGTCCCCGCATGGGCGTGATTGTGGGCGAGGACGTAGAGCAGGTAGCTGAGCACCTGCCAGAAGAGAAACAACATCATGAGATTGGCGCTGGACACCATGCAGATCAGGACGAAGTCCGTGAGGCAGATCATGGCCAGGTACCGGCGGGCATGCCGGTCCTGATACATGTAGACGGTCGAATAGGTGTAGATGATGACGCTGACGCCGGTGATCAGCGTCATCATGACCGCGCTCAGGCGATCGACGTAGAATCCGATCGGAATGGCGAAAGACGCGATCGAAGACAGGTCGTAGAACCGGATCGAGACCGGTCCCGCGGTCGTCACGAGATACAAGGTCGCGATGGAGCCGAGAAAGGCGGCGCCGATGGGATAGGCGGCCGCCTTGGCCCTCGCGTGCTCGGAGGTGGCCGGTCCGCAGACCACCAGGCAGGCGGCTGCGAGCAGGAGAAGCGGTACCAGCAAGATGAGCGTCACGACTCCCTCATCAGGGGCTAACCATTAATACGACCTCCAGACCGTCGTCAAGCGCGATCAGGATGGCCGGCCCTGCGCGACCTCTTCGAATCGCCGGGCTGCGGCGAGCTGGGCTTGGCTCAGGCGTTGGACGCCTTCGTCGACGTGGAGCCGATTCAGGAAGAGGACGTAAAGCCGGAGACGGATGCCGTGGACCCAGGAGGGCATCGGGAGGGATCGGCCGTGAGCCCTGAGATAGACATAACACCAACCGAGAACGGTCATGAGCGTCGCCGCGCCGATCATCATGTCGAACAGGCGGCTCGGCAGCGCCGCCGCCTTGAAGTAGGAGGCGACCTCGTCCGGGTTGGGGTACAGGAACGCCGTGAACGACTCGACGGCGAACAGATAGACGAACACGACGAACAAGAGGGTCAGCAG
This sequence comes from Nitrospira sp., assembly GCA_035328385.1. Classification (GTDB taxonomy): domain Bacteria; phylum Nitrospirota; class Nitrospiria; order Nitrospirales; family Nitrospiraceae; genus Nitrospira_C. The sequence continues at coordinate 8,741 of DAOLIU010000074.1, read as the reverse complement.
CATCGCGGCGGAGACTTTCCATGACGCGACGGCCCGCAGGCGTGTGAGGGTCAAGATGGCCTGGGAGGACGTGATCCAAATGAAGAACAGAAAGATCACGGTGCCCTGCGCTTCGAGCAGGGGAATGTGCAGCACGCCGTGCGTCAGCAGCAGAATCAGCAGCGGGATCAGCAACGTCGTGACGAATCCGGTCGCCCAGGTCAGGCTCGAGTATCTTTCCTCATCCGCCTCCTGCTCGACGTGCGGGACATGCGGTTCCAGCCGAGCCTTGCCGATGACGTCCCCGCAGTTCAGGAACACGGTGGCCTTGAAGAGGCCGTGGGCGATCAAATGGAACACCGCGAGCGAGAAGGCGCCCAGGCCGCATTCCATGATCATGTAGCCCATCTGCCCGATCGTCGAGAACCCCAGCATGTTCTTGATGTCGTTCTGGGCCAGCATCATGGTGGCGCCGAGGACGGCCGTCAGCGTCCCGATCAGGAAGGCGACGTGCAGGGTCGTGGAGCTGAGCCCGAACAGCGGCGCGAGCCGGTTGATCAGGAACCCGCCGGCGTTGATGATGCCGGCGTGCAGCAGCGCGGTCACGGGCGTCGGGGCGTACAGATACCGGGGGAGCCAGATGTGGAAGGGAAACTGCGCCGACTTGCTCATGGCTCCGATCAGCAGGAGCAGCGTGACCACCGTGGCCCCGCTGCAGTCCACGCCGGGAAGCAGCGTGATCGCGGCCTGCGACTCAACGGCGGCCGCGAACAGCTCGGGGAACTCCAACGTGCCGTAGAACCCATAGGCCAGCGCCGTGCCGGCGAGAAAGGCGACGTCTCCCGTCCGCAGCAGGGCGAAGGTCCGGAAGGCGCTTTCCAGCGTCGCGGCATGCGTATGGTTGTGAATGAGGAGATAGAGCAGATACGAAAGCAGCTGCCAGAAGACGAACAGCATGAGGAGGTTGCCGCTGGACACCATGCAGAGCAAGGCGCACACGGCGACGCCGAGCAGCGCGAAATAGCGGCGTTCGTGAGGCTCCCGGCTCATGTATTGGATGGAGTACGTGTAGATGATCGTCCCGATGGCCGAGATGAGCACCATCATGACCGCGCTGAGACGGTCCACGTAGAAGCCGAGCGGCAGGGGGAAGGCACCGGCCAGGGCCGGATCATAGAACCGGATCGTGATCGGCCCTTCCGTCGCGACGAAATACAGGGTCGCCAGGGCGCCCGCGCAGGCGGCGCCGATCGGCCACGCGGCGACGGTGATTCTGGTACGCACCGCGGCCTCGTCGCCGGCCATCACGATGAGCGTGGTGAGCAGCGGCAGCAACGGCACGAGCAGCACGGCAAACGTCCACATTCCACACCCGCAAAAAGACAAAAAGCCAACCGGGCGTCTCGACGCTCTGGTCGAGCCCCGCGTTGGCTTGCACTGCGACCGGCCGTTCGAAAACTGCCGGCCACCCTACGGCCCCTGACGGTCGACCATGACGTCCTGCTCGTCTGCGACACCGAATCCGGGACGAGCAACACCGTCGGGCGACCGATCGTTGCCCATCATTAATACGGTGTTCGGACCAGCGTCAAGCAGGAATCGCGGCATGAGTCCACTCAACAGCCGTCCGATGGTCCGAAAGACCTATGACCTCCTGCGCGGCCGGACTGCTTGTTCGTGCCGCCGGGCAATTCTATAATCCGGAGGCGCGCGGCGCCTCGTTGCCGAACGTCACATCATGGAAAACGCCATACGAAACGCCATCATCAAGTTCGAACAGGAGTTCATGGGTCGCGGCCCCGACGACGTGCGGGCGTTCATCGTCCGTGACCTCGTGGTGGTGCGGCTGAAAGGCGTGCTGACGCCGGCGGAGCGCCAACTCGCCAAGACCGCCGAAGGCGTGGACATGGTCAAGCGGCTGCGCCAGACCTTGATCGCCCAGGGCCGCGACAAACTCTGCGAACAAGTCAGCGACATCACGGCGGCGAAAATCGTCGGTCTCTTCACGGACATCGACGTGCCACTGGGGGAACGCGTCTTCGTCTTCACCGCCGATCGGGACATCCAGACCGGCCCCCGCTAGAGATTGCGGGAGCGGGAATCGGCCCCGACGCCGGAATCGCGGTTGAAAGCCGCGCGCTCGTCCTGGCATGCTGCACCATGGCCGGTCGCACCCTTGAAACGCTCCGTTTCGACAACAGCTACGCGCGTCTTCCCGATGCGTTCTTTGCCAGGCTGAACCCGACGCCGTTCAACTCGCCACCCCGGCTGATCCATGCGAACCCTGCCGCCGCCGCCCTGATCGACCTGGACCCGGAGCAGTTTGCCCGCCCGGAATTTGCGGGAACGTTCGGCGGAAGCCTGTTGGCGCCGGGCATGGACCCGTTGGCCATGCTCTATGCGGGCCACCAGTTCGGCGTCTATGTGCCTCAACTGGGCGATGGGAGGGCGATCCTGTTGGGGGAGGCGGTCAACGAGCGAGACGGGACGTGGGAGCTCCATCTCAAGGGGGCGGGGATGACGCCCTTTTCGCGGGACGGCGACGGGCGGGCGGTCCTGCGGTCGACGATCCGGGAATACTTGTGCGGCGAGGCCATGCATGGCTTGGGCATCCCGACGACGCGGGCGCTGTGCCTGGTCGGCAGCGACGACAAGGTGTACCGGGAAGAAGTCGAAACCGGCGCCATGCTGCTGAGGATGGCGCCGTCCCACGTCCGTTTCGGCACGTTCGAAGTCTTGTATTATCGGAAGCAGTACGATCTGCTGCGGATCCTGGCGGACTATGTCGTCGACCGCCATTACCCGCATCTGCGCGGCGCGACGGATGCCGTGGCGCGCTTGTTCTTGGAGGTGGTCGAGCGGACGGCCACGCTCATCGCGCAGTGGCAGGCGGTCGGCTGGGCCCATGGCGTGATGAACACGGACAACATGTCGATCCTCGGAATCACGCTCGACTACGGGCCGTTCGGTTTCATGGACGATTACGACGCGGCGTTCATCTGCAACCACTCGGATCACAACGGACGGTATGCCTTCAACCAGCAGCCGTACATCGGACTCTGGAACCTGAGTTGCCTGGCGCAGACGTTGCTGCCTCTGGCGCCGAAAGAAGCCTTGAAGGAGGCGCTGGACCGCTATACCCCGATCGTCGAGTCGGAGTTCCGGAGGCGGATGCGCCTGAAGCTGGGACTGCGGCAAGAACGAAACGGCGACGACGAGTTGATCGGCGAACTCCTTGCCATGCTCCAGGAAAGCCATGCGGACTACACGCGCCTGTTTCGAGCGCTCGGCCGGTTCGACAGTGCGCCGGGTGCGGCGAACGAATCGCTGCGCGAGTATTTTCTCGACCGCGATCGCTTCACGGCCTGGGCGGTGCGGTACCGGGAACGGCTGCGGGACGAAGGCAGCGCCGATGACGACCGGCGCGAACGGATGGACCGGGTCAACCCCTGCTACGTACTGCGCAACTACCTCGCCCAGGCGGCCATCGAGAAGGCGCAGCGGAAAGATTTTTCCGAGGTCGAGCGGCTGTTCGATGTCTTGCGGGACCCCTACCGCGAACGACCCGGGATGGAAGCCTATGCCGCTGCCCCTCCTAACTGGGGCAAGCACCTCGCGGTCAGTTGTTCGTCGTGATCGGCCTGTCAAAGGCTTGAGCAGCCTTTGCGTCTTTCCGGATTCGAAGACCCACCTTGCAGATTCCCTCATGAAATGTTGTAGAGTGGCCTCCGCACGGCAGGGGAAGGACACGTGGCAAAGACCCGCAGTGACTCGAAGCTTGCAGTGGCGGGCGCGCTGACGCTCGCGCTCGCCATCGGCGGCGTCCTCCTGGTCAAGGAACCGTTGCGCAGCTCGCGACCGGTCGGATCCGCGCTCAAACTGCGACCCGGCTCAAGCGAGCAGGTCGTTCGGGCGCGCTTGTGGGAGGATCCCGTGGCCGCGGTGGAGCGGGCCATCCGCCAGTCCGGATCCAAGCCCTCGTCCGGCGCGGAATCCTCGCTGGCGCGCAAGCTCATGCCGCTGCGACAAATCATCGCGGAGCGGGTGGAGAACGGACGGCGGGTGACCGTGCTGCTGGTCACGACCAGCGGCGGGCCCTACGTCGACAACGTCGAATCCCGCATCCGCGACCGCTACGCCGTCGGCACCGCGCTTGGGGTGGGCTGCTATGCCCCGGAGGGCGAAGGGTACCTCTCCTTCGTCGAATGGGAGCCCCGCGGCGCGATGCCCGGACTTCCCTACGAATGGTACCGGCTCAGGAGGACGCGGATGTGCGGCGCGGAGGATGCGCGCGCCGACAGCGTGCTCGTGGTCTGGTTCGCCGACGAAGCGTTGAGGCGCGGATTTCTCGCGACCTTGACGTCCTTCTCGCAGGCGCTGGTCTGCGAGGACTCCGCGCAGGGCGAGTGCCTGCTGACCCAACAGTCCCCCAAACTGGTGCGGATTCGCTCCGCCCTGCAGCGGGCGGTGACCGTCAAGATCATGGGCCCGCGCAGCTCGTCGGCCTTCCGCTCCATTCTGGACGAGGTCGGCCAGTTGGCCGGGCAGTCCCGAGAGGGAATCGGGTTCTGGCCGAACGCCGACGGCACCGTCGAGCTCTACTCGCCCTGGGCCAGCGCGATGAAGGGACTCTTGGCGTACGGGCTCAAGGCGGAATCCGGGCGGGGCGCGGCCTGCAGGACCTACGAAGATTGCGAGCATGAATTCCACCGTCGGCTGGCGGACGCCCATATCCGGTTGGTCTATGAAATCGGATCCGACGATTTGCTCTTCGAAGCGCTGGTCGCCGAACTGGAACGGCGGCAGGTGAGGTTGGGTTGGGATGCCGTCATCCTCATCGGAGAGTGGGATTCCTTCTACGGCCGGGCCTTGCCCATCGAGTTCCGCGCCGCCGCCTGCGTCAGGGTGGCCGCGCTTCCCGAGCGGGAGCTCAAACAGATCCTCGTCCCGGTCGAAATCAAGGAGCGTTGTCCCACGGTTCCGCGCGCCGTCGACCTCCAGGTCCAGCGCCCGGCCGACTATGAAGACCTCCGGCTCAACGTCTTTCGCTACAGCTATCTCAGCGGCTTGGACGGCGAAGTGCCGGGCGACGACGCGGCCCGCGCCGCCCGGGCGGCCAAGGCGAGCGCCGATCCCGCAAAGGACGCGGTCGGCGATCGGCCGGAAGGAACGAGCCAGCTCGATTACGTGCGGGCGTTGACCGCAAGGATCTATGAGGAAGGAGAAGGGGCGAGGGCCATCGGGATCCTCGGCACGGATCCCTACGACGCGCTGCTGATCATCAAGGCGCTCCGGCCGTCGTTCCCCCACGCCATTTTCTTCACCGTCGACCTGGACGGGCGTCACCTGCATCCCAGCGAATACCGGTCGACCCGCAATCTGGTCGTGGCCTCGCCGTTCGGGCTGCAATTGGAAGGAGGGTTGCAGCGCGACGTGCCGCCGTTTCGCAGCAGCTACCAGAGCGCCACGTATTTCGCCGCCCTGCAGGCGGTGGGACACGTCGCGTGCCTGCCCGGTGGGCAGCCGCAGCCCGGCCGCTGTACCTCCTCCTATCACGTATCGTTGACGCCGGAGGATCGTCTGTACGATCCGGGCGTTCATCCCCGGCTCTTCGAGGTGGGGCGGAACGGCGCCGTCGATCTGAGCGTCGTGGAGAAAGAAGGGGTGCGGACCGTCCACCCGCTGCGGGGCGATCTCGCGTACCGGGACGACCACGGTCAGCTCAAGCAGGGGACCGGGTTCAACGACACGGCGGTGGCGGTGTCCGGGATCGTGGGCCTTCTGATTCTGACCATCGTCGTTTGGAGCAATCAGCGGCTCTGGAATTGGGCGTCGGAGAAACCCAAGCAGGTGGGCGCGCTGGCCCTGCTGGCGCTGGCGTCCTTCTCGGCGTTCCTGGCATTGGGAGGCGCGCCCGCTCTCCTGGCCGGGCATGACGAAGGAGAACCGTTCTCCTGGACGGACGGCGTGAGCATTTGGCCGAGCGAGCTGTTGCGGCTCGTGGTGGTCGTCATGAGCGTCGTGTTCCTGGCGAAGGGAGCGCGCGACCTCGCGCACAACAGCGACCGGCTCGACCGGCGATTCCGATTCAAGCCCGATTCAGGAGCGCCAGGTTTCGGACCCGCTTCGTTTTGGGCGAACCTCCAGCGTGTCTACCATCCGTCCGCGACCAAAATTCCGACCACGATGGATCAAACCTGGTCCTGGTATCGCGAAGCCGGCAGGCCGGTTCAGCGCGTCGCGCGGACGCTCCTCCTGTTCCTGTTGTATCTGGGCGTCATGTGGCCGTTGAAACGATGGGTGCTCGACGAGGAAATGATCCAGCCCTGCCGGGGAGCGTTGAGTTGCGCCGTGGATTCGTTCATGACGCTGGGCACGGCCGCCATCGTCGTCCTCCTGAATCTGGCCGTCTTCGACGCGGTGATGCTGTGCCGGCGCTGGATCGGCTGGGTGACGACTTCGACCGGCGGCTGGTCGGACCAAGTGCAGGACGAGTACCTCCGCAACTACGGACTCGATGAGGCGCACAAGACCGAGTTCCAGAAGCTGAAGTATCTGGCCGTGATCGACCTGATCGGCCTGAGGACCGAGGCCGTGAACCGCATCATCCGCTACCCCTTCATCGCGCTGCTCGTCATGATCGCCGCCCGCAACGACTATTTCGACATCTGGAACTATCCCAAATTGTTGCTGCTCATGTGGGCGGTGAACATCCTGCTCGCGCTGATGGGCGCTTATTTGCTGTATCAAGCGGCCAGCGACGCGAAAGCCGTCATGTTGGCCGGGCTGAGCCGCCAGATGGTGCAGACGCTCGGAGTTGGAAAAGATCACGACGTCCGGACGAAGCAGATCCAGCACATCATCGGCGAAGTGGAAGCCAACGAGCAGGGGGCCTTCGTGCCGTTGTACCAGCAACCGGTCATCGAATCCTCTCTCTACGGAATCATCGCGCTGCTTCAATACCTTTATATGCGGTAGAGGGAATTCATGCGCGAAGAACGGGCGGGCGGACTCAGGATCAGGCTGACGGGTGGAACCGACGGGCAGGGCGGAGGCCGGGGTCCGGCCGTGATCCTCTTGCACGGCTTCGGCGCGCCGGGAAACGACCTGGTCCCGATCGGCGATGCCTTGGCGGTGCCGTCCGGGACGAGATTCATCTTTCCCGAAGGCCCGCTTTCCTTGAGTTTCGGATACGGCGACTCCCGCGCCTGGTGGTTGATCGACATGGCTCGGCTGGAGGCGGACCGCGCGGCCGGCCGTATCCGGGACCTCTCGGCGGAGGTGCCCAGGGGGCTGGCTCAGGCGAGGGAGGCGCTGGAGCAGTTGTTGGCCGAATTGCCGCGCGTCCTGCCGGTCGATTACAAAAAAACCGTGATCGGCGGATTTTCGCAAGGCGCCATGCTGACCTGCGACTTGGCCATGCGGACGGCCTATCCGTTTGCCGGGCTGGTGCAATTGTCCGGAACATTGCTCGCGCGCCAGGAATGGCGGCCCGCGGTCGCCAAACGGTCCGGGCTTCCCGTGTTTCAGAGTCACGGCACGCAGGATCCGATCCTTCCCTATGAGATGGCCGAACGGCTGCGTGACGAATTGACGCAGGCGGGCCTGACGGTCACATGGCACGGTTTCCGGGGTGGGCATGAGATTCCCGAACCGGTCATGCGCCAGTTGGGCGCCTTCCTGACGAAAGCACTGAATCGGGCATGAAGATCATGCGGCCATTCGAGGTGAAGGGTGCCGACGGCAAATCGATCCGCGGGGACGTCGCGGAAGGCGCCGTGCGCCAAGTCCTCTTCATCACCGGATTTCTGTCCAGACGCTGGGGCGGCAAGAGCAAGGCCTTGGCCCAATGGTGTGCCGAGCGGGGATGGGGATTCTGCTGCTATGATGTGCGAGGATTCGGAGATTCGGACGGGACGTTTGCGGACTACAGTCTCTCGGACTGGCTGGACGATGCCCGGGCCGTGATGTCCATGCTCGGGCAGGGGCCGCCCGTCACCATCGTCGGCAATTCACTGGGCGGCTGGATCGCCTGGCTGATCGCCAGGGAGTTCGACTCCATCGATCGGCTGATTCTCATCGCGCCGGCATTCAATATGATGGGCGTCCGCGCAACGGACATCCCCGATCAGCGTCGGCGCGACTGGATCAGATTGGGTTCGATGCCGTGGGATGACGATCCCCTGCACAAAGACTGGCCGCTGTCGTGGAAGTGGGTCGAGCAGAGCGAGGCCCTGTGGAAGACGAATTTCGATCGGCTGAGACCGGTGAAGACGAGCATCCTACACGGGTTGGAAGATACGGCGATCGCGCCGGAAGGCAGCCGGCGGTTCGTCGAACAACTTCGCGCGCATGCTCCGTCGTTTCCTGTCGATCTTCAACTCATTCCCGGGGACCATCGATTGAGCGGTCCCGAGCACATCGAACTCTTACGTCGGCTGGTGGTCGAGCAACGGTGACGCGCGGTCATGTTGACGCTCATTCATAAAGCCTGTGGAGGCCCGGCGCTGGAAACCAATACGGCCGTCGGAGAAGTGTGCGCCCTTCCGGTCGATCAGTTTCCCTTTCCCTGTTTCACCTGCCTCGAAGACATTCTCGACGAATCCGAAGTGCGGCTGTCCGAAGAGCTCGGTATCTAGCAGGCTATTGAAAAGGCTTGCAGCGTCTGGAGACGTGACGCGGCCGGGTAGTGGATCAGTTGCCATCGGAAGCATTGAAGGTTGTCATTCCCGCGGAAGCGGGAATCCAGTCAAGGCCTTCTC
>DAOLIU010000073.1:7793-16275 GCA_035328385.1 Nitrospira sp. | reverse complement strand
ACGGCCGGCCGATTCGGTGACGATTCGTTCGGCATCGGTTAGAATAGTGCCATGGACCTCTCCGCCGCTCCTCACCTTACCGTCGAACCGATCGACGCCGCCGCCTTGCTCGCGCGCGTTTCGAGCTCGGCCGCCGGCGCAGTCGTATTCAGAAACAGGGTCGGCGGGTTGTTATCGGGTCCGGTGCCATGCAGAAAGAAGTCGGTGCCGGTTTGTGCCTGGACCACGGGGCTGGCCGCGAGTACAGCCAGCAGGCCGATCAGGAGACCGCCCGATGCATACCGCCTCGTCACCTCGCCGCCTCCTTCGATCCCTGTGTCCGAGCCTGAAGCTCGTCAAGAGCGGCGGCCACTTTCACCTGATCGTCGTGCGACAACCGCGAGACCGGGATTTCTTTCCCCGACTTGGTCACGAGCGTGAGCGATGAGGACTCACCGAAGCCCGCCGCGAGCAGAATCTGTTGAACCGGCTCCCCGTCGATGATCGGCGCGAGTGCCGCCGTCAGTGTAAAGCCGGCGAAGACCTGGAGCGCGCTGATCCGCCCGTTAGGGAAGGTGACGTTGGCCGTGGCGGTCGACATCGCGAAGGAGCCGCTGCTGTTCACCGTCGTCGATACAGGCGCGGCGAACTGCGGAATCATCTTGACGGTATAGGACGTCGGCACCGGCGTATTCGTCGCCGTGAGAGTCACTGGCACAGGATTGGTCGCGGTCCCCGGCAAGATCACGTCAGCGGTCGTGTAGGAGCCGCCAGGGGTCGGCGGCGGTGCCACTCCACCGACTGACGTGATGGTGAGCGTGGGAAGATTGATCAGTGCAGGAACGCTGTTTGCGGTGATGGGACCGAGGACATTGACGATGGACGCCGTCGGATTCGTCGGGGCGATGGGACCGGGCACGACGGTTTCAATTCGAATACGACCGGGGCCGCTGGGGATGCACGCACCCAAGCCGAGGGCCTGGATCGTACCAGGGGCCGCCACTTCCGGAGCCACGAGACGGATGGCTCCTCCACTCCCATTTCCAATGCCACTCGGAGCGCAAAAATTTTGACCGCCGCCATTCGCCGTAATGGAGCCTGTGACCGTGATCTTGGTCGTGGACGAGAGCACGATCGCTCCGCCGCCGCCACCGCCGGAACCGCCGGTAAAGGGACCGGGAGGACTTCCACCGATTCCTCCGTTCGTCCCACCTCCGCCGGAGCCACCAAAGAGTGGAATAAGCGAAACGAATGTCGCCGGTGCGCCGTAGGTTCCTCCCTGTACGGTCGTTCCATCGACGCCGGGATTGCCACCGCCGGGACCCTGACCACCGGATGCCGCATTGTTGGTCAGGCCCTTCATACCGCTTTGGCCGCCCCGAAACCCTCCCGGCCCCCCTGAGCCCCCAGGATTGACGGGCGGCGCCGATGGGGTAAAGTCCTGTAACATCCCGCTGACACCGTTCAGGTTCAGCACGCCGGCAATGACGACGTCACCGGTTGCGAGCATTGTGACCGGCGTGTTCGCGGCATTCGGCACAAACGTAACGGTGACACCTGCCGGAATGTTCACCGTGGTGTAGTTAAGAATCCCATCGGGCGGTAAGGTCACTGCTGTATTGACCGCGGGCGTGAAGGCCCCCAAGCTGCCATTGCTGCCGCTATTGAAGGTCTGCGCGAAGCCTGGCGTGGCGACACAAAGACTCAGTGCCACACTGAGTCCGATGAAACCGGTCTGTAGACCACGTTTGTGCATGATGGGCTCCCTTAATTATCCGTTCATTGCCTCATGGCATCTCGACACTGTTCACCGCACTCACCGACGCCGAGACTCCAGTCGGCGCGCTTGTAGCAGGCACAGTGACATTGAGCGGCATCTGTACGCTTACGGCAGCGCTCGTTGATGCCGATGGGCCAGTCGGTGCGCTGGTCGCGGGCACGGTGGCGATGACCGGCATCTTGACCGTCAGCACGCTCGTCACATTAAAGGTTGGAAACCCGGGCCTTACCTCGATCGTGATCGTTCCACTCTGTGCGGTTTCGGCCGGGGTCGTGACCGAAAATGGATAGGTCCCCGGAGGGACGCTGGCCGCGATCGTCATAGTGACCGGCAAGGTGTCGTCGGTGGCGCCGGCTTGAATCGTGGCCGTGAGTCCGGCTTGTGTGAATTGCACCGCAGAGGCCGTTTTGAGGTTAAAGCCCTCGATGGTTCCCCGTGTCGTGACTCCTTGCGCAACCCGCACAGGCTCCACGCCGGTGACGATCGGCGGCACCAGCACGGTAAACGCGCTCGGGCTGGCCGCCGTGCCGTTGGCGTTGGTCACCGTCACCGGGCCGGTCGTGGCGCCCGCCGGGACCGTGACGACGAGCGACCCACCGCTGCCGGACACCACGGCGGCCGTGATTCCATTGAACTGCACCTGATTGCTCGACGGCGGGGTCGTGAAGCCGAAGCCGCGGATCTCGACGGGCTTATTCACGATCGAGCTGCCCGGCGCGATGAGAAAGAGGCCGATACCCCCGCCGCCCGATGTGAACCGCTGAATGGCTAGTAGATTACCGACGGCGTCGTAGTTGTAGACCGCCGCGTCTCCCTGTCCGTCCACGACGCCGACCAAGCGCCCAAGCTCGTCGTAGTAATACTGCGCTTGGTCGGCCAGCAGCGCAGGAGGAAGGCTCAGCGTCCTCCGAGAATCGCACGCGATCGTAAGGAAGCCTTCGTATACACCGGGACAGAATGGATGGCAAGAAATTTCTGTACGGAAATACGTGTATTTTAGTTCGGCCTGTCCCGGCTTTTAACGAGCCGATGGTTCACTTAAGAAGAATTTAGAATGGAAGGAGCTGGATCTCGGAGTTGATCACACTGTGCCGATCTGAAACGAATTCACATGAGACGAGCTTTTGCGATTGAACGGACGTGGGAGGCAGGAACCATTTGCGCGCGGCGCCCTTGGGGTCGTTCAGACAAAGGAAGCGCTGAGAATGAGTCAGGTCTTGCAGGATATCCGGAAGCAGCGGTTCCAACCAATTCCGAAGGGCAGTATTGGTAGCATTGCCCAATCGCAACCAGACTACGGATGCTGGACCATCGACGAGTGTGGCCAGCGTGGCAAAGTCCTCGTCCTTCGTCAAGATGATATAGTCGTTTCGGCGGGCGAATTCGAAGACCGCGCGATCGTCGAGAGTCAAACCAAGCTGATCGCTAACGTGAATCGATCCGTGTGCGTGCTTGCAGAGCCAAGTAGCAAAGCCGGGTGGGAGATTCGCGTCAACGAGGAACTTCATCCAGACCGTGCAGGCACGATACTCTGGTTCAAATACGCGGCGGCATAGGCCATGGCTGCGCGGATATCGTCGCGCTCCAAGTATGGATAGTCATGCAGGATCTCTTCCTCGGAGGTACCAGCCGCCAGCATATCGAGGATGTCTTGCACACGGATACGCAAGCCGCGGATACAAGGACGCCCGCCGCATTTCCCAGGCTCGATAGTGATGCGTTGCAGAAGGGTTGTCTTCATCGATGACGGCGTGCCAATGGATTCCATCTGCTGTGGAACCAGCGGCACTATAACATCGGATCGGGGTTCAACAACAGCGGCCTCTTCTTCTCGTACCGTACGTTCGTCAAACGACCGCTTTGAATCTTTGAATGATGGGCGCTGGTGTGGGAATGGTTTCTGACCCCATTTCAGTCCCTCCAGAAGGGGGTCAGGTCCCGCGGGCAGCGCGGGGAAGGGGACCTGACCCCGTTATCCCGGCAGAGCCTGGTACCAGCCGTTGGCCTGTGCGAGCGTCACGGGACAGTCGAAGAGCTCGGATAGGTTCGCGTCCGTCAGCACGTCCCGCTTCTCCCCGTCTTGAAGGATCCTGCCGCGCTTGAGGAGCACGACCCGTTTGATCTCCGGCGGGATTTCATGGATATGGTGCGTGACGAGCAGTACGGTTTTTCCGTGCCGCATGTGCCGCCGGACCAGATCCAGGTAATGAAACGTGGCCGTCAAATCGAGACCGCTGGTCGGCTCGTCCAACACGAGCGCGGGCGGGTCGTGCACCAGCGCCCGGCCGAGCAGACAGCGGCGCTGCTCTCCCGTGGACATCTCGCCGAACGGCTTGTCCCTGAGTCCCTGTGCGCCCAGATCGACGAGGATCTCGTCGGCCCGCGCAAGCTGGCCGTAGCCGAAATCCTGCCGCTCATAAATGCCGATGCTGGCATAGAAGCCGGACAGGACGACTTTCAACCCCGTGACTGCGTCCAGGTACCGGTGCTGAAGATCGTGCGAGACCATGCCGAGCCGCTTCCGCACGTCCCACACGCTCCATTGGGCTTCTCCGAACACGCGGATCGACATGCGGTCGTCCGCGACCGGATGCACTTCGCCCGCCAGCAGCTTGAGAATGGTGGACTTGCCGGCGCCGTTCGGCCCGAGAATGGCCGTGTGCCGGTCCTCTTCCAGCGAGAAGGTGAGGTCGTCGAAGACGCAGGTGTCGCCGCGATAGACGGTGGCGTTGCGGATGTCGAGGATGAGCCCGTCGTCGGCGAAAGACATCGATGACAGAGCTACGCCTCGTGGGGTTCCGGATCGACTTTCGCCGCGGTGGACGTACGGACCGGCGAACGGGAACGGCCGATCGCTCCCGCGATCTTCGGGGTGGACGTGCGGACGTCGGCGTTCTGCGCCCGCTGCAGCAACGCGTGATCCATCAGCACCAGCGCCAGCATCGCTTCGACGACCGGCGTCGCGCGGAGGCCGACGCAGGGATCGTGGCGCCCGTTGGTCTCGACCGTGACGGGATTCCCCTGCTTGTCGATGGACCGGCGGGGAAGCCGGATGCTCGACGTGGGCTTGATGCCGACGCTGACCACGACGTCCTGGCCGGTCGAAATGCCTCCGAGGATGCCGCCGGCATGGTTGGTGGCGAAGCCCTCCGGAGTCAGCTCGTCGCCGTGCTCCGATCCGCGCTGGGCCACGGAGGCGAACCCCGCCCCGATCTCCACGGCCTTGACCGCGTTGATGCTCATCATGGCCGCGGCGAGGTCTGCGTCCAATTTCGCATAGACCGGCGCACCCCATCCGACCGGCACGTGTTCGGCCACGGCGGTGATTCTTGCCCCGACGGAATCGCCGGACTTGCGCAGCTCGTCCATGAAGGATTCGAGCTTGTCCACCATGCCGGAATCCGCCGCGAAGAACGGATTGGCTCCAACCGCGTCCCAACTCTTGAACGGAACCGATAGCGGACCGAGCTGGCTCAGATATCCGCGGACGGTGACCCCGTATTTCTCATGGAGCCATTTTCTGGCGATCGCGGCGGCCGCGACCCGAACCGCCGTTTCCCTGGCCGATGCGCGTCCCCCGCCCCGATGATCGCGGATGCCGTACTTCTGCCAATAGGTATAGTCGGCATGGCCTGGGCGAAAGGTGTCGATGAGGTTGCCGTAGTCCCTGCTGCGGGCGTCCTGGTTCCGGATCAGCAGCGCGATCGGCGTGCCGGTCGTTTTTCCTTCGAAGACGCCCGAGAGTATTTCGACCGTGTCGGTTTCCTGCCGTTGCGTCACATGGCGGGACGTGCCGGGTTTACGACGGTCGAGGTCTTTCTGAATGTCCTCGGTGGCGAGCGACAGCCCCGGCGGACAACCGTCCACGACGCAGCCGATCGCAGGCCCGTGGCTTTCGCCGAACGATGTCACGGTAAAGACCCGACCGAACGTGTTGGCGGCCATCGGTTGAGGCGCTCCTCGCTAACGGGGCGAAAGGACTATTCCACGAGATCGAGCTTGATCCGCAACTCTTTCAACTGCTCAGGACTGACCGGCGACGGCGCGTCGGTCAACGGGCATTGCGCACGCTGCGTCTTCGGAAACGCGATGACGTCGCGGATCGAATCGGCCGCGCCCAGCAGCATGATGAGCCGGTCCAGACCGAAGGCGATCCCGCCGTGCGGCGGCGCGCCGTAGTCGAGTGCTTCGAGGAGAAATCCGAACTTCGCCTGAGCCTGCTCCTTGCCGATGCCCAGCAGATCCAGAATCCGCAGCTGCACTTCGCTGCGGTGGTTGCGGATGCTGCCGCCGCCGATCTCGTTGCCGTTGAGCACCATGTCGTAGGCCTTGGCCCGGACTTTCAGCGGCTCGGTATCCAACAGCGGCACGTCCTCGTCCATCGGCGCGGCGAACGGATTGTGCATGAAGACGTACCGCTTCTCTTCCGGCGAATAATCGAGCAAGGGGAATTCCGTCACCCACAGGGGTTTCCAGGCGGTCTTGTCGATCAAGCCCAATTCTTCGCCCAACACGAGCCGGATGCGCCCGAGCACGTCATGGACGATCGCGGGCTTGTCGGCGCCGAACAGCACCAGATCGCCGGGCTTGGCCTCCGGCAGCGCGGTGCCGAAGGCTTTGGCGTCGAGAAACTTGGCGATCACGGATTCCAGCTGGCCCTCGGCGGTGATCTTCAGCCAGGCGAGCCCTTTCGCCCCGAAGCTCTTGGCCGTCTCACCCAGCGCGTCGATGCGGCTCCTGGGCATGGTCGCGCCGCCCTTGACGATCAGCGCCTTGACGATCCCGCCCTTTGTCGCCGCCTCTTTGAACACTTTGAACTCGCTGGCCGCGCCGAACTGCGTCACGTCGTGGAGCGGCATGTCGAACCGGAGATCGGGCTTGTCGGAGCCGTAGCGTCCCACGGCCTCCGTATAGGTCATGCGCGGGAAGGGCGCCGGAAGCCGCACGCCGCCCGCGTCCTGGAATACCGCGACGATCATGCGCTCCATCAGGCTCATGACCTGCTCGCGATCGACGAACGACATTTCCACGTCGATCTGCGTGAACTCCGGCTGGCGGTCGTTGCGGAGATCCTCGTCCCGGAAGCATCGGGCGATCTGGTAGTAGCGGTCCACGCCGCTCGCCATCAACACCTGCTTGAACAGCTGCGGAGACTGGGGCAGGGCGAAGAACTGTCCCGCGTTGACCCGGCTGGGCACCAAATAGTCCCGCGCCCCTTCCGGCGTGCTCTTGGTGAGAATGGGCGTCTCGACTTCGAGAAACGACTCGGCGTTCAGGAACGCCCTCACCGCCTGCGCGATGCCGTGGCGCAGGCTCAACAGCCGCTGCATTTTCGGCCGGCGCAAATCCAGGTAGCGGTACTTGAGCCGGATCGACTCCGTGACGTCGGCCTCGTCTTCGATGAGGAACGGCGGCGTCTTGGCCTCGTTCAGGATCTCGACCGCGTCGACGAACACTTCCACGTCGCCGGTCGGCAGGTTGGGATTTTTTGATTCCGCCGGCCTGGCCATGACCTGACCGGTGACCGAGACCACGCATTCGCTGCGCAGCGTATGGGCGGCTTTGTGGACCGCTTCGTTGCGCTCGGCGTTGAACACCACCTGCGTGATGCCGGTGCGGTCGCGCAGGTCGATGAACATCACGGTCCCGTGATCCCGGCGCCGCTGGACCCAGCCGTTCAATACGACCGACTGGCCCGCATGGGAACCGTTCAGCTCACCGCAACGATGTGTTCGGATTTTCATGCTGCTCTCGCCTTCCTTATCAGACGATATCAGACGATGAAAAAGTCCTCCAGCTTCGTTCTCGCATCGCGTAGAGGCTTAACGTACGGCCCAAAGTACGCTTCGCCTCTGTGCTCGCTGCGGCCTTGCTGGAAGAACCTTTTTGATCGTCTTCAAATATTAAAGATCATGCGGCCCGGCCGCGGCTCTTCTTCGCTCTGTTCGGACGGGCCCACCCTTCACGTTTGGCCGGTCTCTGGCGGCGCGGCGCAACGGGCGCCGGCCCCTCCGCCGACGTCGCGCGCCGTTCGACGAGCTCGCGAAGCGCGTTCGCTTCCCGGTCGGTCAGAAACCGAAACTCGCCCGGCGCGAGATCGCCGAGCGTCAGCGGCCCCATTTTCACGCGCACGAGCTTGATCACCGGATGGCCGACCGTCTCCAGCATCCGCCTGACTTGATGCTTGCGCCCTTCCCGGATGGTGATCTCCAGCCAGGAATTCTGCTCGGCTTTTTTGATCTTTTTGACCGTCGCCGGACCGGTCATGCCGTCTTCGAGCTTCACGCCGCGCTCCAACTGGCTGATCTCGTCGTCCGTCGCCACCCCTTTGATCTTGATGAGATAGGTCTTCGGCACATGGTAACGGGGATGCAACAACGCTTGGGCGAGGTCGCCGTTGTTGGTCAGCAGCATCAATCCTTCGCTGTCGAAATCCAAACGTCCGACCGGAAATACCCGAACCGAGACTCCGTGCAGGTAGTCCTTCACCGTCGTCCGGCCGCCCGGATCGTCCAGGGTGGACATGACATTCTTGGGCTTGTGCAGCATCAGATAGACGAACGGTTGCGCCGCGCCGAGATGCCTGCCGTCCACCTTGACGTGGTCGCGGCCGGGATCGACTTTCGTGCCGAGCTCCGTGACGACCTTGCCGTTGACGGTCACCCGGCCGGCCGAGATCAGCGTCTCCGCCTTCCTGCGGGAGGCGAGGCCGGTTCCGGCAAT
>DAOLIU010000073.1:0-7693 GCA_035328385.1 Nitrospira sp. | reverse complement strand
CGGTTCACGCCCTTCACTTCGTTGATGATGCGGTTCGACATCCGGCCCAGCACCTCGTTCGGAATCTTCGCCCAATCGGCCGTCATGCCGTCGAGACTGGTGACGGCGCGAATCGCCACGACGTGTTCGTAGGTCCGCTGGTCGCCCATGACGCCGACCGTCCGGATGGGCAGCAGCACCGCGAAGGCCTGCCAGATCTCGCGATAGAGTCCCGCGCTCCTGATTTCCTGGTCCACGACGGTTTCCGCCGCCCGCAGAATCATCAACCGCTCCTTCGTCACCGATCCCAGGATCCGGATCGCGAGCCCGGGGCCGGGGAACGGCTGCCGCCAGATGATCTCGTCCGGCAGGCCCAGTTCCTTTCCCAGGACCCGCACTTCGTCCTTGAAGAGCTCGCGCAGCGGTTCGATCAGCTTCAGGCGCATGCGGGCGGGCAGGCCGCCGACGTTGTGATGGGTCTTGATCGTCGCGGACGGTCCCTTGAAGCTGACGCTCTCGATCACGTCCGGGTAGAGCGTGCCCTGCACCAGGTACTTGATGTCCTTCAGCTTCTTGGCTTCCGCCTCGAAATTCTTGATGAACAACCGGCCGATGATCTTCCGCTTCCGCTCGGGATCGGTCACGTTCTTCAAACCGGCCAGAAATTGGTCGGTCCGGTCGAGAATCCGAAGATTCAGGTGCAGCTGCGAGGCGAAGGTCTTCTGGACTTGGTCCCGTTCACCTGTTCTCAGCACGCCGTTGTCGACGAAGATACAGGTCAACTGGTCGCCGATCGCCCGATGCGTCAAGGCGGCCGCGACCGACGAATCGACGCCGCCGCTCAACGCGCAGATGACGCGGGACGCGCCGACTTGCCGGCGGATCTCCTCCACCGCGCTGTCCGCGTAGGACCGCATCGTCCAGGTCGGCTTGCAGCCGCAGATGTCGTAGACGAAGTTGCGGAGGAGTTTCGCCCCTTCGGGCGTGTGCGCCACTTCGGGATGAAACTGCAGGCAATAGATCCGGCGCTTGGCATCCTCGCGCTTCATCGCCGCGATGGGGGAATTGTCCGTATGGGCGATGGACCGGAAGCCGGGCGGCATCCGCTCGATGCGGTCGCCGTGGGACATCCAGACCGTCGTCGCCCCGCCCTTGCCGATGCCGCGGAAGAGACCGCCGTGGTCGTCGATCGCCAGATCGGCGCGGCCGAACTCCCGGTGCTTGGACCGGGCGACCTCGCCGCCGGACAGGTGCGTGACCAGCTGCATGCCGTAACAGATGCCGAGAATCGGAATGCCCTGATCGAACAATTCCTTCGGTACGGTCGGCGCCTTCTTCTCGTAGACGCTCGACGGCCCTCCGGACAAGACGACCCCTTGGGGGCGATAGGCCAGAATCGTCGCCAGCGGCACCGTGCAGGGAAGGATTTGGGAGTAGACCTCGGCCTCGCGAATGCGGCGCGCGATCAATTGGGTGTACTGCGAGCCGAAGTCCAGAACGAGAATTCTATTGTGCCAGAGTTCCATGATTGAGAAGCGCGTATGACTTATAGCTGTTGGCGGATAGCCGTAGAAAGAAAATTCGGCAGGCGGAGGGAAGTCGACATCCGGCGATGTGCTATCTGCTATGCGCCATACGCCATTCGCTCCCGCGCTTATTCCCAATCCATCCGGTAGTTCGGCGCTTCCTTCGTGATGATCACGTCGTGCACGTGGCTCTCGCGCAGGCCGGCCACCGTCTGCCTGATGAAGGTCGCCTTCTGCTGCAGGTCCGGAATCGTCCGGCATCCGCAGTACCCCATGCCGGACTTCACGCCCCCGACCAGCTGATACATCACGGCGGAGATGGGCCCTTTGTAGGGCACCCGCCCTTCGATGCCTTCCGGCACCAGCTTCGGCGCCGGGCGCCCGCCCTGACCGTAGCGGTCTCCGCCGCCGCGCTCCATCGCTCCGATGGAACCCATGCCGCGATAGACCTTGTAGGTCCTCGCCTGGTACAGCACCGTCTCGCCGGGCGATTCCTCGGTGCCGGCGAGCAACCCGCCGAGCATGACGCTCGAGGCCCCCGCGGCCAGCGCCTTGGTGACGTCGCCGGAAAACTTGATGCCCCCGTCCGCGACGATGGGCACGCCGCTGCCGGCCAGCGCCTTGGCGCAATCGGCGATCGCGGTCAACTGAGGCATGCCGGAACCGGACACGATGCGGGTGGTGCAGATGGAACCGGGTCCCACCCCGACCTTGACGGCATCGACGCCGGCCTTGAGCAGGTCCTTCGCGGCCTCGGCCGTCGCGATATTGCCGGCGACGACCTCCAAGGCCGAATATTGCTTCTTGATCAGCTTCACCATGTCCAGCACGGCTTGAGAATGGCCGTGCGCCGTATCGACGACCACCAGATCCACGCCGGCCCGTTTCAACAGGGCGACGCGATCCTCCGTGTCCGGGCCGACCCCCACGGCCGCGCCGACGCGAAGCCGTCCGTGCGTATCCTTGCAGGCGTTGGGATACTTGATGCGCTTCTCGATGTCCTTGATCGTGATGAGGCCCTTCAGCTCTCCCTGCTTGTTCACGACCGGGAGTTTTTCGATGCGGTGTTCGTGCAGGATCTCGCGCGCCTTCTCCAGGCTGGTTCCTTCCGGCGCGGTCACGAGCTTCTCCCGCTTCATGACCTGGGCGACCTTGAGATCCATCCGGGTTTCGAACCGGAGATCGCGGTTGGTCAGGATGCCGACGAGCTTCTTGTTCTTGGTCACGGGAATGCCCGAGATGCGGTACTTGGCCATGAGCTGGTGGGCGTCGCGGATCGTTTCGTCGGGCGAGATCGTGACGGGATCGAGAATCATGCCGCTTTCGGACTTCTTCACCCGGTCGACCTCGGCCGCCTGGTCGGCGGGAGACAGCACGCGATGAATGATCCCCAGCCCTCCTTCCCTCGCCATGGCGATCGCCATGCGGGATTCCGTCACGGTGTCCATCGCCGAACTGATGATGGGCACGTTGATCTGAATGTTGCGGGTCAGTTGCGTCCGGACGTCGACCTCGCTCGGCAGCACGGCCGACTTGGCGGGCACGAGAATCACGTCGTCGTAGGTCAGGCCCAGACGCGGTTCCTTATCCAGCATAAATCCCCTCGACCGCCCTCTTTATGGTTCCCCCGGACAAGCCTAGGCGCTCGTGGCGCCCTGCGCTTTCTCGATTTCAGCCGCCGCCTCGGATTCTTCCTGCAGCCGCTCGCTGCCCTCGTCGGCGGGCATGAACTGCTGCACCCGCGTGTTTCCGCTGTCGACGACGAACACGCTGCCTTTCGCATCGACCGCGATCCCGTACGGGAAATTGAACTGCCCGTCCCCGTTGCCGTACCCGCCCCATTGGGTGATGAAATTGCCTTCCTTGTCGAACTTTTCCACCCGGTGGTTGCCCGTATCGGTGACGTAGACGTCGCCCGCTCCGTCGACGGCCACGCCCCACGGCGACCGCAATTGTCCCGCTTCCTGGGCCAACTGGCTGCTGGCGTGCCCGGGCTCCGAGCTGCCTCCCCACTTGGTCAGCAATTGAGGCAGGACGTTGGTGCTGGTGTCGAACTTCTGCACCCGGTGGTTGCCCATGTCGACGACGTAGACCGAACCGTCCGATTGATCGACCGCGACGCCTCTCGGGAAATAGAACTGGCCGTCGCCGTTGCCGAAGCTGCCCCACGACATGACGAACTCGCCGGACATGTCGAACTTCTGCACGCGGAAATTGGCGCTGTCGACGACGTACACGTAGCCCCGCACCCGGTCGACCGCGATCCCCCAGGGCGAATTGAACTGTCCCTCGCCGTTCCCCCTGGAACCGAACTTCATGATGTAGCCGCCGAGTTTGCCGTCGAACTTCTGCACCCGGTGATTGTTGGTGTCCACCGACCAGACGTCGCCCTTGCCGTCGCAGGCGATGCCGGTGGGATTGTGGAAATTCGCGTTGGCCGAGCCGAAATTTCCCCAGAGGATGATGAAGTTGCCGGCGTTGTCGAATTTCTGGATGCGGTTGTTTCCGTTGTCGACGACGAACAGCGATCCCTGCTGGTCCACCGCCAAGCCGTACATCGGCGCCATGAACTCGCCGCCGTGCAGCAGGGACGCGCCTCGGCCGGGCCGGCCCCACTTGGCGACGCAGAGATAGCCCGAGGTGTTGACCAGGATGGTGGCCGCGGCCGGCGTGGACACGTTGCCGCCGATATCCTTGAACCAGACATAGACCGTCTTGGGGCCGTCGCCCAACGAAAGAATGAAGGGAATCGTCGCTCCGAACTTCAGCGCCGGCGAGACGTCGACCCAACCGGGCGTGCCCGCCATGGGGGTCAGGGGCGCCTCGGAAATGAAATACGCGCCGACGCCCGTATCGACGTCGTTGGCCGAAATCGTCACCACCACTTCCGGCGAATTCGTCATGAACGCGCCGTGGTTGATGACGGCGTAGGGATTCTGCGGGGCCGTCACGTCGATGAGCACCGGCATCGCGGTGACCTCGGACGACAATTCGCTCTCCGCCCCGCTTTCGAACACGGCCGAGACCGCGTAGAAGTAGGGCGTGTCGTTGGTCAGCCCCGTGTGGGTGAACGGATTGGTCACGCCTTCGATCTTGGTGCCGGTCGGTTTGGTCAGCCCCTGGGACGTGTTGAAATAGAGGTTGTAGGACACGGCCCCCGGCACTTCCATCCAGCTGACGAAGACTTCCGTGTCGCCGGCCTTGACCACGACGCTGTGCGGCGCCGGAGCCTCGGTCGGCTCCTGCGCGGCGGCGGCCTCGTTGCCCCGGCTCAGCTCCTCCTCGGTCGGGACGTACTTGAGCACCCGGTTGTTGCCGCTGTCGACGACGTAGACGCACCCTTCCTTGTCGACGGCGATCCCGTAGGGGAAATTGAGCTGGCCCTCCGTTTTGCCGCGATTGCCCCACGCGCAGAGAAACGTCCCGTTGCCGTCGAACTTCTGGATCCGGTGGTTCCCGGTGTCGACGACGTAGACGTTGCCGACCGCGTCGCAGGCCACGCCCCACGGCGCCTTGAACTGGCCGGGCCCCGAGCCCTCGCGGCCCCACTTGGACAGGAAGCTGCCCCTGGCGTCGAACTTCTGGATGCGGTTGTTGCTCTCGTCCGCGACGAAGATGTTGCCGACGAAATCGACCGCGACCCCGCGCGGGAAGAAAAACGCTCCGTCGAAGCTGCCGTCCCGCCCCCATTTCAGCAGCGGCGTTCCGTCGGCCTTGAACTTCTGGATTCTGGAATTGCTCGTGTCCGACACGTAGAGGTTGCCCTCTTGGTCCGTCGCCACCCCCCAGGGCACGTCGAAGACCCCCATCTCGGCGCCCCGCCAGGCAAAGCCGAACTTGCCCCAGGCCTGCATGGGGTTGCCCTCGAGATCGAACTTCTGCACCCGGTTGTTGCCGCTGTCGGACACGTACAGCGTGTCGTTCGCGCCGACCGCGAGACCGCGCGGGTAGTAGAAACTTCCCTCCTGCGACGAGGGCTCTCCGCCCCAGCGCGCGATGAACTTTCCGGTTTTGTCGAATTTCTGGATCGAGTGGTTGTCGGTGTCCGCGACGTAGATGTTGCCCTCTTTGTCCAGCGCGATTCCGGTGGGCGAGCTGAATTCTCCGTCGTCCACCCCTTCCGTGCCGATGTTCATGGCCAGCAGGTAGGGCGAGGGAATCGCCATGACCTCCTGCGACTCGGGACTTTCACCCTTCGGCGTCACGACCGTCACGACGTAGTGATAGCAGGTGCCGTTGGCCAGGTCGTCGTGCACGAACGGCGACTGCGCGCCTTCAAGACAGGTCGCCTTTTCCTTCTTCACGCCGATGACGGCCTTGAAATCGTCCGCACTCGCGATCGGCCTGGTGAGCTCCGAAAACTTGATCTGGACGCCCTTGGTGGTTTGGAAATAGAGGTTGTAATACATGGCGTCCGGAACGGGATCCCAGGTAATGGTGAGCCGTCCGTTGCCGGGCTTGACGGCGACATTGGCCGGCGCCGGAGGCAACTCTTCTTCTTCGGCGATCGAATCGCCGGCGCCCCATTCGCCCGGATTCCCCTCCACCGACAGCGGTGCGCGATCGAACCGGAACATCTCGTCCAACAGCCATGCTTTGATCATAAATTTTGCCTCGTGTGACAGAAGCGCATGAAGGAAAGAACCATCCTCTTTCAATAACTTAGAACAAGATTGTGGAGTCTAGCAAAGCGGCGGAAAGAGAGTCAAGATGAGGAGTGGGTGCAGCGTCATACCAGCCTTGCTCGCGCGCCGCGCACGCATAACCATGATATCCGTAGGGTTCGGGCGGTGCCTCGGCGCACGCGCGCAATGGCTGGTATCGACGCTACACCCTGTGACTGGTGAGGATAGGCAGGGGCGAAGCGCGCCTCGTTCGACGCGCGCAATCGAGGGCCAACCGGGTCGCGCGGTCCAGGGGAAGGTCATATAGTCACAGCATGGACCGGGCGATGCTCGCTCCACGGGCGCAGTCGAACCGACCATGGGGACGGGCCTAAGAAAAAAAATGGAAGCGCGGCCATCTGGGTGGACGCGGCGGCCTGACGACGCGAGGGTGGGCGGGTGAAAATGGCGCCCGCGCGCAATGGCTGGTGACGACTCCACACTCTGCGGCTGGCGAGGATGGGCGGATGAGACGGAGGCTTTTAAGACCTGGAGAGAATACCTAGCAGGGTATAAAAAACTTTTTTGGACTTCGCAAGACACGGGGTCGGGCGTGATTGCTAATCGAATCGGAAGAGTTCACAGGATGTTCAAAAAGACCTCCGGCAAGGCCGCAGCGAGGTCCGCGGCGCGAAGAATAATGAGCGCCATGTTTGCGGACGGGCGCGAGTCGGTGAGCGCCCAGTGTCTTGAGGCGAAGCGTACACTGTTTCCACCCGCCCACCCACCACCTGTCAGAACAGGCGTGTGCCCAGGCCGTACGTTGAGCCTCTGAGCGACGCGAGAACGCCGCTGGAGGACTTTTTCAACATCTGCTAGGTCTGTTCGACCGATTCGCCCGAGAACGTGTGATCGCTTCCGGCGACCATCGCCATCTCCCCGTCTTCGGTCTGAAACGCAGGCGATTCAGCCTCGGGTGAGTCGGAGGGATCGGCCGTCTCGGCTTGCTGCTCGCCGACGATCGTGACCTCTTCGATGGGCAACATCGCCTGCTCCGCCTCGCCGAGCTCCTTGAATTCGCGAAGCGGCGGGAGCTGGCTGAGGTCCTGCAAACCGAAATGCTCCAGGAAATATTTGGTGGTGCCGTACATGATCGGCCGGCCGGGCACTTCCTTCCGTCCGACGATGCGAACGAGCTTCCGTTCCAGCAGGGTCCGAATGACCCCTGAGGTTTCCACCCCGCGAATCTCTTCGACCTCCGCACGGACCAGCGGCTGTTTGTATGCGATGATCGCCAGCGACTCGAGCGCGGAACGTGAGAGCCGCTGAGCCGTTTTGGCCTTCTCCAGCCGTTTGAGCCAGGGCGCACAGTCCGCCTTCGTCGCGAGCCGATAGCCGCCGGCGACTTGGACCAATTGGATCCCCCGGCCGTCGTGCGCCAACTGCTCCCGGAGATTGTTGAGCGCCTGCTGTACTTCCGCTTTGGACACGGTCCCGATGGTCGACGCCAGGCGGGCAAGCGGCAGCGGCTCGCCGGAGACGAACAGCAGCGCTTCGAGAACGGCGGTGAGCTCCACCTGTCCG
>DAOLIU010000072.1:0-16365 GCA_035328385.1 Nitrospira sp. | reverse complement strand
ATCTGGATGAAGTCTGAAGGGAGAGGCCCGATGGCCGAGCCACAGGCCCGCGAACCGGCACTCGTCATCACGGAGCAGGATCACGTGCAAG
Organism: Nitrospira sp.; assembly: GCA_035328385.1. Lineage (GTDB taxonomy): Bacteria > Nitrospirota > Nitrospiria > Nitrospirales > Nitrospiraceae > Nitrospira_C. The sequence continues at coordinate 16,274 of DAOLIU010000072.1, read as the reverse complement.
GGGAGGCAGCGGCTCCGTTCACGCTCGTGGAATACGGCGACTTCGAATGTCCCTATACCAGGGCGGCGCTCAAGACGGTTGAAGCCTTGCAGCGCGATTTCGGTCGTGAGCTCCGGTTCGTGTTCCGGCATTTCCCTCTGGCGGCCAAACACCCCCATGCCCTCCAGGCCGCCGAGGCGGCCGAAGCGGCAGCCGCACAAGGACAGTTTTGGGCGATGTATGCCATGTTGTTCGCGCACCAATGGGAACTGGAGTACGACGATCTGCTGGACTATGCCGGCAGGATCGGACTGGATCGAGCACAGTTCGGTGAGGCGCTCACGACGCATCGCCATTTCGACCGAATCCGCGCGGACGTGGCCAGCGGCCGCCGGCACGGCGTGACGGGGACGCCGACCTTTTTTGTCAACGGGCAACGACAGGACGGGGACGACGACGTGCGTTCGCTGTCGGTCGCGCTGCGCCACGCGCTCAAGCGCTAGATGGGCCCATCACTCCATGCAACAGGCGCTGGAATTTCTGCTCCGTCATCTCGAGCTGGTGGTGTTCGGGACCGTTCTGGCCGAACAGATCGGGGTGCCGATCCCCGCCATTCCGATCCTGCTCGGCGCCGGGGCTGTCGCAGCCACCGGACAAACGTCCCTGGCCCTGTTGACCGGCCTCTCGGTGGCCGGCTGTTTGCTGGGGGACATGGTCTGGTATGAGCTCGGCCGTCATCGCGGACGGCAGGCGCTCAATTTGTTCTGCGCCTGTCCAAACGAGGCCACGGCGGCGAAAATGGCCCTGATGTTGAAGCGCAGAGGAATCAGCCGCGTCCGGCCGCTATTGGGCGGCATCGATAGGTGGCGCGAACTGGCCTATCCGCTTGAACTGGTGGTCTCGCAGGAGCGACACATTGTAACCGCCAGGATCTCAACCTGATCTATCCGCTCGTCCAGCCTGTCGACTCGGGAAACTCATAGGATCGGGCGCTCTTGACCCGCCATGGACCGAAGCGTAGAGTAAAATGTCTGTAAGACACTACCTCATGCGTTAGGGAGGTAGCCGCCATGATCCTCCCGGGAAGACGGATCCAACGGAACGGACATGGCGTGTGTGCCCTCTCCCCCGCTCGAACTCGTTCCCTCAACAAGCAGGCGCGACTCTTCTCCCGGATTCCCGTACGGGATGTGACGAGCCTCGCCGTTCCTGATCAACCGTTTCATATCGCTTGCGCCGTACGGCGGTCCGCGCGTTTGCCTCGCGCCGATCTGCCGGAAGGCGAAAGGAGGTTGTGATGTCGTACCGCTACAATACCGTCGACATCGTCGTGGGTGTCGGCATGTGTGCGATTCTCTTCGGCGCCCTCCTGCTCTTCGGGGCCGCCAACGGCACCTACCAGGTAACCGTTCCCGAGCCCCTGTCCAGCCAACCCGCCGTCACCAGTCTAGCCGGACTCGACTGGCTCCAACCCGTCATCGGCCGGACGGTGGTCGAACAGGCCATCTTTGAACAACGGACCAATCAGATCATGGCCCAGTCCTCCGCCGAATGGAACCGCGCGACGATCTCGGCGAATGACTTCGCCTCCATCGCCGAAAATCCGTTCGGTGCGGTGAGGCGTCAGGCGGAAATGATGCCGGTTGCCCATCAGGCTCGTGTCCAGGGCATCATGGGGCGCGCGATCGTGAACGACACGAAGCGGGGCGTCAGGAGCGGCGCGCTGTCCGCCGATTTATACCTGTCGGACTACAACACCCGCATGATCCGCACGATCGAGACGAGAGGACAACAGCTTGACGAGGAGTTTGCCTCCACATGGCAGGCCATCCTTGGACGAAGCATCGTGGACGCATTCCAACGCTACACGGACCGGGCCGGCGCGATTCAGGAACAGATGGGATCGGCACTGGTCCACCTGACACAAGGGCAGTGGATGGCGGAAGAAGGCGGTACCGCACTGGCATCGCAAATGGGAAGCCTGGTCCTTGCCGCAGTTCGCACGGAGGCGCTGGAGGATCGGCTCACGCTGCTGGCGGCAATCGAATCGTCTCCCGAAGAACCGGCTGTGGCCACGACCGAACCGGCCTCCTGGCCGGAAATTCCAGTGGGCTTCTTTGCCGCGGCCGGTGTCTTGTTGACGGCCGTCTTCTTCGGCGGGATCACGTTGGCTGCCCAGCGACGGGACCGTATCGCCATGGCCGAGATGCAGCATCAGGCGTCCAAATGGGTCTATCGGCCGGCCGCCTGAGTGCCGTGAGAAGGGACTCGCGCGGCTGACGCGCGAGCAGGTGACCTATGTCGCTCGTCTATTGGGGAATCGTGGCGGGCCTCGTGTTGATGGTCGTGACGCTGTTCGTCAGCTTTGCCTTGCTCGGCTCGAAGACCGGGTCGTCCGATGCATCAAGGCAAAGTCTCGAAGAGTTTAAGGAACACATCGAGCGGGCGTCGAGCGGCCGCCGTGCGGCCTAAGCGACGCCGGAGCAGAGGAACTCTCATTCTTGGCGCCGCGGGTTGATAGCGCCAGGGAGGTGCAATATGGTCGAGATCATCGGTGTGGTCACAGTCTGTGCGCTCCTCTGGGTGCAAGCCTGGTCGATGGCGCGGGAGAGCGATTCCGAAAGGAGACGGACACACCTGCCGCACAAGGGGGATGGGTCGATCGACGTCACGCCGGCGCGAACGAGGCCGAGACAGGCGGCCTGAAACTGAATCCTGGTTTCGGTCACGTTCTTGGTTTGCAAGAGAGACGAGGAGAACCCGCGGTCTTGTTCCCTGTAATCGGGCAAGGGGAATTTGCGCCTGAACGGGGAAATGGGATCAAGAAACGAGCCGCGGCTGCGCCGTCCCGGCGATGACGTCCTCCGTGATTTCCACGGATTTCACGCCTCCCATGGCGGGCACTTCGTACATGAGGTCGAGCATGACCTCTTCGAGGATCGTACGCAGCGCCCGCGCGCCCGTCTTCATGAGCGCTGCGCGCCGGGCGACCGCCCTGACCGCGGAGTCGCTGAACTTCAGGTCGACTCCCTCGATCTCGAAGAGGGCTTGATACTGTTTGACCAGCGCATTGCGCGGCTCCGTGAGGACGCGGATCAGCGCCGGTACGTCGAGGTCGGCCAGGGTCGTGAGGACGGGGAACCGCCCGACGAACTCGGGGATGAGCCCGAATTTCAGCAAGTCTTCCGACCGCACGCGACCGAGGATCTCGGTATGGCCGTCGATGCCGGCGGACGGATCGTGCGTCTCGAATCCCAGCCGCTTCGGGATGGTCCGTTCTGCGATGATGTGATCCAGCCCGACGAACGCTCCGCCCGCGATGAAGAGGATGTTCGTCGTATCGACGCGGATGAACTCCTGCTCCGGATGTTTGCGCCCGCCTTTCTGCGGCACGTTGCAGGTGGTGCCCTCGACCAGCTTGAGGAGCGCCTGCTGGACCCCCTCGCCGGAAACATCGCGGGTCAACGACGGACTCTCGGACTTGCGGCTGATCTTGTCGATCTCATCGATATAGATGATGCCGGTCTCCGCCCGCGGAACGTCGTAATCGCAATTCTGCAACAGCTTCAATACGACGTTTTCGACATCCTCGCCCACGTAGCCGGCCTCGGTCAGGGTGGTGGCGTCCGCGATGGCAAAGGGCACGTGAAGAATCCGCGCCAATGTCTGGGACAACAGCGTTTTCCCCGTGCCCGTCGAGCCGATCATCAAGATGTTGCCCTTTTGAAGCCCCACGTGTTTGAGGCGGTCGCGATTCACGATGCGCTTGTAATGATTGTGGACCGCGACCGCCAGCACCTTCTTCGCGCGCTCCTGCCCGACGACGAACTCGTCGAGCATCGCTTTGATGTCGGTGGGCTTGGGAATCGCTGAAGGCAGGGAGGAGGTTGCATCATGTCCCGGCCGGTCCGTGGCCAGCGACCGCTGCAGGCATTCCTCGCAGATCAGGAGTCTTGAGGTTACGCCACAGGACTTGCAGCTGTGTTCGGCGGGGCTCGCAATGAGATTGCGGGCTGCGGTCTCGCTTTTCCCGCAGAACCAACAGGCCGGTCCCGGCTCCCGCGATGAATGGGCTCGATCCCAAAACACGCTCTGTCCCTCCTGATGCCAGGTCGGCAACCGCTTGCGGCCGCCATCACCGCACAGAGAACGTCACCTGTGCAGAGCGCTAGGACACTGTAACCGTTCGCGAGAAAAGACTGCGTGGGGGACCCGCACGAGATAGAGGCGAGAGAGGAAAAGAGGCGTCTTTGTCGGTCTTCCCTACACGGGCTTATGTGGCCGCTTCAAAATCGGCCGATGTGACCGACGCGAAACCCGCCTCTATCTCGGCGGGCCATTGAGGTCCGGTGGAGTGAGGTCTTCCACGGCTGGCCTCCTCTTATTTTGTTTGTCTAGTTCTCTCATACGCCTCGGCCATGCTCCTGTCAACGGTCTTGTAAGCCGCGCCTCTATGCGACCTGTGCGACGCCCAGCAATGCGCTACACCTGTACTTCCATCCGCTCATCCCTACCGAACGATATTTCCATCGCTGAACCGGCAGGACGTCTTTCTCGATCCGGGTCACGGTTCGACGGGTAGTGGGGTCAGTGTCCTCTTGCGTCATGCCCGCGAAGGCGGCATCCACTCTTCGATCACGACTCCATGCTCAGGAGAAGGCCGTGACTGGATGCCCGCTCCGGCGGGAATGACAAACTTCGGTGCTTCCGATGGCAAGTTGTCCCACGCTCGACGGATCGGCTTCCAAACTAGTTAGGATTGCGATACATTGCCGGCTTCACCCGCATGCAGGAGGCTCTATTCTATGTCAGTCGAAATGGGAACGATTGCGTCGTTGTGGCGGTATCCGATCAAGTCGATGAGGGGAGAGGAGTTGACGGCAGCTGAATTGACGTCGTACGGGGTGCTTGGCGATCGTGCCTACGCATTGATCGATCGCACCGATGGCAGGGCGGCCACCGCGAAGAATCCCGGCAAGTGGCCCGCCATGTTCGCCTTCCGCGCCGCGTTCGTCGAACCTCCCAAGACCGGCATGGCCCTTCCGGCCGTCCGCATCACGCTGCCGAACGGAGAAACCGTCAGTACGGCGGCGGATGAATGCGATCAGGTCCTGTCGCGGATCTTGAATCGAACCGTGACCGTGGCGAAGGCCGAGCGGGGCCACGTCTCGGGCGTCCACGCTTCGTTGCCGGCTTGGAGCGGAACGTCCGAAGAATACCGGCTCGACATGGAAGGGATCGACCAGCCCGACACGGTGCAGGAGTTCACACTCCCGACCGGTACGTTTTTCGACGGAGCTCTCGTTCATCTCGTGACTACCGCCACGCTTGATCGTCTTCATCGGTTCCATCCGACCGGCCGCTTCGAGGTACCGCGCTTCCGCCCGAATGTGGTCGTGCAGACGGGAAGAGGGAACGAGTCGGGGAGAACGGATACGTCGGGTTTCGTGGAACAGGGGTGGATCGGCCGGACGGTGACGATCGGTGGCGTGAAACTGAAGATTACAGGTCCCTGCGCCCGCTGCGTCATGACGACTCTTCCTCAAGGCGATCTTCCGAGAGACACGGGCATCTTGAAAACGGCCGTCCAACACGCCAAGGGCTATGTCGGCGTCTATGCCGCCGTCGTCACCGGGGGAATGATCAAGCGGGGAGATGCGATACAGGCCGGCGACGCGGCAGCATGACAACGGCCTCGATGCGCCGCGTGATGCGGCCCCGCATCATGAGATAGCAGACTCGCGTTCACCACCAACAAAGTCGATCACTTGCTCCTGAAATCCCACCGCACACTCCTTCGAGCAGCGATCCGCTGATCGACGTGTCTGTCACAAGAGACAGTGCAAATGGCTCTACAGAAAGCCATTGGGCCCTATTGCGTTCCACGAGAATCCACATTAGGTAGGAGGAGACGACTGCATGCGGTGATCACGACTCGCATGCGCAGTACTTACTCACGAGCATCCGTTCGTCGGTACGCCGCTGTGGAAAAGAGTGACGTCTGCACAAAGCGAATGTCTTGCCGGAAGCTGCCGCCGCACGACACGCCGCGCTCGCAGACATTGAAAGCGCGCGTCAGTCCCACGAGCTGATTCCAAACCGGTCATGCCAGCGGAACAGAAACAGCCGGAAACGACGTCACCGTTCGCCGCGCCGCACATCAGCCTGCCCAAAGGGGGAGGAGCGATCCGGGGCGTCGGCGAGAAATTTCAAACGAACGCGGCGAACGGCACCGGCACACTCGCCATCCCGATCCCTTTTCCCAAGAGCCGCAACGATTTTCAGCCTGCCGTGGCGCTGTCCTACAGTTCGGGCGCCGGCAATGCATCGCACGGACTGGGCTGGAGCATCGGACTGCCCTCGATTTCGCGGCGGGTCGACAAAGGCGTGCCTCGCTACGCGCCCTTCGCGCGCAGGGCGGAGGACATTCCGGGCGCCGATGCAGCCTCCGACATCTTCCTGTTGTCGGGATCCGAAGACTTGGTGCCGGTTGCGGCCGACGACGGCCCGTGGATCGCGCATCGGGTCGCGGACGGCTATTTCGTCCGCGGCTATCGGCCGCGGATCGAGGGCGCATTCGCCCGCATCGAGAGCTGGACCCGGATCTCCGACGGTGACACGCACTGGCGGACCATCTCGCGCGACAACGTCCTCAGCGTCTACGGCGACACCGCCGAGTCGCGGATCGCCGATCCCGACGACGGCCGGCGCGCGTTCACCTGGCTGATTTGCCGCAGCTACGACGATCGCGGCAACGCGATCGAATACGACTACGCCGCCGAGGGAGACGATGGCGTCGACATCCGGCGACCCAACGAGCGATTCAGGGTACGAACGGCCAACCGCTACGTGAAGCGCATTCGGTACGGCAACCGAACGCCGCACCTGCTGGATCCCTCGAAGGAGGACGGACGGACCTCTCACCTTTCGAAACCGGCCGACGATCCGGCCAAAGACTGGCTCTTCGAAATCGTTTTCGACTACGGCGACGAATCGTTCGACTGCCTCGATCCGACCGACCGGTTCGACGTCGTCCGCTGGGCGGACCGGGCGCCGCGGCCGCGGGCCTTACGATTGGACCCGTTCTCGAGCACGCGCGCCGGATTTGAGATCCGCACGTACCGCCTATGCCGCCGCATCCTCGTCACGCATCGCATGCCCGAAATGCTCGGCGAGCCTTGCACGCTGGTGCGGGCGCTCCATTTCGACTATCACGAGAAACCGAACGGAACGCGCCTGTCGCGGGTCACGGAATCGGGCTACCGGCCGATGGGGAACGGGCGGTACCGCCAACAGTCGCTGCCGTCGCTGCATCTGCACTACTCCGAGAGTCCGCTCGACGATCCGGCGCCACGGACGTGGACGATTCGCGACCTTGCGCAGGAAAGCCTCAACAATCTGCCCGCGGGTCTCTCCGGCGACGGCTATCAATGGATCGATCTCGACGGCGAAGGAATCGCCGGCGTGCTGACGACCCAGGGCGGTGCATGGTTCTACAAGCCGAATCGCGGCGAGGGCCGCTTCGGCCCGGTCCAAGCGGTACGGGAAGTGCCCCCGCTCGAAGGCGGCCGGTCCCAGCTCATGGACCTCGATGCCGACGGCCGGCTGGAGTTCGCCACGCTCGCGCCGGGCGCCGGGGGATTCTTCGATCGCACCGCCGACGCGGGCTGGACGCCGTTCCGTCCGTTCTCCTCGCTTCCCGTCGTCGATTTCACCGATCCCAACGTCCACTTCGCCGATCTTTCCGGCGACGGCCTCGCCGACATTTTGATTACCGACGACCAGGCCATAACGTGGCACCCGTCGCTCGGCGACGGAGGATTCGGAGAAGCGGTCCGCGTGCGGGTTCCGTGGAACGACGAGGGCGGTCCCCGCGTGCTGCTCGGACAGGCGGATCAGTCGGTGTTCCTCGCCGACATGTCGGGGGACGGGCTCACCGATCTCGTACGCATCCGCAACGGGGAAGTCTGCTACTGGCCGAACCTGGGCCATGGACGGTTCGGACCGAAAGTCACCATGGACGGTGCGCCGTGGTTCGACGAAGACGGCGTCTTCGATGCGCGCCGTCTCCGCCTCGCCGACACCGACGGATCCGGAACCACGGATCTCCTCTACGCCGGACGCCGCGGCGTCACGATCTTTCTCAACGAAAGCGGCAACGCGCTCAGCGCGCCGCGCCGCATCTCCGAGATGATCCTTACCGACGGCATGTCGCTGGACGTCGTCGATCTCCTCGGCCGCGGCACCGCCTGTCTGGTGTGGTCCACGGCGCTTCCGGGCGCTTCGTGGCGCCCGGTGCGCTATATCGACCTCATGTGCGGCGAGAAACCGCACTTGCTGGTCCGGTGGGAAAATCAGCTCGGCGCCGAGACGCGTCTCACCTATGCATCGTCGACGGAGTTCTACCTCGCGGATCTCGAGGCGGGACGGCCCTGGGTCACCCGTCTGCCGTTTCCCGTGCACGTGGTCAAAACGGTCGAGACGATCGATCACGTCTCCAACAACCGCTTCGTCAGTTCGTACCGGTATCATCACGGACACTACGACGGAGTGGAGCGGGAATTTCGCGGATTCGGGATGGTCGAACAGGTCGACTCCGAATACATCGGCGCGCTGGACGGCGCGGCGAACTGGGATTCGGCGCACCGGCTCCCCCCCGTGCTGATCAAGAGCTGGTTTCACACCGGTCACTACGACGACGGCCGGCGCATCTCCCGCGACTACGAGAGGGAGTATTACCGCGAGGACGGCCGATCCATTTCGCTGCCGGACACCGTGCTTCCCCCGGGCCTGACGCCCGAGGAAGCACGCGAAGCGTGCCGCGCCTTGAAGGGAGCCACGCTCCGGCAGGAAATCTACGCCCTCGACGGCGGTTCCGCGTCCGCGCGGCCTTACACCGTCTCGGAATCGCAGCACACGATTCGGCTGCTCCAGGCTCGCGGCAGGCTGCGATATGCGGTCTTCCACACCCACCTGCGGGAGAGCGTGACATTCCAGTACGACCGGACCCTGTACGACACGGCCGGGCGCCCGCGAGCCGACCCGCGCGTCGCGCATCAGATGACTCTGCGCGTCGACGCATTCGGCAGCGTGCTCGAAGGAGTATCGATCGCATACGGCCGGCGCTATCCCGCCGACGCGGAACAGCTCACGCCGGCGGACCATGCGCGGCAAGGGCGGACGTGGGTCACCTACTCCGAAGGGACTTACTCCAACGTCGTCAGTCTGCCGGACGCGTTCCGGACACCCTTGCCCGTGACGGCGCGCCGCTGGGAGATTGGGAACTGCCGCCCGGCTGCGGACAGGCCGCACACGACGAATCTTTTCGGCTACCAGGAGATGCGCCGGCTCATCGCGGAGGTCGGCGCCGCCGGCCGGGAGGTCCCGCCCGGCGATTGGCAAGGATTGCGCGCGCCGGCCCAAGGCGCGTATCGGCGGCTGCTTGATTCCCAACGCACCCGGTATCGGGCCAACAATCTCGCCGCACACCTGCCGCTGGGCGTTCTCGAATCGCTGGGCCTTCCCGGCGAGCACTACACGCTGGCTTTTCCCGGAGGGCTGCTCGACTCCGTCTTCGAACATAGAACGGAGGAGTCGCTTGCCGCGCTCGTGGAGTCCGGCGGCTACGTCGATCTCGACGGCGACGGCAATCTCTGGCGGCCATCCGGACGGGTGTTCTATTCCGTCGAAGACGCACCGAGCGGAGTGGAACTGGAGGAGGCTTCCGCCGCCTTCTTTCTCCCTCGACGGGTGCGCGATCCATTCGGTCACGACACCCGGAGCACCTTCGACGCCTACCGTCTGGCGATCGTCTCGGTGACCGACGGGGTGGGGAATCAGAGGAGTTTCGACTACGACTACCGCGTGCTTGCGCCCTTCCGCGCCACGGATCCGAACGGCAACAGGACGGAGCTGGCGTTCGACACCCTGGGGATGGTCACCGGCACGGCGCTGATGGGCAAGACGGGCGAAGCGGCCGGAGACTCGCTCGAGGGCTTCGCCGCGGATCTCGACGAGGCCACGGTCTCGGCCCATTTCGACAATCCTCTGGCCGATTCCGCGGCGCTGCTCGGCCGGGCGACGACCCGGATTGTCTACGACCTCGAGGCCTTCGCGCGACGGCGACGACCGGCGGCGTCTTCGTCTTTGCAGCGCGAAATCCACGACGCGGACGTCGACGCGGGCGCGACCGTCGCCATCCAACACGGACTCGTCTATTCGGACGGTTTCGGCCGCGAAATCCAAAAGAAAGCTCAAGCGGCCCCCGGTTGCGTCGACGGCCGGTTTTGCGACCCGCGCTGGATCACCAGCGGCTGGACCGTCTTCAACAACAAAGGCCAGCCCGTCCGCGAATACGAACCATCCTTCAGCGCCACGCACGGATTCGAGTTCGACCGGCGCCACGGCGTGAGTCCGATCTTGGTCTATGACTCAATCGGGCGGATCGTCGCCACGCTCAAGCCGGACGGGACCTATGCCAAGACCGTGTATGAACCGTGGCGTCAGGAGACGTGGGATGCGAACGACACCACGCTGCTTCACCTGCGCGGCGATCCGGACATCGCCTCGCTGGTGGGGAGCCTGCCGGATGCGGCGACGCCGTCCTGGTACGCCCGGCGCGTGGCCGGCGCGCTGGGCGCCGATCAGCAAATCGCCGCGAAGCAGGCGGCGGTCCACGCGGGAACGCCGGCCGTTGCGCATCTCGATGCGCTGGGCCGCGTCTTCCTTGCCGTCGCCCACAACCGCCGCCGACAAGGCGACAGCTTCCCGGAGGAACGGCTGACGAGCCGGATCACGCGTGACATTGAGAATGCCCCTCGCCTGGTCGAGGATGCGCTCGGACGCGTCGTGATGCGCACGGAGTACAACCTCGTCGGCGCCATCATCCACCGCTGGAGCGCGGACGCCGGCGAACGCTGGACGTTGGCCGACATCGGCACCCAACCGCTCCTCTCGTTCGACGGAGTGGGCCGGCGCGTTCGTACGGTCCACGACATCGTTCGGCGTCCGATTGCCGTCTACGTTCGCGACCGCGACGGCCAAGAACGTCTCGCCGAGCGTACGGTCTACGGAGAGAGCGTCCCGGACGCACTCGATCGTAACCTGCGTGGAAATCCCGTCCAGCTCTTTGACGCCGCAGGGGTCGTTACGAACGAGCGGTTCGATTTCAAGGGGAACCTTCTGTCCGTCATTCGCCAGCTCACGACCGCATTTCGCGACGAGCCCGACTGGCGCGAGCCCGTGCCGCTCGAATCCAAGGCCTACCGGTCTCAGACTACGTATGACGCCTTGAACCGCCCCACCTCGCGGACGACGCCGGACCACACGGTCACATGGCCGCTCTACGACGAGGGCAATCAATTATGCCGGATCGAACTCAGCTATCGCGGGGGTCCCGCGCGCGAAATCGTAGTCGAACGGATCGACTACAACGCCAAGGCGCAGCGCGAGCAAATCCGTTACGGCAATGGTGTTTCAACGCGACACGAGTATGACCCGCTCACGTTTCGGCTCACGCGGACCCGCAGCACGCGCGAAGCGGACGGTGCCCGGCTGCAAGATCTGACCTACACCTTTGATCCCAGGGGAAACATCACCGCCATTCGCGACGCGGCGCAGCCGACGGTGTTCTTCCGCAACCAGGCCGTCGATGCCGGCTCGCGGTACGAGTACGACGCGTTATACCGGCTCATCGCCGCCACGGGACGGGAACACGCCCTGTTCGGCGACCGTTTCAGCGCAGGCGACTTCGACATTCCGCCCGTGAACTCACCGCTGCCGGCCGACGGGCAGGCCCTGCGGCGCTATCGGGAAGAATTCAGCTACGACGCCGTCGGCAATTTACTCGAGCTGCTTCACCGCGCGGACGGCAACCGGTGGCGCCGGGTGCACGAGTATGGGTCGATTGCCGAGAACAACCGCCTGACCGGTTCCCGTGTCGGCTCGATTCACGAGCAGTTCACGTACGACGTGCACGGCAACACGCTGTCGACGCCGCAGTTGCCGGAACTGGCCTGGAACTTCCAGGACCAGCTCCGGTTCACCGTCCGCCAGGCGGGCGGGAAGGCGGGCACGCATTTCGTCTACGACGGATCGGGCGAACGCGTCCGCAAGGTCCGAACGTCGAAGAACGGCGTTCCGGTCCTCGAGCGGGTGTACTTCGGCATGTACGAGGTGGAGCGGACATCCCGGGGCGACGAGCGTGAATCGATCCACGTCACCGACGGGGTCGGACGTGTCGCGATCGTGGAATCGCGCGGCGCCACACGATCGATCCGATACCAGCTCGCCGATCACCTCGGCAGCGCCTGCGTGGAGCTGGACGAGCGCGCCGGGATTCTCTCCCGAGAGGAATATTATCCGTACGGGGAGACGGCCTTCCTGGCGCAACCGGCCTCCCTCAACGTCAGCCGGAAGCGCTACCGGTTTACCGGCAAGGAGAGAGACGAGGAAACCGGGTTTACCTATCACGGAGCGCGCTACTACGCGCCATGGCTGGCGAGGTGGACGTCACCGGACCCGAGCGGGATGGTCGACGGGCCAAACCTCTACGAGTACGTCCGGTCGAGCCCCGTCATGGGCGCCGATCCCACGGGCCGCGAGTGCGATCCATCCGTTGCGACGTGCATCGATCCGGTCGACCCCACGGTTCCGGACGACAGCGTCTCGACGAGTTCGTATGAAGACCCGTCAACCGCCGTGTGCTACGCCGACGAACCGGCGATGCCGGACCCGAACGATCCGTCGCAGTACGACACCTTTGAAGATTTCGAGGCGAACGCGGTAGGGCCATGGAGCCAGGAAGGACTCGAAGCGGCGTGGGGCGAACGGGACTGGGATCCTTCCGACACGACCGCCCCGGCCGATTCCGCTCCCGAGCCGGAGCTGGCCCCGGAAGCCACGCCCGACCCGGACGCCGGCGCCGACGAGCCGTCGGACGACGGCAGCGTCGGCGAGCCCGGGCTCGGGGAAAGCCTGATCCCCATTTGGGGGTCGGGCAGGGAATCGATCAATCATTTCCAACATGGTAATTATGTGCGCGGCGTCTTCTGGGGCGCCATGGCCGTCAGCGACGTCTTTTTGGTGAAGTCGCTGGTCGTGGGCGGCGGAAAACTGCTGTTCCGCGGCGGCGCCAGCGTGGTCGCACACACCACCCCCGAGGTCGCGGCACACGCGGCGCCCGAGATCGCGGCGCACGCAGCGCCCGAAGTCGCGGCCCATACCGCGCCCACGGTCACCGCCCATACGGCCGCGAACGTGACCGCGCATGCGACGACCACCTTGGCCGCCGGCGGTGGTAATGTCGTCTATCATTCGGTTGTCGACGGCCGGACGATCTACATCGGCATCACGAATAACCTCGAGCGGCGCGCCGCGGAACATCTCGGCAGCAAGGGAATCGTCATCTCCGGCATCCCGGGTCTCACCAATCTCTCCCGGGCCGACGCCCGCGCGGTCGAGCAGGTGCTGATCGAGTTCCACGGTCTAAGCAAGAACGGCGGCACACTGATCAATAAGATCAACAGCATTGCACGCACAAACCCGCGTTATGCCGACGCGCTCATCAGGGGGCGCCAGCTTCTGCATGACGTCGGATACCCCGGTTTCTAAGACAACAAAGGAGGGTGGGCATGTCACGACCGAAGATTGGCGACGTGGTCGAAATCGACACTGGTCAGGGACTTGCGTACGCGCACTATTCACACCAGCACCCGATGTACGGAGCGTTGCTCCGCGTGTTCGCGGACCGGAAAGCGGAGCGTCCCGCCGATCTCGCGGCCGTAGTCGCGGGGGAGCCGACATTCCTGACCTTTTTCCCTCTCGCGGCGGCGCTGAAGCGACAGATCGTGTCGATCGCGGGGAACGTGCCGCTCTCGGAGCAGGCGAAACGGTTCCCGACGTTCCGGGACGGGATCGCGGATCCAAGGACGGGGCGGGTTGCCGACTGGTGGTTGTGGGACGGTGAGAAGGAAGTGCGCGTCGGCCCGCTGACGGATGAGATACGACGGCTTTCGATTCGAGGCGTCTGGAACGACACGCTTCTCAAGGAACGCATTCTCTCGGGCTGGACGCCGTACAACGATGCGACATGAACGCGGCGACTCGCTGAAACGCGGACCACGCAACTTGCAGCCTGCGGGGCACATGGCATCCGTGATCTCAGATACGACGCCCTTTCCGGGGTCTTCACGGAGTTTGTCAACACACTGCTAGAAAGGTATCGACATGCCACACGTCATCCTCGTCCGCCTCGTACCCATGAAGCCGACCAGCGGCGCCAATTTCAGCGGCTATCTGGCCAACCTGTCGATCCGCGCGTTCGACCTGTCGTTCGGCAACTCCGCGGACGGCACGCTGGTCGGACAGGCGGAGGGGGCATGGGTCCCCAACACGGGGATCGATGCGGTCGGACCGGCGTTCACGCCCGCCAACCAGCGTATCGTGCAGCACTTCTCCGTGTATCCGGTACAGGTGAACCCGTTGCCCGCGCCTCCCTCGCCGGACGTGCGCCTCGAAGCCGTGGCGACGGCCGTCATCGAACTGAACCCGCCGGCGGCCGAGTTCAACACCACCGATCTCCGCCTCGAAATCAAGCAGGGCGCGCAGCTCGTCGCTTACGAACGGCTCGACTTCAACGTGAAAGTCGAGCCGAACGCGCCGATCTCGAACAATCCCCAGACGTACATCGCCGTCGATCCGCCGGCGGTCGTGGTGACGCTGCCGGATCCGGTCGTGGCGCTCGATCCGAATGCCGCGTTCGTGGACCTGCCGGCCGACGGCAGCCCGCCGAAATTCGCGCCGCTGCGCAACGCCGTCGACAAGGTGCTGGCCCAGGATCCGGGGGGCGGCGCCACGCTGGCCAATCGAAGCCCGCTCACCGCGGCGCAGTCGCGCCAGGTCGCGCGCGAGATCGTCTGGAACCGCCAGATCGCGCCGCCGCCCGATCGGCCGAACAACCGCCGGCTCGAGGACCTGTACACGCGCCCGCAGACCGACTCGTCGTGGAGCACCGACGAACGCGACAAAGCGGACATGGATCGAAAGCAATACGAAGCCGCGCTGCTCGGCTACTATGCGCTGCAGAACGCCAACTCCGACCGTCTCGCGCAATACGTCTTCGCGGCATCCGCCGGGGTATGGGCGGAGCAGCAGAGCGCGAATCCGGGGCGGGTGGGGCTCCGCTTCCCCGTCGAAACCGGCACGCCGCCGACGCCCGGTTCGACGTTCCGCCAGGCGGAGGCGGTGATCCTGGACGACGGCGGGTTGACGCTCGACTTCCAGGTTCCGGCGGACTACTTTTACGCGCTCTCCGCCGTCCTCGCGACGAACGTCACCGCCGAAGAACGCTACCGGATGGCGACCGACGACGACGAGTCGCGCCTCGTCGCGTCGATCAAGGCGGCGATCGACGCCAACATTATTGCCGCGGCGGCCACGACGCCCGAGAACGCCGCCCGGCGTCTCGTCGCCATCGGACGGGGACGCGTGCAGCATCCTCCGCTCTGTCCGCTCAACGCGGACGTGGATGCGCTGGTCTCGGCATGGCTCGCGGAGATGGGCCCGTCGATCGACGCGTTCTGGCAGCAGAACCCGTTTCCCGCCGCGCTCGTCCCCGGCCACCTCGATCTCGTGCTGGTCGTCGTCACGCAGCAGACGGTCGTCACGCCGGCGTCGACGGCGCTGATCGCGGCCATCAAGGCGATCCCGGTGGCGAACGTGGCGCAGCTCAAGGCGCGAACGGTGCAGCAATGGTACGCCTTTTTCCTGCCCGCCAACGTCGGCCTGCTTCCGGACTTCACCAATCCCGGAACGCCGGAGGAACGGGTCGAGGCCTTCGTCCGCCAACTCCGCAAGTACTTCGAGGTGCTGTCGATCGCGCCGGCGCCTCCGGCGGGAGCCCTTGCCAACGCGCGCTCGATTCCGATTGCCGACGGCGATCCGTTCGCGGCCTTCCTCGCCGCCGCTCCCGGCTTCGCCTTTCCGGTGGCCAATTGGAGCGCGCCCGCGATCGTGAACGCCCTGCAGACGGTCTTCCCGGGACATCCGGAAGCGCAGGCCTGGCTGCTCAACGCGCTGCAAACGATCGACGAGCTGCTGCGTGCGACCACCGGCGTCGGACCGGCCGCCATGCAGTTTTCCCTGCTCGAAGCGCTCTACGCCCGCGGATTTACGTCCCGGGCGCAGATTCAGGCGCTGTCTGCCGCTGAATTCGAGTATGCGCTGACAGGAACCGTCGCGTATCCGTTCGCCGCCGCGATTCAGGCGGCGGCCGGCGGCTCCAATGCCGACCTGTT
>DAOLIU010000071.1:0-16373 GCA_035328385.1 Nitrospira sp. | reverse complement strand
TCGGGCTTCGGGGATGGGCATTGTGACACGCGATGCAGGCGTGGCTGACGGCATGGTCGGGGTAGATGGCCTGTAAATATACTTGCTTGCCGACCGTAACCGTGGCCGTCGCAGCCCTCTCGGGATGGTCCCGCACGGTTTCCAACCCCTTCCGTTCGACGTCGCCATACGGGGCATTGTCGGGATTGATCGGCCATAAACTGATCAGCCTGTACCGGATCGTGCTCCCAGTCTTTGCCGCCAAATCACTCGATTCCCTCAGGAATTGGGCCGGGAGCGGCAACAGGTTCTTCTTGGCGCGCCAATCCTCGCTTGCAACGGGTCCTTCCCCTTTCTGCAGGCGCTCCACGACATGAATGGTATAGAACGTCCGGTCTGCTTCAATAACGGCATGGATGTAGTCCGCCACCGTCTCGGGAGGAATGCCGTCATGCTCCGACGCTTCTGTCACGGCCGGCAGGACGCTCAGGATCAATATGCTCAATCCGAAATAAACCATAGCTTTCATCTTCGGACCTCCCTTGGCCACGGTCCAACATCGATGACCAAGGATTAAGAATAGTCTTCTCACCGGGAGGAGGCAACACCGTGAATCTCGGATTGCATTTCTAGGAAACAGTCTAGTAGCGTGACGGGGATGATCACGGAATTTGTCATCACCTCCGGCGAACAGCCCAAGCGCCTTGATGTGTTTCTGGTCAACCGGGAACACGACGTCTCCCGTTCGCTCCTTCAACGGCTCATCAACCTGGGAAGGATCCGCATCAACGGTGAACTCGTCAAACCGAGTCAGAAGATCAAGCCGGGCGACAAGATTACGATGGATGTGCCGAAGCCCGAGCCTTTGGAGATCAAAGGCGAGGCCATTCCCCTGGAGATTCTATTCGAAGACGAGCATCTCCTGGTCTTGAACAAACCTTCCGGCATCGTCGCGCATCCTGCCCCTGGGAACTGGTCCGGGACCCTCGTCAACGCCCTTCTCCATCACTTTCAGACCTCGGGGGGCACCATGTCCACGATTGGCGGCAAGGAGCGTCCCGGGCTCGTCCATCGCCTGGATAAAGAGACGTCCGGCGTCATGGTGGTGGCGAAAAATGACCAGGCCCACAGGCACCTGGCCGTGCAATTCAAACAACACACGATCGTGCGAGTCTACGAAGCCCTGGTGTGGGGCGTGCCGAAGGCAGGCCGAGGGGTGATTGATCTGTCCATCGGGCGCGACTCCAAGGAACGGAAGAAGTTCTCCGCTCGCACGGCCCGACCCCGCACGTCCGTGACGGAGTATGTCATCCATCGCCGATTTGCCAAACTGGCGGCTCATGTCCTGCTCTATCCGCGCACCGGCCGCACCCACCAACTCCGCGTGCATTTGTCCTCGTTGGGCCATCCGATTCTCGGCGACCCGACCTACGGAGGACGCAAGGTCTGCCGGATCGAAGAATTGGACATCCCAAGGGTGATGCTGCATGCCAGGACCTTGGGGTTCACCCATCCAACGACAGGCGAGTTCCGGGAGTATACGGTATCGTCACCAGAAGATATGGAAGACGTCAGGCGGCGTCTGGAGCAGACGCTTCCTGGCCAAAACCAAGGGAAGAGCGTTTCTTCATTGTCCTATGCGAAAAGGGTGGACGCATGACCGGTACAGATGTGCTTGAAACCGTCGGCGGACTGACGTCGCAACTGAAGGCCTATGCGGTCAAACTCCCGTCGATCGTCTACCTGACGGTGGTGCCGACCGGCATCAGGCCGAAGCCGGAAGCTATCGAGGAATATGAGCAGATTGTTTCACGATTCCGCCAGCAGAGCGCCGGCACCCCGTACAAAGGATTGAACGAGCTCCTGGTCGAATCGCTGGAAGCCTTTGAAGTCGGAAAGTTACTCGGTTCGGTCCAACCCCTTCTGGCCGTCCTCGATCATCTGGAACGGATGCAGCGAGAGAAAGAGGCAGATGTCGGCCGCACGGACGAGAAGAGGCTCCTCGATTACCGCGCGGCGCTACACAAAATATTGCCCGGTAACAAACCGGAATTGGATGGAGCAGGACGAGGACTTTAAGGGGATAGTTCTAAATTCAGAACTATCTTTGAGATCAGTGTCCCATTTTCGGCCCCGCCGCATTGGCCCCTTCTGAAATCAGTTTGAACCGGACCAGGGAACCGCAATGGGGACATTTGGCGCGAATCGTGTGTTCGTCGAGCAACTCGTAATCGTCCTGCTTCAACCACATCAACTGAAAACATTTTGGACAGCTGCGGACTTGCGTTGCCATGAGTTTCCTCGTACACTAGCGCCGTTTGGACCTACTCGCGGGGAGATACTTTAGTACAAGATGCCTTCCGCCCTCAAGACCGCCGTGGTTTTTTCCGACAAGAAGGATCTTCAGGCGGCACAGCTCCTCGGCCTCTTCCACCAAGCACCCTGGGCCAAAGATCGGACCCTCGAGGACGCCAAGGAAATGCTGCGACACACGGATCTCATTCTCAGCGCATGGGATGGGGAGCATCTGGTCGGCTTTGGGCGTGTTTTGACTGATTTCGTCTACCGGGCGACGATATGGGACGTGATCGTCGACAAGGCTTACCAGAAGCAAGGCATCGGAACGGAGATCGTTCAACGCATCCTTCATCATCCTCGGCTGCGTCGGGTCGAACTCTTCTGGCTGTGCACGCGGCGGCCGGCCTTCTATGAAAAGATGGGATTCAGCGCCAAGGAACAGACCGGGATGGTGTGGAGCAGATCGAAGCAAGCCAAACCGTAATGACACGATAGTCCCACTCACGACCGCGGTTTCCGACTCCCTCCCGCTTCATGCTCTCCGGTTCAAGGACGAGTCGATCAATTATTCTCTCAGCAGGCCGCAGGAAGACCGTCGAGGTGCTGGGATTCCGATCCCTTCCCTCTAGAAGCCGGTTTCATTAGGCAGCCGAACGGCGTCTCTTGGGAGAAAACAGAATGGATAGGAAAAAGAGGCTTGTGGCCAGGAGGACGATGGCAGGACCCGAGGGGACGTCCCACAGCGCGGAGATGAGCACGCCGCACACCGCCGTGCTCGTGCCGATGAACAGAGAATACCAGGTCAAGGTGGACAGGCTGTGCGTCAGCTGATACGCCGTCGATGCGGGAATCAGGATCATCGCAAAGACCAAAATCGCACCGACCGTCTTGAGTGATACGACGACGGTCAGAGCGATGAGGCTCAGCAACAGGAAAAAAATCCGACGGGCCGGCACACCCGATGCTTCGGCCATTTCTTGGTCGAACGCGATGAAATACAGTTCCTTGGAAAACAGCAGCAGCACCCCGATGATAAAGATGCCGAGCCATATGATCGTACGCAACTCGTCGTCGGTGACCGATAGGACGTTTCCGAAGAGGTAACCGTAGACCTCGGCGTTGTACGTCTTCATCAGTCCGATGAACAGGATGGCCAGCGCCATCGTGGCGGTATAAAGAATGCCGATCGACACGTCCAGCTTCATGCGGCCGTGTTCCTCCACCCAGCCGGTGATCCACACGGTCGTCAAACCGAACAGCACGGCCAATACCAGCGGCGACCATCCCATCAAATATCCGAGCGCGACGCCGGCAAACGCGGCGTGAGCGGTTCCGGCTCCCACGAAAGCCAGACCCCGCAGGACGACGAACACGCCGACGACGGAACACAGGCCCCCGACCAAGGCCGCCGCCAGCACCGAACGCTGCATGAAATCGTAGGCAAAAAGTTCCAGCATGGCCCGGTTTCAATGGTGGTGGTGATAGTCCTCGACCAGGATGGTATCGTGTGCGGTGATGACCACGTCTTTTCCATAGACCCGACGCAGGATGTCCGGCTTCAACACCTCCGCGGGAGGGCCTGAAGCGAACAAGCGGGTTTTCAACAGCACCAATCGATCCACGCGAGAACGGATCATATTGATGTCATGTGTGATGAGCAGAACGGTCAGTCCGAGCTCCTCATGGAGCTTCTGCACGAGATCGATGACGCTGTGCTGCGTAGGAATATCCAGTCCGGTCGTCGGTTCGTCCAGCAACAATACCTTGGGCTGCTGCGCAAGCGCTCGTGCAATAAAGACCCGTTGCTGTTGGCCGCCTGACAGCCGCCCCAACGCCGTGTCGCGATGTGCATCCATTCCGACGTGCGCGAGGGCATCGACGGCGATTTCTCGGTCCCGCCGTGTCGGACGCGCCAACAGCCCAAGGGCGCCGTATCTCCCCATCATGACGGTTTCAAGGACCGTAACCGGAAAATTCCGATCGACCGCTCCCTTTTGGGGCAGATAACCGATTCTGGCCCGATGGTGGCAACGCAATTTGTCGCACGCGCAATCAAAAATTCTGAGATGTCCGGAAGTCGGCGGCATCAAACCTAACACCGCCCGGCACAGAGTCGTTTTGCCGGATCCGTTCGGGCCGATGACGCCGATGAATTCCCCTTCGTTGATGTCCAGCGAAATGTCTTCGAGCGCCACGACGCCCGGAAACTGGAATGTGGCATGGTCGAAGCGAATGATGGCCTGTGAACGGAATGACACGCTCACATCTCCGGGGCGTGCGACGGAAGGGAGGCTTGGTCAAGCGGCTTCGAGTGCATTGAGCAATTGGAGCACATTGTAGCGCAACATGTCGAGATAGGTGTCTGTTCGAGGCAATCCGCCCGGAAGGGTCGTCAGTATCACGACGCGTGCACCGGTCTCCTTTGCCAGGAGATCGGGAAATTTTTGACTCAGTTGAATTTCGGAGACCACGACTCTGACCTTGTGCCGCTTCATCGTCTGAATCAGCTCTTGGATATGATGTGCGCTCGGCTCCCCTCCCGACTGCAACTGAATCGTCCCGACGATATCGAATCGGAATCGCCTGGCCAGGTAGGGCCAAGCCGGGTGGTGCGCCACGAATTTCCGGTCTGCCAAGTTCTTGACCTTGCCGCTCAGTTCGGTCTGCAGTCCGTCCAGCCGCGTAATATAGGCCGCTTGGTTTTTACGATAATCGTCCGCGTGATCCGGATCGGCCTGGATCAACGCTTCGGTGATGTGTCTGATCATCGTGACCGCATTGGCCGGATCGAGCCAGATGTGCGGATTTCCTCCGGCCGTTGGCTCCTCGCCGGCATGGGCGTCGTCAGCAACGTGGGCATCGCCGATCAGCCCTATCCCCATCGATGTGGTGACGACATGAAGGGAAGGTCCGCCGGCATTCTTCACGAGGGGCGATACCCATACCTCCAGTCCAATCCCTACTTGAAACAGCAGGCGGGCTTTGCGCACGGCGATGAGGTCGCTTGGTTTCGGGGAATAGGTATGCTCGTTCTCGTACCCCTTCAGCAATGAGGTCACCGAAACATGCGGCCCTCCGACCTGCTCGACGAAGTCCTTGAGCACGGGGATCGTGACGACGACGTTCAGCCTTTCACCCGGAGCGTCCGCCGACGCGCTGACTGGGACGATCAGACAGAACAGAAGCTGCAGTGCGAGCAGCAGGGCGCACAGGTTCGATCGCAATACGCGCTCAGGCATGGGGTGGGGACCGTAACATCGGGGCCGTGCGATGTCAACGCAACGCGCCCACTGTTCGGCGTACACCCGGCTGCTTGACCGCGGACGAGAGTTCCATTAGCGTAACGGCGCTCAACGGCACCCTGACCAGCGGAGGATGAGAGTCATGAAGGTGATTGGACTGATGTCCGGGACATCGGGCGACGGAGTTGATGCGGCGCTGGTTGAAATCACCGGGCGAACGCGATCACTTCATGTTGAGACCCTGGCGGCGGAAACACTCGCTTATCCCCGTACGCTTCAGCAACGGATTCTCACCGCGTCGGTATCAGGAACAGTCGGAGAAATTTGTCATCTGAATGCGTTGCTGGGTGAATGGTTCGCCGATGCGGCATTGCAGATCATTCGAGCCGCCAAACTTCGCCCCGCCGACGTCGCGCTGATCGGCTCACACGGTCAAACCGTCCATCACCTTCCGCACGGCATTCAGGCGCCTGGCGTCGGATCCATTCGTTCGACGCTGCAGATCGCCGAGCCTGCGGTCATCGCCGAGCGAACGGGGATTACCACCATCGCGAACTTTCGGGCCCGAGATGTCGCAGCCGGCGGTCAAGGCGCTCCCCTTACCCCTGCGGTCCATGCCCTCCTCTTCCGACATCCACGTCGCGCGAGGCTTGTGGTAAACCTCGGCGGCATCAGCAACGTGACGTATATTCCTCCCGGCAAGACCGACGAAGGGGTCGTGGCGTTCGACACCGGTCCTGCGAACATGGTGCTCGACAGCCTGGTGACTCGCATGACGAACGGACGTCTTTCCATGGATCGCGATGGGAAGATGGCCCTCCGCGGGAAAGCAGACAGCAGGCTCTTGAGCAAACTATTGGCCCATCCCTTTCTGTCTCAACGGCCCCCGAAGTCGACCGGAAGAGAGGAATTCGGGGTCACGTTAGCCGAGGAATTGCTCGCGGGGCCGCAGAAACTGTCCATGGAGGACCTTCTTGCGACGTGCAGCGCATGGACGGCCAAGGCCGTCGGAACGTCACGCCGCTGGATCAGAGGTCATATCGATGAGGTGGTGGTGGGAGGAGGCGGGGTCCGCAACCGGGCGATCATGGCCCAATTGTCCGCTGTGTTCGCTCCGGTCCCGGTGACCACATTCGATGCATTGGGATGGGACAGCAAAGCCTTTGAAGCGGTCGCGTTTGCCGTTTTGGCCTACCGAACGGCCAAGGGGCAGTGGGGGAATCTTCCGGCGGTGACGGGAGCCACGCATCCGGTTATTCTGGGTACGATCGTTCCGGCCGGCCCACAATGGATTCGACTGTTCAAATAGGTCAGCCGGCAGTATGGATCAAGTACTTCTTTGGAGCGTTCTGGTCATTGGTATCTACGCGATGTGGTGGTTCAAGGCCAGCGGGAACCAGATCCAAACACAAACGGAAGGGCTGACCCTTCCAGCGGGCGTCGTCCTGGAGCCGCAGTCTCTCCTCAGCGATCGAGATGTGCGGCTCTACAATCTGCTTCGGATGGCCGCGCAGGACCGCTATATCGTACTGGCGCGGGTTCCGCTGCTGAGCATTCTGAAGGTGCAGGTCGAGGGAACTGGACGGGTGCAGATGCTGCGCCGCATGGCCCTCAAGCATTTGGATTTTGTGCTGGTCCATCCGGGATCGCGCCTCGTCGAACACGTCGTCCAGGTCGAAGGCGACCAGCAATCGAACGCACGCGAAGCGGAAAAACGGCAGGATATCCGGAGAATCGTTCAAGCGGCGGGAATCAATCTGGTCGTTCTCGAAGCGGATCGGTTCTATTCCGTCCAGCAGCTCGGAGAAATGTTGGGTGTCGCCGGCGAATGAACGCCGTCAGAATGAGTGCGTCGCTAGTCATGCGGCGACGTCGTTTCAGTTCGGGCCTGTTCCACCTCGAGCGCCTTTCTTGCCGCCTCTGCCTCCGGGCTGTCCGGATATTCGTCGAGTACGCGCTCGTACATCATCCGTGCTTTTTCATGGTCCTTGAGCTTGGTGTAGGTCTGGCCGATTTTGAGGGTCGACGCAGCCAGTTTAGGGCTGAGGGGATAGTAGGAAACGACATTGTAGAATGAGGTCAAGGCGTCCTTGTAACGGCCCATCCTGTACTGGCATTCCCCGACCCAGTATTGTGCGTTCGCCGCAAGAGCCGTTTGACCATGGAGTTCGAGGAACAAGCGAAAGCCGGCGAGGGCCGCTTCGTAATCTCGGTGCTTGAATTCTTCCATCACCCGATCATACAAATGACGCGACGTATCCTGAACCTGCCCCGGAGCGGCCGTGGTCAGGACCGGGTTGAGACATAACGCCGAGAGAAGCCCGAACGCTGCAACTACCCTAGGCCTTCGTTGGGTCATAGCCATCCTCCGAAATGGGTCACAGTGGCTCCGTGGGATCATGGGAACATCGCAATCGACGTGCCAGCCTTCAGCGGCGGAAGCCATAGGGAAATTGTGTAAAGTCCTGTCAATGCATGAAGTTGAAGCTGACGGTATCCGTCACCTCTGGGAGATCCAACAGAATTGTACGAGTCTGTCTGAGCGAACCCGCGGCTTGACAAATGTGAGCCTGCAGTTCCGCACCGCCGGCCGTATCGTAAATGGGCCTCCGCTTTTGGCATGCCCAAATTGGAGAGGAAGAAGTTCTGGGACGGTCGATTACACTGTGAATGATTAAGTGTGGGACGAATGAACACCGAACGGGACGATCGAGACAAGCAGGAAATTCCCCCCAATCCTCTTGGGGGAAGAACCCTGGTGGTGGACGCACAAGATACAGACGCCTATCCGAGACCGAGTGCCGCGCTCGCGGAGGCGGAAGCGCAAGACCAGGTTTTCGTCCGTCCGGGAACATATGAGGACAAGATCTTTGTGGCGTCACGACCGATCACCCTCATCGGTGCCGGCCGAGACCTTGTTCACATCTTTTCGCGGCGCGGCGCCCCGCTGTACCTGCAGCAGGTCCCGAGCGGAAGAATCAGCGGGATGAGCTTCCGCTATGTCGGAAGCGACCAACATTCTGCCATGAATCTCCTTGATTCCACCTGTACGGTCACACAATGCCGTGCCCTGGAGGGTATTCTGTCAGGCGTTGTCATCTACGGACCCGAATCCAGGCCGACGTTTGTGGGCAACGAATTCTGCGGCAATCGGGAGTCCGGGTTGTTCGTGTTTGCCGGCGCACAGCCTCGCTTGGCTGAAAATGTCTGTCGGGGCAATCATCATTTTGGCATTGCGGTTCGTGACGACGGCAGCTATCCGGAACTGGTGAGGAATCAGTGTCGAGAGAATATGATGAGCGGTATCCTGCTGTTTCATCATGCCAAGGCCCTCTTGGTGGACAACCGCTGTACGGACAACTTCCACTGGGGATTCGTCATGACGCCCGATTGCACACCGTCTCCTGATCAGGACGCACTGGCACGCTCCAATACGTTGACGCCCAATCCACGCGGGGCGGTATTGGTCACGGACACGCCGCTGTCCGAGATCGGACGATGAAGACGGTGTCAGCCGATGTTCAGGAACCGGCATGAGCGGATTGTGTGCGGTAACCCGAAGCCTCGTGAAAATGGAAGCCGCTGCCTCCTTGCTGCTTCGCCCGGTACATCGCCTCATCCGCATGTTTGAGAAGTTCGTCTATCCCTTGATCGTCGTGCGGGTAGACGGTGATTCCGATGCTGACGCCGATCGACACTGTCTGCCCCTTCAATTCAAAGGCCGAGGAGATCGCTTCGGCGATCCGCTTGGCCACGACGACGATGCTGGCCTCCGACGGCACACCTTCCAGAATGATCGTAAATTCATCTCCTCCCATACGAGCGACCGTATCAACCTCGCGGACGCAGCTTTTCAATCGTTCTGACACCGCCTTCAATAATTCATCCCCGATGTCGTGGCCTAATGTGTCGTTGACGGCCTTGAAGCGGTCGAGATCCAGCAACATGAGACCGATGGGTTGCTGGAGCCGTTTGCTGCGGGCCATCGCTTGAATCAATCGGTCCCGAAACAAGCTTCGGTTGACCAGACCAGTGAGGTGATCGTACTGGGCGAGATAGGTCAGGCGCTCTTCCGTACGCTTGCGCTCGATGGCGTATCGCACTGCCCTGGCGAGAAGTTCCGGGTGCCCTTGTCCTTTGACCAGATAATCCTGGGCGCCTTGTTGCACCGCTTGCAGCGCCAGAGCCTGGTCGCTGACGCCGCTGAGTACGACCAGCGGGATCGCGGGGTTGGTCGCATGCACCTGTCGAACCGTCGGTAGTCCGAACGCGTCGGGAAGGGAAAGATCGAGAAGAATTGCGTCAAAGCGGGTTTGACCGATGAGTCCCAATCCGTCGGCAAGCGTCTTGACGTGAGTGATGCGGAACTCCTCTATGCTCCATTCGGCCAACAGATCCTGGGTAAACTGGGCGTCGACATCGTTGTCTTCTATGAGAAGAACGGCGATCATCGCTGGTTAGCTCATGTAGGGGACGTCTTGAAGATTCGCGCAATTACCCTGGTTTGATTATAGCCAAGCGAGGAACACCGAGGAACAAAAAGCAGGAATATTGCATGACGTTCGGACCATATGGCTTGCCCGGGATGCGACAGTTGGTTTTCATTCGGCAATAGACCACCCGCGCCGACATGGGGGGGGATGCTGCCAGACGAATGGGGAAAGATGGTCGACAGAACAAGGGATGTCAACCGTATGTGCCGCCCGCACTAACCGACGTGGAGAGCCTCCGCCCTTCTCCGAACCTCTTCCGCCTTTTGCGACTGTCCAAGGTTTTCATACAGCGAGGCGATGTTCGTATGCAGATGCGACAGCAGTTGGCCCAGTTGCGCCTCCTGGGCGATGACATTGGCCTCGAGCGCGATCTTTTTCTCCTCGCTCCGCCTGAATCGATCTTCAAGACGCTGGACGAGTTGGATCCAACCCTTGACTTTTTCGGATTCGAGTTCGGGAGACGTGGGTAATGCTTCGCCGCGCTCCAGCGCCTTCTCCGTCTGATTCATCCAATTGATATAAATCAGGAAATCGCCCAGGGTGATACTGAGTGCTGATGAAGCTCCCTCTTCTTCAATGATCAGATCTTCCATAGGGCACTCCCTTCTACTGGAGGATAGGGGTTCGTCGCCGACTGTTGAGATTCCGACCCAGGCTTGACTCAGTCAATGCAGTTGCCGGATATGCGCGGCGGACACCTCCTTGCTAGAGGGCCTATGAGAATTGAAAAACAGACGCTGTAAGGATGGTTGATTCATTCCTGAATCGTGACCCTCTATTACTGTCTTATGAGAATGTTGTCAACAGCTCTGCGCGCGAATCAGAATTTTTTTAGCCGGGGACCTGAAGAACGCACCGCGCGTTGGAACTGACTAGCCCTGAGGGGAGAGTGGAGGGACGTTTTGATAGGACCCGGTCGGGGCCTGCTCGGGGCCCACTGCCCCTTCACAGGCGTAACCCGGTTCAAAGGGCCAGAGGAGCGATCGTCCGAATGTCGACCCCCGGACATGGACATAGCGGAAGGTGACTCCGAGCCGGTCAGCCTCCTGCTGCATCGTGGAAAGACAGCCTTCATAAGAAAAGGACCTTCGACCGAGAAGGATCGGCTCGCCGGTCTGACTGTGGAAGACGGTAAATGGTTCTGCACATCCGGCAAGGCTTAGCATCAAGAGACAGAGGATGTGAGGGAGGAAGCGCATCGACCGCATAGGGCGATTGTAGCAGATATGGGTAGGAAATTGGATTACTGAGTAACGGCCGATGAGTCGGACTTTCCTATGACAGGATTCCGAATCAAGCGCCCAAGGCGTATCTGATCATTGCCCGGCATACGAATAAATTCCACGCCGAAGTGCCGCCCCTGACACCACCGGACTCTTGCCAGGCCCACCGACAGAGGAGGCGTCTGATCGGGAAGGAGGACCTTTAGTTCGAGGTATGAGCCTGAACGGACAACCTTCTTGCTGGTGATCGCACATCCCGGAACGGAGAGGTTCAACACGGTCCCTTCCCCGACAAACGATTCACTCGCAAACACAACAGGAAGGCGGGTATCTACCCTGGTGCAGTAGCGGAGTTTCATGACGGGATCATCCACGGGTTCCTCAGTTGCGTACTGTTGTCGACCTCGTCATCGGCAACATGTGGTCATGGGCAACGATAAACAGAGATCCCCTTGTCTGTCTGCCCTACAAAAGGTGGGAAGAGTGGGAATTGCTATGGCTCAAGCGGACTCATCAAGTGGAGTGAACGGACCGCGAAGAAGTGAACATCAAGACCTTGCAATAGAACAGGGATGCCTAAACGGGCTTTTCTGCGATATATTCAAGATACTTCCAGAGTTCTTTCGCCTCACCCTCACCGAACACTAACGGCGTATTATTGGCGGATCCGGTGAAATAGACCTTGACGCTCATCTCATCCTGCCATGCCTGCACTTCACAATAGGCGATGCTGTCAAGGTTCAAAGCCCGTTTGCCGATTCGAACATAATGCATCGGTGATGCTCCTCGCTCCGCGACACCCCTCCGACTATAGCATCGGAGAATCGGCGCATCTACGACATCATGCTTTTTCTCCGCAGCTAGCTCATGAACGGCGTCTCTCAAGCCGCTCTTCCAGGCAAGCGATTGGACCAGCCCGACATGGCGTCCAGCGGCCGGGCAAAGCCCGATCCTTTTTTTGACTGAACAATCGGCTCTCGAGCATGGAACTGCCGGTTCAGTCCTGACCAGTGTGATTAGGGGAATTGAATGGAGAGGCCGCCAATGACGTGGTGGGAATCGAAGGTTGATCGGAAGCTGTCAGTGGCGAGACCGGCCACGGTGTTCTGATAGCTCAATTCCGAAGTAAAGTGCGTGAAGCGGTATTGCGTGAAGAGGCCGATGTTCTTCGTGAACATAAAGGTCACTCCCGCGTCCACCTTCGCTCCAACCGCGACATCCGTATCATGTTGATTTTGCGGTTGGACGTTGATGGGTGTTCCTGCATACGTGATGAATAACGATGGGCCTGCACTGACATACGGTTGCAGTCGGCCGTGCGGGTGTTCGTCACTACGAAAGAGTGGAAGTCTCAGTCGTAAGACGTCAAAGCCGATGCCGAAGACCGGCAACGACCACTGCGCCGGAGCCAGCGTGCTCGTGGTCTGTCCCCCGCCGGTCACGGTGCTCGGGACTAATTGACCAGGGGCATTGACCCGGAAAAAGAAGACATCGAGTCCGAAGCCAAGCCAGTCGAATCGATCGAGCCAATAGCCGGTACGGCCGCCGATGGTTCCTGAATCAGCCACAGACAAGCCTTGATGGGTGGTCGTCGTCCCGTTGGTGCTACTGACGGTCAGGTCAGTCTTGTTTGTGAAGACCGCCCCGCCATACACATCCGCATACATTTCGGCCGAAACTTCGAATGGAATTGCGAAGAACAGAAGGAACAAGCAGAGAATCAGCGGATGGACTTGCCTGTAATGCGCCATCGGATACCTCCACGAACCAGAGAATTTACTTACGAAAGTTTAGCGTGATCTTTCGACTTGTCAACCCGCGCGGCGGCCATGAGATGGTCGCAGGTCGGAGGGAGAAGGAAGTCCGGCAGGACAACGCAGAGGGAAGCCCGGACGATGTTGCCGGAGGGAGGGGATGAGTAGTTGCGGGAAATCGGTTGAAATGGTTGGTTGCGGGGGAAGGATTTGAACCTTCGACCTTTGGGTTATGAGCCCAACGAGCTACCAGGCTGCTCCACCCCGCGCGCGGAATCTAACAAAGCGCCGAACGGCAAGTCAAGCAACAGTCGAGCGCCGGTTGCATTCGCGGAAGACGGATGCTAAAGCGGTGGCATGCGCATCGTCTTCATGGGTACACCGGATTTTGCCGTTCCTTCGCTGGAAGCGCTCCTCAATTCTGACGACGACGTCGTCGGAGTGGTCACGCAACCGGATCGGCCGAAGGGCCGCGGCCAGACGCTGGCGTTCTCGCCCGTGAAGGATCTCGCCTTGCGCCGGCAGATTCCCATTCTGCAACCGACCAAGATGAAGGATCCGGATTTTCTGGCGGCCTTGCGGAAATGGGATGCCGACGTTATCGCCGTGGCGGCGTTCGGTCGAATCCTTCCCCCGTCTATTCTTTCCCTTCCTCACAATGGGTGCGTGAACGTACACGGCTCTCTGCTTCCGCGTTATCGCGGCGCGGCCCCCATTCAATGGGCGATCATCAACGGCGAAACCGAAACCGGCATTACGACCATGTTGATGGACGAGGGCATGGACACCGGAGCGATCCTGCTCCAGGAACGTCTGAGCATCGAGCTTCAGGACACGGCCGGCAGTCTGTCCGTCCGCATGGCCGCCCTGGGCGGCCGATTGCTCATTGAGACGCTGAAGCGTTTGAAATCCGGGACGCTCACGCCGAGACCGCAAGACAATAGCCAAGCAACGCTCGCTCCGATCCTGAAAAAGGAAGATGGACTTGTCGATTGGAATTTGCCTGCCCGCGTCCTCGCCGATAGGATTCGTGGATTGACCCCATGGCCGGGCGCCTATACGTTCTCGCACGCTGACCGTTGGGTCCTCTGGAATGCTACCTCATTGAGCGAACCGGTCTCCGCAGCGCCGGGCACCATCGTCAACGTGTCGAAGGGAGAGCTTCGCATTGCGACCGGCGACGGGCTTCTGGCGGTCACCGAGCTTCAGGTCGCCAATAGCCGTCGGATGACGGTGGCGCAGTACCTCGCTGGCCATCCCATCCAGCCGGGCCTGCGTCTGGGACCGCCATTGTCGGTCTAGTTCTGGTTCATATGGACATGGCCACCGACCGCCGCCCTGCCTTTCCCGTACACAAACCCTCCGCAAGATCAATCGCGTTAGCCGTGCTGGTGGAATCGACACAATCAGCTGATCCCATCGATGGGCTGTTGGAGCGGGCCTGCGCGCCGATCAGCCATGATGCGAGAGAACGAGCGTTGACGGTCGAGCTCGTCTATGGCGTGCTCAGACATCAGGGGACGATCGATTGGAAGTTGGAGCCGGTCCTCGACAAGCCGATGCGAAAGCTGCCACGGCTGATTCAGATGCTGCTCCGAATGGCTGCCCATCAGCTCATCTCTCTCGATCGCATCCCCCACTCGGCGGCGGTCAACGAGTCGGTCCGACTGGCCAAAGTCAACGTTCCCGCCCTGGGAAGGGATTGGAGCGGTTTTGTCAATGCCGTTCTGCGCGCACTGCTCAGAAACCCTGTCCCACCCTGGCCTGTCATGGAGGACGACCCGATCCGCTCGCTCTCCGTGCGGTACTCCGTTCCGGAATGGCTGGCCCGTCGGTGGATCCATCGGCTTGGGCCTGACGAGGCCGAGGCGGCTTGTGCCCACTCCGTCACCGTTCCACCCGTTACGGTCAGAGTCAATCGGCTCAAGTCGACACGCGACGACTTCCTCGAACGGCTTCGACAATGCGGGTTCTCGGCTTTCCCGACCAGGGTGAGTCCGGTCGGTATTACAATCGAGCCACGCGGGTCCATCGCCTCAGTCCCCGGCTTTTCGGAAGGCTGCTTCTATGTCGAGGATGAGGCGGCCCAACTCATCCCTCCCCTTCTCGGTGCGAACTCCGGCGAATCGATTCTCGATGCCTGCGCCGCGCCGGGAGGAAAGACCACCCATCTGGCCGAATTGATCGGAGACCGGGGGGCCATTCTGGCCGTCGATAAAAAAGGGACGAGGCTCGACCTCGTCGCTGCCAACTGCGAGAGGCTGGGATTACGGAGTGTCGTCCCGATTACCGGCGACGCCAGATACAGGGACGAATGGCAAAGTGCGGTCACACATTCCCTTGATCGCACCGAACTACGGAAGGGCCTATTCGACCGCATGCTGGTTGACGCTCCTTGCAGCGGACTGGGGGTGTTGCGCCGACATCCGGAGGCGAAGTGGCGGAAAGACGGTGCCGCACTTGTGCGCCATCAAAAGTTGCAGCTGGAGATCCTTGATGCGCTCAGCTCAAGCTTGCGGCCTGGCGGCGTGCTGGTCTATAGTACTTGTTCGGTTGAGCCGGAAGAGACCGAAGCCGTCATCGAGAGATTCCTCAATGCCCATGCAGACTTCCGACGCGAGCCGCTCGCTCCGTGGCTTCCGAGCGAGGCACGGGATCTCCTGACCGGTCAGGGAGACCTGACCACGGAGAATAACCGGTACGCGATGGATGTCTTCTATGCCTCGCGCCTCAGGAAACGAGATTCATGACCAGACCTGTCCGCATCGCTCCCTCGATCCTGTCGGCCGACTTTGCGCGATTGGCGGATGAAGTCGCGGCAGTGGAGCGCGGAGGCGCGGATATTCTGCACGTGGACGTCATGGACGGCCATTTCGTGCCCAATCTGACGGTCGGCCCGCCGATCGTCGAATCTCTGAAAAAAGTGACCAAGCTCCCGCTGGATGTCCATTTGATGATTACGAACCCGGATGCGTTCATCCCTGAGTTCGCCGCCGCAGGGGCCAGCTACTTGACCGTGCACGTCGAAGCCTGTTCCCATCTCCACCGGACTGTACAGTTGATCAAAGAACACGGAGTCAAGGCCGGCGTGACGTTGAACCCCGCGACGTCGCTGCGCACGTTGGATGAAATTCTTCCGGACGTGGATCTGGTCCTGATCATGTCGGTCAATCCGGGCTTCGGCGGACAAAAATTCATCGACCATTGTCTCCAGAAGGTCGCGAACGCCAGGCAGATGCTGGATCAGATCCAAAGTCATGCCCTCCTGGAAGTCGACGGCGGCATCAAAGTGGACAATGCCAGTCGCATCTTGGCTGCCGGGGCCGAAGTCCTGGTGGCGGGCTCGGCGGTCTTCTCCAGCCCGGACTACGGCGTCACCATCGC
>DAOLIU010000070.1:0-16492 GCA_035328385.1 Nitrospira sp. | reverse complement strand
GGCGCGCCGGGGTTGGGGGGTGAGAACCGTGGCCTTTCGGAACAGCCTGCAGGGATGCTGATGGCGCCCCTGACCTCAGGCACGACTCCATTGGGCCCAGTTTTCGTATGGCTTCTGCCGATACACCTGTTCGATATTCACCGGAACCGGCACACCGGCTTGAGTTAGTAGACCGTGGACCATGCGCAACGGCAGCCCCACGACCGTGGTGAAATCGCCGTCGAGCGATTCGACCAGGTCCCTGCCCGGACCTTGAATGGAATAGGCTCCGGCCTTACCCAAACTGTCGCCCGTGGCCAGATACCGTTCGTGCACGGCGGCTTCGTACGGTCTCATGCGGACCTGCGTCGTCACGAGCCGCGTTTTGTCGAATCCTCGCGTCAGCGACACGACCGCCACGGCCGTGTGAACGTGATGCCGGCGGCCTGCCAATGCGCGTAATATCCTGCGCGCGTCTTCCAAGTCTTCCGGCTTGCCCAACACGGTCCCCTCCAACTCGATCAGCGTGTCGCTCCCGATGACGACGGCTTCCGGGTCGATCGCGGCGACGGAGTGCGCCTTTTGCTGCGCGAAGGATGACGCCAGCTCTTGCGCCGTTCGGCCGGCGATGATCCGCTCGTCGCAGACGGGAGCTCGGACATCGAAAGCCAGCCCCAGCAAGGAAAGAAGCATGCGGCGTCTGGGTGACGTAGACGCGAGGACTACCCGCATCGGGAAGCCAGAGCAATCGCATCTTCGGTTTCAGGATCACCGGTAAGGACGCCGGGATCGCAGGCCATTACGGCGGGAGCCCGATCTCGATAGGCCGCGAGCGACGCTTCGACGTCGGCAACGGAAGAGACTTGAAACATGGCAGCCCTGAGGGCGGCGGCGCCCGGGAACCCTTTACAATACCATCCCAGATGTTTGCGCATTCGTCGGAAACGATCGGCGCCCCACTGCCGTTCGAACCGTCTGGCATGTTCGAGCATGAGGTCGAATCGCTGGGAGAGAACGGGAGTCCGTGACTGCGGTTCAGGCCGCGGATCGAGACCGGCAAAGAGGCTTGCACGACGAGCCGCCTCTTTCTCGCGGAAGAACCAGGGCGCCCCCAACGCGGCCCGGCCGATCAGCACGCCATCCACTCCCGTCTCCCGAACCCGGCGCGCCGCCTCGGCCAGACTTTGAACGTCTCCGTTGCCGAACAACAGCGTATCGGTTCCCCGCACCACCTCAGCCGCCCGTGCGATGGCGCGCCAGTCCGCCTCCCCTCGATACATCTGTTGCAACGTCCGTCCATGCAGCGAGATCACCGCGGGGCGCTCGATCAACAGATGCACGATCCATTGCTCCACGATGACGGCGTCATAGCCGAGCCGTGTCTTGACGGACAACGGAATGGGTCGGCGTTCGGCCGTCGACACGGTCCGGCGCCCGTCGTTCAACCGGCGAATGGCCTCGGCCCGCGCCGGCTTGATCCCGGCAGACTCCAGGGACTGGCCGGCCGCCCAATCCTCGATGCCTCGGCGGGCCGCGCGCATCACGCGGTGCGCGAGATCAGGGGTCTTGATCAGCCCGGCCCCCGAACCGGACGCCGCGACGTTGCGCGACGGGCATCCCATGTTGATATCCAATCCGTCGAATCCCAGCTCGCAGACCGCATGGGCCGCCTGATAGAACAGTTGCGGATCCTTACCGTAGAGTTGCGCCACAATCGGCCGTTCCAGCTCGCTGTACATCAACGAATCGAGCAAGAACGCCGGCCCCCGGCACACGTCGTGGACGTGCGTAAACTCCGTATAAAACACATCCGGTTTCCCATGGGAGGCGATCATATGACGAAATGCCGCATCGGTGACGCCGTCCATCGGAGAGAGCCCCAGAATGGGGCGCGGCAGGCTCCGCCAAAAACTCATCGCATCAACTCCCCGCTCGTCTCGGCGGACGGCGACCGATGTTCGTTCGCGTCCACGTAGGCCGATCGCAGCAGCGCGGCTTCGCGATCGGCGAGCGGAGACAGCTGTGGCGCTCGCTCGTGGACGAATTCAAGAAACCGCATAATCTTGAGGAGAAAGAAATCATACGACTTGGAGGCGACCCGGACGTCGCGAAACCACCACTGGACGAAGTCGACGAGCGCGATGCCCTCCTGCGCAAGCATCCGGCAGGTGTCCGGGAACATGTCCGTCAGTTGGCCGCCCCATCGAAGAATTTCATTCGGCAGATAGCTGGTCACATATCGTGCCAATCCTGTCCCGTCCTCCTGCACCGCCTGCCATTCGGCCCCGGATGGGTTTACCTGGCCTGAAGCGGTTTTTGCGTAGCGGACATATTGCCTCTGCAACCCATCCCGCTCCTGTTGCGTGAGGGTTGACTGAGGGCCGGCCGGTCCCGATACGCGGCCGTCCTGTCTTGCCTGGTGCGGATCCCGTGCCGTCTTTCGCGCAATCTCATCACGAAATCGACGGTCGGCCTGGCGGAACTCGTCGGCGATCAATGCCACGTCCTTATTATCCACTTCCAAGGCGACGGCACGAAGGTGGGTGAGCTTGGAATGGGCCAACGTTTGTTCGAGCAGGTCCCACAATACCGACGGAATCGGCGCCTCGTGGGCATCGATCCACGCGGGATGCGCTACGGCTGCATCGCTGAGAACTTCCGCCTCTCGCTCGGCCAAGCCGGCCACATGAATTTCCACCACGCGCTCGAGCGGAAACTCGTCGAGAAAGCGCTCGGCGAATTGTTCCAGCGACGCATGCTGCCCGACACGTCCATAGCGATACACCGTCCAGAGATGCCCGATATCGAGGACCAGGCCGCATGCCACACGGTCCGTCACCCTCCGGAAGAATTGCGGCACCTCCAGGTCGCCTGCGGAGAAGTAGGTCAGCGGAGCCATCTCCAGCAAAAATAATGGAGGGCCTTGCGGCGCGGTCTCCCAACTCACATCCAGCGCGCGCTGTACCAGCGCGATATTGTCCGCCACGACGACGGCACTCGTCTCCGTATATAAAGGTGGGAGATACGTGCCGAAGGCGAATCCACCCATCTCCTTAGAAGCACACTCGTGGTTCAACCAGGGGCTTTGAATGCTGCGGAGTTGCCGGACGGTTTCGTCCAGTCTCGCCCCGAGAGACGGGAACCCGGGAAAATCCGGCTGCGTCACCCAGAGCCCTTCACCGTGATATGCCAACGGCATGGCTGGCAGCCGGCACCGAACCGATTCGAGCATGCCGGCCGTGGCCTGGAACAATTCAAGATAGGCCGGCCGGAGCTCACGACCGGCCAGAGCATCGAGGAGCGCAAAAAGATCGGGGCTATAGCAATCCACTGACAAACCAAGACCCAGGCCTGGTATCCAGTCGACGCGGCGTTCGAATTCTCTCTGTAGGGAATGGGTAGAAGCCATCCAAACCGGTCTTGCGAGTAGGACAAATTTTGTCCTAGTCTAGTCTCCAAAGCGATTGTTTGACAAGGCAAGTCCTTCGATCCGATGGGGAGTCTCTGTCTGCTATACTTGGCGTACGCCGACGGGTAGACGCCCTCACGAATCGCACGGAACGGCTCAAGAGAGGGTGGTGGGCGATGCCCGGCCCCGAAGAACGACCCCCGAAGAAAACATCAACCCAACCAACCGTGGTCGCGCATATGATGACACCAGGAGTCGTGCAGGTTCCGGGCGACGTATCCGTAAGCGAGGCCGCGCTGCTGTTGGAGCGCGAACAGGCCCCCTGCCTCCTCGTCAAGGATACGGATGCCCGATTCGGCGTCATGACTCCGCACGATATCGTCAAGAAAGTCGTGGCCCAAGGGCTCGAACCGCATGAGATCGAAGTCCGGACCATCATGACCCGTCCGGTTCAGTTCATTGAATATGACGAGGCGCTCGAGGAGGCCGCAACCATCATGGTCGCAACCGGAGCGTCGCTGTTGATCGTGACGAAGCAGAATCAGCCGGTGGGAGTGTTGACCGCCCATAACCTCATGCTCACGCCCCCCCGTCGAGCGACGCAGATCCCGACGGTCATCACCGTAATGGGAGATGACCCTTCCGTGCAACACGCGCATAATGCCGTCATTTCTCAGTTGAGCCATCTCGGTTCCTTGGTGCACTCGAAGACGCACATCACTGCAATGAGCCGCGTGGTGCTCGCCTTTTCCCTGCCGGGTCAGAATACGCCGTTGACCATTCACGGAAAGGTGCTGAGCAGCGGCGCGGCTTCCATCGAGCCGACCGAGCCTTCCGAGGAAGGCATGAACGCATCCGAGATCCAGTTTGTCGATCCTTCGGACGCCAACCTTGCCCGCCTGAAAGCATGGGCGCTCCAAGCATTGCCCGCCTCCTCAAAATCCGAGTAGCGTGCAAAACACTTCCGGCTTTGACCAATCGCAGATCAGTTGATAGAATTTTGCACTGAGCGACCATGCATCGCACTCCAATGAAACGGACACGCCCGTGAAAGCCACGACCAGCCGTTCTCGCACGGTTCTCTCGAATGATGAGATGCTGCGTCAGGTTCGAACGATCCTCGAAAGCCCGGAGGACGATCTTCAGGCCGGCCTCGTGAAGGAACTGCTGAGCGGCGTCCTTCGGTTGCACGACTCCCACCTGGAAGCCCTGGATCTCAAGATCGTCAACCGCACCATCAAGGAGCTTCGTCACGCATTTCGGGTGTTCCACGACTACCGCGATCGACGGAAAATCAGCATCTTCGGATCGGCTCGTACCGCACACGACGATCCGAATTACGGCCTCGCGGTCGAATTCGCCAAGCGAATCGTCCGGGAAGGATTCATGGTCATCACCGGCGGCGCGGACGGCATCATGCGCGCGGCCCAAGAGGGAGCCGGTCGGGAGAACAGTTTCGGTGTCAACATCATGCTTCCGTTCGAGCAAGGCCCGAACGCTACCATTGCCGACGATCCCAAACTGGTCACCTTCAAGTATTTCTTCACCCGGAAGCTGATCTTTCAAAAAGAGGCCAACGCGATCGCGCTGTTCCCCGGAGGATTCGGCACGCACGACGAAGGATTTGAGATCCTGACCCTCGCGCAAACCGGCAAGAGCGACCCGCAACCGATCGTCTGCCTTCAGGCTCCGGGATGTGACTACTGGGACGAGTGGCAGGGGTTCATCACCAGACAGATGTTGTCCCGCCAGCTCGTCAGCCCCGAGGATCTGTGCCTCTACAAGATCGTCACGTCGGCCGACGCGGCGGTCGAGGAGATCAAGACTTTTTATCGGCGATTCCATTCCATCCGCTATGTCGGCCGGCAATTGGTGATCAGGATGACCAGCCCGCTCCCGCAGGAACAGGTTGGAGCCCTGCATGACCAATTCGGCGACCTGCTGTCGGAAGGCACATTCGAGCTGCACGGGCACCTTCCCGAAGAGCTCGATGAACCGGAATTGACCGGCCTCCCTCGCCTGATGTTCACGTCCAACCGCAAAAGCGCCAGCAGACTGCGCCAGTTGATTGACCATTTAAACCGCCTGTAACCCGCACGCGAATTGCGCTTTAGTCCCGCGGGACGCCGTGGTATGCTCCGCCTAGCTATGGCCGGACCACCCTCGACGCCTCGCGCGTCCTTCGTCCCCACCACCGTCCTGTATCATGCCGAATGCGCCGATGGGTTCGGCGCCGCGTGGGCGTTGTGGCGCGAGTTTCCGTCCGCCCGCTATCTTCCGGTCAAGCACGGCAATCCTCCCCCCGACGGCCTGAGCGGCCAGCGCGTTGTCATCGTCGATTTCAGCTACAGCCGCCACCAGCTCGAAGCCATGGCCGGCACGACCGAATCCCTTCTCGTATTGGACCATCACGTGACCGCGGAGAAGGCCCTCAAAGGCCTGCCATACGCGTATTTCGATCTCAAGAAGTCCGGAGCAGTGCTCGCCTGGGAATGGGCCAGCCCCAAGCCGGTTCCATGGCTCTTGGAGTACATCCAGGACAAGGACCTCTGGACCTGGACCTTGCCCGCCAGCCGTGAAATCAATGCCGCGATCGCCTCCTACCCGTTCGACTTCGAGACCTGGAATCATTTCTCCCGCAAGGATTTGGAACACGAGGGTCGCGCCATCCTCCGGTACGAGGGCGAAATCGTGAGCAAATTGTCGGCTCAAGCCGTGATGGTCGAGTTTTTCGGTGAGACGGTTCCATCCGCCCACAGTGCCGTGCTGACGAGCCAAATCGGGGAACGATTATCGGCGGACCATCCGTTTTGCCTGATCTGGCACGATCGAGACGGCCGCCGCTATTACAGCATGCGCTCGAGGGAAGACGGAACCGACGTCGGATCGATCGCCGCCTCGTTCGGTGGCGGAGGCCATACGCATGCCGCGGGATTTTCCATCCCTCTGGGTCCTGACGGATCCCTGCCCGACAATCCTGCTCTGCCTCGGCCGGTCTTGAATCGCCGGCGCGGGGCGCCGTAATGCCTTCTCGCGATGATTCCTCTGCATGACGATAATCCGACCGACGGCACGCCGGTCATCACTGTCGCCCTGATCGTTTCCTGCGTTCTCGTCTTCCTGTATCAGGCCAGTCTTCCCGGCGAACCGGGCGAGCGGTTCGTCTTCGAGTTCGGCGCCATCCCGGCGGTGGTCTTTGGGACGGCCCAGATCCCCGCTGTCGTCATTTCTCCATATGCCACTCTCGTGACCAGTATGTTTCTGCACGGCGGGTGGATGCACCTCATCGGAAACATGCTCTATCTCTGGATCTTCGGCAACAATATCGAAGACGTGATGGGACACGGCCGGTTCATCGTGTTCTATCTGACTTGCGGTATCCTGGCGGCCCTCAGCCACGCGCTGACCGATCCGTCCTCCACCGTCCCGATGGTCGGAGCAAGCGGCGCCATCTCGGGAGTATTGGGGGCTTACGTGCTGCTCTTTCCACGTGCCCACGTGCTGGTGTTCATTCCCGGCATCGGAACGGCGCGGGTGGCGGCCGGAGTCGTCCTGGGCATGTGGTTCGCCACTCAGCTGTTGAGCGGAGGAATGAGCGTGGGTTCACAGGGCGGGGGCGTGGCATTCTTCGCTCACGTCGGAGGCTTCGTCGCGGGGATGGTGCTGATCGGGTTGTTCAAACGCTCGGACGTCCCGTTTTTCGCGCCGGCACGGCTTCGTCGTTGGGACCTATAACGAAACATCGTATTGCCGCCGCTGTGATCGGCTACGTGTCGATCAATTCTCGAACCTTTTCAACCAAGCCGGTCTGCCGATACGGCCGCCGCAAGAGAAATCGCCGGTTGATTCGGTGGGAAAGCATGGCTTCGTCATCGTAGCCGGATACGAAGAGCGCCTTCATCGTCGGAAACTGTCGTAGCAATTGCCTGGCCAGCTCCCTGCCGGTGATCTCAGGCATGATGAGACCGCTCACGGCGACATGCAGGCCGCCCTGGTGCTGATGCGCCAGCATCAACGCCTCCACCGGCGAGCTGGCTTCGAGCACCCGGTACCGGTGACGGCGCAACGTCGACAAGGCGAGCTTCCGCTCGATTTCGTGGGGTTCGACCAAGAGAACCGTCTCTTCCCCTCGGGCCGATAGCGCCGTGGCCGGCGTCTCGATGCGGGATCCGGGGTCCTCGACCGCAGGCATCGAAATGCGGACCGTGGTCCCATGACCCGGCTGGCTCATGACTTCGACGTGACCGCCGTGCTGCTTGATGATCCCGTACACCGCGGTGAGCCCCAATCCCGCGTTCGTCTCCTTGGTCGAGAAGAACGGCTCGAATATTCGTGATTGCGTGTCGCGTGTCATGCCGCTGCCGCTGTCGCTGACCTGAATCACGGCGACGCCGGCTCCTCGTCTCATGTCGCGACCGTTCTCTTCTTTCGCCGCCGGCCCTCGCGTCACGTCGATCTTCAAACGCCCGACGCCCGCCATGGCGTCCCGGGCGTTCACTACCACGTTGAGCAACGCCTGTTCGAACCCCTCCCGATCGATCTCCACGTGCGGAACGGCGGCGGCGATCGAAATGTGGCACTCGATTCGACTCGGCAACAGATCGCGGATCACGCCGGACAGTTCTTCGATGACGGTCTTGATCGACAAGACCTGGCGGAAGTGCCTGTTTTCGGCATCAAGCGACGCCAACTGTGCGGTCAGCGCCGCAGCCTGCTCGCCGCGCCGGAAAATCTCGTCGACGGGCCCGTACAGGGGATCGTCCGGCCGAAGACGGGACAGGACGATGCCGGTCTGTTTTCCGATCACCGAAAGGAGATGGCTGAACTCGTTGGCGATCCCCCTGGTCAGCCGCCCAACCGCTTCCATCTTCTGCGCATCCGTCAATTGCCGTTCAAGTTCCTGTCGCTCGGCGTGGCCTTGCCGGACATGGTCGTTGGCTTTGGACAAGTCCTTTTTCAGTGCGGCGATTCTGGCTTCCAACTGCGCCAGCGAAGCCTGCAGCGTACTTTCCGTCCGCTGTAGCTGTCCGATGTTTTCGAGCAAATGCGCCTTCTGTTGCTGCTCCTTATCGATCGTCTCCATCGCCATGCCGTAGAACGTGGCCATCACCAACAACACCGGCATGCCGAGCAGATGCCCGACGGATATGGCCCCGGTTTGTACGATTCCTTGATACAGCAAGAACCCGTAGCCGGCGCAAAGCAGCGATGAGAAGGTCATGACGAGTGAAAATCTCCTGACGGACGCCGCGATCAACATCAGGACGAAATACGAGAGATACAAGTCCGACCGAGCGTTTCCGGAGAGATAGATCGTCGTCGTCACCAGGATCGTATCGATTCCCACCAGAAGACCGCTGAACCATGCGACATGCAGAACGGACAAGGGCACAATGAACAGCCCCCCGAGCAGGACCGCCAAGGCGGCGATGATGACCATACTGGCGGCCGGCGCGACAACCTGTTCCGGACCGAACAGCAGCTCATAGGTCAACATGACCCCGACGAGGGTTTGAAGAACGAGGTATCTGTTTCGAGAGATATGGGGTTGGTCAACCGTGCCGGGAAGGGCTTCGTGAGCCAATTGCAATGCATCGCTCGCCATGAGAAAGGTCTCCGGACCGCCAAGGCATTGCACTCCAGCAAGTCCCGTACCGACCAAGTAGTTCGATAGGTTGCTGTTTTTTCTGACTCAGGGACAGATGCACCATGCCTCGATGTGGGAAATCCCTCTAGAGGAGTCACAAAAGAGAACGACGGCGGGAGGGTCGAAAAATGTCTCAGTCTGTGGAGGGACTCGCCTAGGTGATTGCGGTCTTGGACAGACAGTCCTGCAGGTGGAAGGCGCGCTCCAGGGCGGCTTCTTGCCGGGAAGCCACAAACGTCACATGCCCCATCTTGCGGCGAGGGCGCACGGTTTTCTTGCCGTACAGGTGAAGCACGGATCCCGGCGCCGCAAGCAGCGGGGCACAGTTCCCCTGCGTGACACGAGTCGCGTCGTCTCCGATCAGATTGACCATGACCGCCGGGTTTGTGAGGCGGACCTTGCCCAAAGGGAGGCCGCAGATCGAACGGACCTGTTGCTCGAATTGCGACACGCTGCACGCGTCCAGCGTGTAATGACCCGAATTGTGCGGTCGAGGAGCGATTTCGTTGATGAGGATCTGGCCGCCGGGAAGTTCGAACAGCTCCAGACAGAAGACCCCGATTCCGTCCAGTTGTTCGACAGTCCGTCTGGCCAGTTCCCCGACACGTGCCGCAAGGGACGACGAAATTCGAGCCGGGACGACGGTCTGCCGGAGAATGCCTTCATCATGCTTGTTTTCGGCAATCGGATAAACGACGCTCACGCCATCCAGCCCCCGAACCGCCAGCACGGATAATTCCCGTTCGAATGGAACGAAGGATTCGACAATCCATCGTGTGTCTCGCCGACCGGCAGCACGGAACGCCTCCCGGACCTCGGGCAAATCCGATTCGCTCCTGATTCTCCATTGTCCTTTGCCGTCATAGCCGGCCGTCGCCGTCTTACAGACCGCCGGGAAACCGACAGCCGCGACGGCCTCGGGCAAATGCTCCGGCGACGACACCGCCGCATAGCGCGAGACTGGAAAATCGTGCGAGCACAAATAATCCTTTTGAACGATGCGATCCTGAATGATCCTTAGAATTGCACTCGACGGACGGAGGGGCTTCCGCTGCTCGATGTCACGACACAGCGTCCAGGGGACGTTTTCCCACTCGTAGGTGACCACACTGACGAGACTGGTGAAGGATTCAAACGCCCGGGAATCAGCAAACGATTGCGCAAAGGAGTGTCGGACGATACGGTGGGCCGGCGCATCGGCATCCGGATCCCATACGGCCACCTCATAACCAAGCCGGTGGGCCGCCTCGGCAAACATGGCTCCCAGCTGTCCGCCGCCCAACACTCCAAGGACTGCCCCTGCTGCAATCACCGCCCGCTTCTCGGTCGTCGATGAGTGCGGTTGTCCGAGGAGACGCCGTCCACTATGCCCTGCGCTTCCGGACTGTTGAGCACGCTCTCCGTCTGGGTTCTGCGGAAATCCTTGACCCGGGCGGCAACCTCAGGGTAGCGGCCGGCAAGAATCTGCGCAGCCAATAAGCCGGCGTTTTCAGCTCCTCCGATGGCGACCGTGGCCACTGGAATTCCACGGGGCATTTGGACGATCGACAGGAGGGAATCGAGCCCGCGAAGTTGTTCGGTGGGAATCGGAACGCCGATGACCGGCAGATGGGTCTTGGCGGCAAGCATTCCGGGCAAATGCGCGGCTCCGCCGGCCCCGGCGATGATCACCTCAATCCCACGCGCCGCGGCCTGTTCAGCGTAGGCGAACAAACGGTCAGGCGTCCGGTGAGCAGACACGACCAGCAACTCGTGGGGCACGCCCAATTCACCGAGGAGGGCCGTCGCTTTCTCCAGGATGGGAAAATCGGACTTGCTCCCACCCAGCACCCCTACAACCGGTTGGGTGAGGCGCAGACCGGCCCGGTGTCGGTTGCGGTCTCTTCGAGACCGTGACGAGGTCGTGGATTTCATTGTGGAAGGAATCGATGAATCACGCCTCACCTTAGCGATTCTCCCCCGAGCGGTCAAGGACGTCTGTCGGCAAGCGCCTCTTCGTCGAGAAATTGACCGCTTGAGCCGGTTTCCTCTATGATAGGCACGTATTGCAGACCCGTTCGCGTTCTCGCGAGGATCCCGTGGCAGGTATCGGCCAAACCCTTCGGCACAAGGTCCGCTCGATCGTCAATCAGCCCTCCGGTCTCGACGAAATGGCGATCGATGACCTCGCGGCGTCCAACAAGCTTCGAGCTTGGGAAGCGGTGCAGATTCCCGAACGCTT
Organism: Nitrospira sp.; assembly: GCA_035328385.1. Lineage (GTDB taxonomy): Bacteria > Nitrospirota > Nitrospiria > Nitrospirales > Nitrospiraceae > Nitrospira_C. Next base: position 5,236 of record DAOLIU010000070.1, on the reverse strand, counting down.
GAAGTTCTCCTCGAAACTCGCGCTGACGCTCATTCTGCTTTTCATTCTGATCATCGCGTTTCTGCCGTGGACTCAAACCATTACGGTCACAGGTCAATTGTCCGCCTATACTCCGTTCGAGCGGCCGCAGGACATCGAAGCACAGATTACGGGCCGCATCAAAAAATGGCACATTTTCGAGGGCGTTCGCGTCAGGCAAGGGGATCTCATCCTTGAGTTGGACGATTATGATCCGAACTTCATGTCCCCGGATCTCCTGGTGCTCTTGGAACAACGACGCGTTGCCCTGGCCGAAACCCGCAAAGCCGCCCTGGCACGCGCCTCACAATTGGACAAGCGCATCGGGGAAATGCAGAACATCGTGAAAGCCGCAGTCCCATCTGCCCAGGCACGCGTGGTCGAAGCGGAAAACAAAGTCCGGGAAGCGTATCAGAAGGTCGAGGCGTCCAAGATCGCGGTCGCCACCGCGGAGTTGAACGTCGATCGCCATAAGCAACTGGCCGAGCAAGGATTAGTCTCCCAGCGTGAGTTGGAAGTCGCCATCCAGTTCGCCATTGCGTCGAAGGCGGACCTCACCGGCGCGCAAGCCAATCTCAAGGCGGCCGAGCAAGGAATGAAAGCGCTGAGCTTCGGCCGCGATCAGGTCAATGCGGAGGTCCTCCAACGGTTGCTGGATGCCGAAGCGGCTCGAGATGCATCGATCGCCGAGGCCGCCCGAGCAGCCGATCAATTGGCGGAAGTGTCGCTTCGTATGTCCAACGCCGAGCAACGCCGGAACGCGAGCCGCATCCTCGCCCCCATGGATGGCACCGTCGTCAAGATGATGCAGGCTGGCGCAGGTGAAACGGTTCGGCAGGGAGATAAGATCGTCCGTCTTTCTCCCACCAGCGCCGATAAAGCCATCGAGATGACGGCCGACGGTCTCGACGCTCCGCTTCTGAATGTCGGGAGGAAGGTCCGAATCCTGTTTTACGGTATTCCGGCCATTCCGCTGCCGGCCTGGCCCGATCTGATGGCCGGCACTTTCGGAGGCCTCATCAAGGTGGTTGACCAAGTCGATGACGGAAAGGGCAATTTCCGCTTCTGGGTCGTGCCGGATCCGGACGACCGTGCGTGGCCCCCTCAAGAACATGTGCGTCAGGGCACCAAAGCCATGGGTTGGGTGATTCTCAACCGTGTCCCGTTGTGGTACGAACTCTGGCGCCGCTTCAACCTGTTCCCGCCTGACTATCAAGAACGTCCTCCAAGCCTCATCGATACCCTCTTGCCGAAGGCAGGAAGGGGTGCCAAGTAAGGATTGCCCAGACGTCTTAGTTTCGTTCCCGTTCTTGTCCATTCGGTGTCTGGGGTGATGGCCGCCTGAGGAGAGCGGCACTGGCCCATACGCTACGCTATTCTGAGGAAAGGAGTGTTTCCATGCCTGTTCGATGCCTGCTCGCCTTGATCCTGACCCTCGCTCTCTTCGGTCGGCTCCCGGCCTTCGCCGCGTCGGAACCCGCAGTTTCCGATAGGACTCTTCCGCCCATTCCCCTGAGCGTGGACGAAGTTCACGCCTGGATTGATCGCTCCCACCCGCTGTTGAAGGGCGCCGGAACGGAAAAGGTCATGGCGCGCGGAAAAATGTTGAAGGCGCTGGGAGCTTTTGAGCCGGTCCTCATCAACGATACGGAGCTCGAACGGTTCATCTCCAGCTCCAGCCCCGAGAAGGGCACCCAGTCCAAAGGATTCAACGATACGTTGATCGAAGCACGGCACCCCTGGGGCTTCCGCGGGAGCGCCGGTATCAGAGAGGTCATCAACGGGCCCGCCAATATTCCCGATCTCGGTTTTGCCGGAGGGACGGGCCAGGTGATTCTCGGCGGATTCTTCCCGCTTCTCAAAGGACTGATGATCAACCCTGATAGCGCCGAATTACAACGTTCGGAGCTGGCGGATCCGCGCGCCGATATCAAGATCGCCCAAACCAGGCAGGATCTGTTCCTTGCCGCCGCCACCCAATTCTGGGATTGGGTGGCCGCCGTCCGGTTTGCCGAGGTGCAGCGGAAAGCCGTGGTGGTGGCCGAAGGAAGATTCAAGCAGATCGAAGGGAGAGCGAAGGCCGGAGCGGTCGCCCCTCTCGACGTCGTCGAGGCGAATCAGGAGGTCCAGCGCCGGCGCGAAGTGGCCATCGGCGCCCAGCGGCTGGTGGAGCAGGAACAGTTGAAGCTCTCGATGTTCCTGTGGGAGAACGGCGCTCCATCGGTTCCCGCCACGGAGCGGGCTCCGGGATTCCCGTCGCAGATGCTCATCCCCAACCCCGAAGACGTCAAGGTTCATAAGCTGCAAGCCAAGGCCGACCGCCCGGAAGTCAAAGAGATCGGCATTGAGGCGAAACTGAACAATATCGATCTCGAACTGGCGAAGAACAACCTACTGCCCAGTCTCGACGCGGAAGCCGCTCCGGCGCGACAGCCGGAAAAGTTCGTGCTGGGCCTCGGCTATCGCTTCGGGCTTGAGTTGAGGATGCCGATCTTTCAACGCAAGGGCCGCGGCGAGGTGCTGGAGGCGCAAGGAAAAGCCGATCGGTTCGTTCTGACCCAGCGGTTCCGCGAGCAGCAGGTAGTCATCGACGTGGACAACGCCTTGTCGGCAATCGAGCGGGCGAAAGAGCGGATCTCCACCGCCGTCGAATCACTTCGCCTCGCAAAGGCCGTCGAAGAGGGCGAGCGGTTCCGATTCAGCCTCGGCGCGACGAGCGTGTTGTTCGTCAACTTGCGGGAACGGAATTCCGTGGACTCGGAGGCGCAGGTCATCCGTGCCAAAGCCGACTATCAGAAGGCCCTGGCCCTCTATCAATGGGCGATCGGGACCTGGGGCAAGTCCGATCCTTCGGCCGTTCCCGTCAACTATCGAGCCAGGGACTGATCCTGGAAGAAGTGGTTTTTCCCCTTGTGATTTGATAGCTTTAGCCTGTTGTCTCGTCACCTCGGCGCCGCCGTCTGGCCCCGACCGGGCTTCGACGGCGGTCCATGTTTCTGACGGAGAGGCGGGATTCTGTGCAAATAGCCACGGCGGGCCGGCCGAACCTGATTCAAGCCATACTCGGTTACCTCGGCATCATTTTCCGTCTTGAGCGACGGCTTCTGGCGCTGGTGTTCTCCTACTCGCTCGCAATCGGGCTCTTCTCCTTGATCGTTCCGTTGACGGTGCAAGAACTGGTCAACACTTTCGCGTTCGCGATCCAGCCGGTCACGATCGTCACCCTCGCCGGCGTCATGGTGGCGGCCCTCCTGTTCGTAGGCGCGTTCAAAGCGCTTCAATACTATGCAGTTGAGATGCTGGAACGGCGATTCTTCGCGAGGGTCGCCATCGGAATGGCCGAGCAGTTGCCCCGCCTGCAGTTCCTGGGCTTCAAGCCCCGTTATGCCAACTTCTTCATGGAAACCGTGTTCATGCAGCGGGCGATGTCCGTCCTCTTGGTCGATCTGATCGACGTCGTGGTGGGAGGCGCGGTAGGGCTGACCATCCTTGTGTTCTACCATCCCTATTTTCTCCTCTATGCGGCTCTTCTGCTCGCCGGATTCAACGTCGTCTTCTTCCTTCTGTCTCATGGAGGGCTCAAGGCCACTTTGGACATGTCCCACGCCAAGTATGAAACGCTTCATTGGATGCAGGAGATTTCGTACAACCTCCTGCATTTCAAGGCGACGGACAGCCAAACCTTGCTCATGCAGCGAACCGACGACCTTGTCGACCGATACCTGGAATCCCGTCAGACCCGCTTCGGCATCCTGATCCGCCAGTACCTGGGATCGGTGGGCTGGCAAGCCCTGGCGCAGAGCGGTCTCATCGCCACCGCCGGATGGTTGGTTTCGATCGGCGAGCTGACGCTCGGACAATTGGTCGCCGCGGAAGTCGTCGTCAGCGGCCTCATCGCGAGTTTCGACGGCGTGATCAAGCGGATGGGCCACATTTACTATTTCCTGACCGGACTGGTGGAGTTGGATTTCGTCTTCTCATTGGCCAAGGACAAGACCGCGACCACGCTTTCGGTGCCGCTTCCGGACCCGACCATCCACGGCATTCGCGTGACCTGCAAGGACCTGGGGGTCCAACATCCGGAGTTGCCCCCCATTTTCGGCCAGTTCGATCTCGAAGTGATGCCCGGAGAAAAGATCGGAGTCTATGCCAGCACGACCATCGCCAAGACGGCGCTGGCTCGCGTTATGGCCGGCATCGAAACGCCGACCTCGGGGGTCATCCGTTACAACGGCGTGGATCTCCGGCATATCGACCTGAATGCCATCAATCGCTGCCGCGGCTTCATGATCGACTCTCAGCTGTCGCTCTTCGAAGGGACGATCGAAGACAACATCGTGCTGGGGCGTTCCTATGTCCCGTATGCCGACGTCCGATGGGCATTGCGCTTCGTCGAACTGGAAGAAGAGGTGGATACCCTGCCGCAGGGGCTGAAAACGAACGTCCGCGCGCCGGGCAAGATCCTCGCCCCGACCCACATCATCCGCATTCTTCTCGCCCGGGCCATTCTGAGCCGGCCACAAATCCTCATCTTCGACGGCATTCTTCACAACCTGCAGCCGGCGCTGCGTGAAACCGTCCTTCGCCGCATCTGTTCCAAAGACGAGCCCTGGTCGGTCGTGTTCGTCTCCAACGACCCTAATTTGACGCCGCACGTCGACCGGCGACTGATCTTGGACTGAGGGAGGGACCGCCGTGCATCCTGTGCAATGGATTTTCTCGTTCAAGCCGACCGCCGCGCAGATGGTCGTCAGCATCTTGATCGCCGGACTGGGCTGGCTCAGCGGGCAGGCATTAAGCCGCGTCGACCAGGATCTCCGGATCATGTATACGGAATACACGCTCGGCGCCGCCGATCTCGCGCATATCTCGGCGGACGTCATGCGGTATCGCAACACGATCATCAGGGCCCTGGAAGCGGACAGCCGGAAGGAATTCGAACGCATCACCGAGTCGTTACCGACCCAGCGCGCTCGGATTCAGCAGGCCGTGGACCGCTATGCCGCGGCGGGACTCCGCGTCTCGCGGAGCGGACGGAGCGAGCCGGAAGACATCGAAGCGGTGCGGCGGAGCCTCGATCAGTACTTTTCCGCCGCCAGCACGACCGTGCAACTGCTCACACAAGAATGGACGGCGGCGGCGCAATCCGAGCGAGAGGTGCTTGGGCGCAAAGCGGAAGAACACGCCGCCGACAATGCCGGTCCCAAGATGATTCAGG
>DAOLIU010000069.1:0-16600 GCA_035328385.1 Nitrospira sp. | reverse complement strand
CTTCCGTCATTGTCACGTCGGAGATCCAGGACCGGTCCACATGGAGGCCCACCGCCTGCTGCCCCTCGCCTAGAATCATCACTCCGTAAGCAGGCAATTTTTATGAAGTTCCTGGACCCGAACCGCTAACACGAATGGGAAGACCTGGGAGATCCGCCGGAACTGAGCACCTGACCTGCCTGCTTGATCAAATCGTCCGGAAACCCGAGTGTCTCCTTCATTAGATGGCGGACTTCCTCCGGTGAAATACGAGAAGCCGGAGCCAGAAACCGCTTCCGTGCCACGGCCCGCTCCTCAGGATTCTCCGGCTCATAGTAGCCACGAAGTTTTCCCTCACGGTCCGCAGATTCCAGGCGGCGCAGCCAATCTGCACGAGATTTTCCCGGCTTCTGAAGCGACGGAGCAGTCCGGCCGGCTGATTCCAACTGACTCCACACCGCCCACCCGACGAAGACCGCCCACGCTTCGTTCAGCGCTTCCCACGATTCGACCTCGCTCAGAAACCGTTCTTCCGTTTCACTCCGGCGTTGCACGACCGGATTGATGAGAACCGCGCCGTACCGGCACTGCTGCTGCTTGCGCGCGAACGCCAGCGTGCCCCCTCCACCACCGGTGGCCAAATAGTCCATGTAGGCGTGAAACAGCTCATGGTAGAGCGTTTCCATTTCGCTGTTGGTCAGACGATTCAGCGGGCGAAGCGTACCTCCGGCAGCATTAAACGACAGCGTGCGATTCAAGACCATTCGATGCTCGCCGAGATGATACTCCGCCGCAAACGCCTGGAGATCGTCGAATTCAAACTTGACGAAGTCGGATGGCACGGTCTTCAGAAACTTCACGGGCAGCCCAAGCCGTTCCGCCTCAGCTACTATTTGCCGCCACATGTGGTCGGACGTCTTTTCCGCTCCGGCCGGTGCGACCAGGACAAGGCACCAGCAGACCAGCAGACACAGAGCCAGGCTCCGGTCACGGAACGGCCGCATCATGTGGGCAAGCGATTGAGGCACGGGTCAATACGAATCGTCCTGATAGCCGCGCCAGTCGGAACGGCTCCCCTCTTCAATGAGGGCCAACTGCTCGAACATGGCCGGGGAGACATGGTCGAGAAACCGTGTAGGCTTCGAAAGCAGCATGCCGCTGCTCTTATCGAACACGTTGATCGGATAGGTGAGATAGAGATGGCGCTTCGCGCGGGTGACCGCGACATAGAACAGGCGGCGTTCTTCTTCCAATTCTTCATCGGCGACGAACGAATAGAGCGACGGGAATTTCCCGTCGACGATCCAAATCACGAAGACACATTGCCACTCCAATCCCTTGGCCGAATGGATCGTGGACAGGACCATCCGTTCATCGTCGCGGTCTGGTGCCTCCACGTCGACCGCGCTCCCGTCCGGCGGCTCCAGCGCAAGATCCGCGAGAAACTGGCCGACCTCGGGATACCCCTCCGCAATGGTATGCAGGTGATCCAGGTCCCTGGTCCGCTTGGGATAGTCGTCGTACTGCTCCTTGAGAATCGGGAGGTAATATTCGTAAATGTGATTCACCTGCTCGGCCGTCCCCAGATCGGCCGAGCCGGCCAGACTTTCGAGCGTGTGGGCCAAATTCTTCAACCCTTGGCCTGATCTCCCGCCAGCGTCCCGCAAGACCCGATACGGTGCATCCGACTTCACCAGCGACGCCAACAGATCCTGCGCCTTCTTCGGACCGACGCCTTCGACCAACATCAATACCCTGTGCCAGCTCACCGCGTCGAGCGGATTCGCGACCACGCGCAGGTGCGCCAGCAGGTCCTTCACGTGCGCCGTTTCGATGAATTTGACGCCGCCGCGCTTGACGAACGGCAGGCCGCGGCGGGAGAGCTCGATCTCCAGATCGAACGAGTGAAAGCTCGACCGGAACAGCACGGCGACTTCTCCCAGCGGCACGCCCTCCTCACGGAGCTCGAGGATCTTTTGCGCGACAAAGCGGGACTGAGCATTCTCACCGGCTGCTTCGGCCAACGTCGGCAGCGGCCCGTCCAGTTTGCGCGTGAACAGGCGCTTACTGTATTTCTCCGCCGCCTCTTCGATGATGCAATTGGCGAGATTCAAGATCGGCTGGGTACTACGATAGTTTTCCTCTAACTTGTAGATCGTGGCGCCGGGGAAAAGCGTCGGGAACTCCATGATGTTCTTGAACGTCGCGCCTCGAAACGCATAGATCGACTGGCTGTCGTCTCCCACCACCATTACGTTCTGATGAGTCGAAGCGAGCTTGCGGATGACGTCGGCCTGCAGGCGATTGGTGTCCTGATATTCGTCGACCAGAATATATCGATACAGCCGGGAAATCGATTCCCGGGCGTGCGGGTCTTCGGCCAGCAAGCGCCGCAACAGGACCAGCAGATCGTCGTAATCAGCCAGCTGTCGTTGCCGTTTCGCGGCCTGATAGCCTTTCTGCAATTGTCCGAGCGCGTCGAGATGGTCGGCAAAATGACTGAACTCTTCCAGCACGATGTCGTCCAAGCTTCGCAGCGTATTCTCGGCCTTGCTGAAAATCTCGGCGATCGTCCCCTTCCGCGGAAATCGCTTGTCCTTTTCGTTGAGCCCCAGCTGCGACCGCACGAGCGCGATCAAGTCCTCCGCATCCCCGCGATCCAGGATGGTGAATCCCGGTTCCACCCCGATGGCTCGACCGTAGCGGCGTAACAGCATGTTCGCGACCGAGTGGAACGTGCCGCCGCACACGCGTTCGCTGCGTGAGCCGATCAATTCGCCGGCTCGCTCCAGCATTTCTTGCGCAGACTTTCTGGTGAACGTGAGCAGTAAAATATTCGAGGCGTCGACACCCGAATCAATCAGATAGGCCACGCGGTAGACCAGCGTGCGGGTTTTGCCGCTCCCTGCCCCGGCAATCACGAGCGCCGGGCCGTCGCCGGCCGTCACCGCGGCCAATTGCTGCGGATTCAGCGCCGCGGCGTAATCGATCGACAGCTTGCGCGGAGCGGCGTCGTCCGCAGTCCGTTTCAGAATGTACGGAGTAATGTTTCGATTCATGAAAAGACCGTTACGGTGTGTCTGCGCTGTCATAGCATTATGGTCGAGGCCGTTTCAACGCGGCGGGATCCCGTCACAAACGACTCGTCGCGGACGCCCCTGGAGTCTGGAGGGATCTCTCGGCTATAATGCGCTTCCTGACGACTTCTGAACCTTACCGACCCACGATACTCGATACTGTTATGGGAAAGACGCCATACGGAGTCCAACAACGGTCGCTCGCCGAATTGATGCTGGCCGTCGCCGGCGAATCCGTCACCGTGATGAAAAAGAACGCGCCGGAGCAGGCGATGAAGCTCAAGCGCCAGGACGAGTGGGGCCTCTATCTGGAGTTCCTCAAAGTCATGTTCAACCTGACGGACAGGATTTCGGCCTTTCACATTCCGATCAAGGATCAGCCGGAATTCATGAACGGGCTGGAGGACGCGGTCACCACCCAGCTCAAGACGGTCTTGGAGCCGGCGTTCGGCTCCGGTGTGGATCAGTCGGAAATCATGATGACGATCGGAGGTGCCGTGGCGGAGAGCCGCCAACTCTATGAGCGGTATCGCTTTTCCATCACGGAGGACAGCAAGGCCAAGAACGAAATGTTCGATGCCTTCGGCGGACGCGTGGCGGAGGCTCTCGGCGTCAGCGGTCATCCGCAGATTACGTCGGCCGCCACGATCTGCGCCAGCGCAGCCGTCCCGGCGATCACTGCCATTCTGCAAGGAGACGCCCCCCCTACCTCGGTCGGCATGACCGCGCAACCGACGTCCGCCGCGTCGACACAGATGGACGCTGCATCTGCGCCCAAGAATCCCACGGGGAGCGAAATCAAGCTCATCAGCGTCATGTCCACCATCACCGGCGAGGAAGTGGAAACCCGCTGGGGACTGCATCCTCGGTTTCGCCAGGACCTCACCCTGGAAGAAGTGCAGCAGTTGACCAAACTGATGAATCGAGTTGCAAAAATTCTTGGCGAACGCTACGCATCCGTGGCATTCTCGGATGAGTGGGCCTCCTGGCACAAGGCCGGCCACGCCTGATCCCACTCGGCGCGGGGTGCTCCCTATCCCCCTCACGACCGTCTTGGCCCCACATTCATAAGGAGTCGCAGTGGAGACTACGAACATCGCCCAGAACCCACGTGTCAGTCTGCCGCTCAGCTTGGCCCGCCTCGAGGAGCTCTCGCAGAATTTGTGGTGGAGTTGGACGCTGGAAGCACGTCAGCTGTTCGAAACGATCGATCCCACGCTTTGGTTTCTCACTCAACACAATCCCGTCAAGCTGCTCGCGGACGTGAAACCGGAACGACTGGCGCGCCTGGCGGAAGATCCGTCCTATCTCCGGCAGTACTCCGCGGTGATCAAGCTTTTCGATCAGTACCGGGCCAACGGCCATAGCTGGTTCAGCACACAGCACGCCGCGTCGGTCAAAGAAACCATCGCCTATTTCTCCGCCGAGTTCGGCCTCCATACCTCTATCCCCATTTACAGCGGCGGCCTGGGCATTCTGGCCGGCGATCATTGCAAAGAGGCAAGCGATCTCGGCGTGCCGCTGGTCGGCATCGGCTTCATGTATCCCCAGGGATACTTCCGCCAGCGCATCACGGCCGAAGGCTGGCAGGAAGCCGCTTATGCGGCCTTCAACCGCGATGAGTCTCCCATCCACTGGGCGTTGACTCCGTCTGGAGAGCCCTGTCGGATTGCGGTGGAGATAGGCGGTCGGACCGTCGCCGCGGTCGTCTGGAAGGTGCAAGTCGGTCGGGTGCCGCTCTATCTGATCGACACGGACGTCTCCGAGAACACGCCTGAGAACCGCGCCCTCTCCGCCCGATTGTACGGAGGCGACCAGGAAATGCGGTTGTGTCAAGAAATCCTGCTGGGCATCGGCGGAGTTCGCGTGCTCCGCAACTTGGGCATCGCTCCCTCCGTCTGGCATGCCAACGAAGGACACTCCGCCTTTCTCACTCTGGAGCGCCTGCGGGAACTGGTCCAGGCGGGCACGCCCCACCCTGAGGCCAGCGAAATCGTCCGGCAGAGCACCGTCTTCACGACTCACACGCCCGTGCCCGCCGGCCATGACGTGTTTCCGCATCACTTGATGGACAAGTATTTTTCCGGTTTTTGGGAGCAGATCGGCCTCTCGCGCGAGGAATTCCTCGGCCTGGGGGAAACGCCGGAATCTCGGGGTCAGGGATTCAACATGACCGCCCTTGTGATGCGGCTGTCGGCGCATCTCAACGGGGTCAGCCGCGAGCACGGACGGGTCAGCCGCCAGATGTGGCAGCATTTTTGGCCCGGACTCCCCGTGGAACAAGTGCCGATCCGGAGCATCACCAACGGCATCCACGCCCCGACCTGGATTTCCCCTGATCTTCACAGGCTGTATAGCAAATCACTCAGCCCGATGTGGGCCGAGAGCTGCGATGACCCGGCCATGTGGCAGCGGGTCGCCGATATTCCCGATCATGAACTCTGGGCCGTACGCCAGACGATGAAGCGCAAACTCATGGGTTTCATCCGAGAGCGGGTTCGCTCCGGCTGGATGCACGGACACCTTCACCCTTCGCAGGTGCTGGCCCGGGGCACGCTGCTCGACCCCGAAGCACTTACGATCGGTTTTGCCCGGCGATTCGCCACGTACAAACGGGCCACCTTGTTGTTCACCGACCTCGAACGTTTGAGACGTCTTCTCCACGACCAATGGCGGCCCGTCCAGCTGATCTTCGCCGGCAAAGCTCATCCGGCAGACGAGCCCGGACGCTATTTTATTCACGAGGTCATGAGTTATTGCCAGGACCACAAGTTGGGCGGCCAGGTGGCGTTTCTGGAAGACTATGAGATGCACATGGCCAAGTATCTGGTGCAGGGCGTGGACATCTGGCTGAACACTCCGCGCTTTCCGATGGAAGCCAGCGGCACGAGCGGCATGAAGGCGGCGCTCAACGGAGCGCTGCATTTCAGCGTGCTCGACGGGTGGTGGCAGGAAGGGTATAACGGGGCGAACGGCTGGGGCATTCAACCGCTGGCCGATGGCGACGTGGAAGTTCAGGACCGCCACGACGCCGAGCAACTCTATCGACTGTTGGAGCAAGAAGTCGTACCGCTCTATTATCAACGAGACATCGACGGCATCCCACGCGGATGGCTCCAACTGGTCAAGGAAAGCATCAGGACGGTGGCGCCGGTCTTCTGCACCAAGCGGATGGTCAAAGACTATGTGGAGATGCTGTACACGCCCGCAATGGCCAGAACCCCAACGATATGGTAAGACCGTTTCTTCCGCTTCCGTCCCGAGGAACCCGACTGCCCATCGCATGGTGACCCGCCTCTCGTCGTCCGCATTTCCGTTCACGGCGCTTCTGCTTGCCGTCGTCGTCTTTGCCTCCAGCGCAACCGCTGCCGCACCGGAAATCAGCCTGGAGCAGGAAGCGACTCAGGCCTACCGCGAGGCAGAATACGAGAAGGTTCTCAAATTATGGAATTCACGGGCCGCGGACGTTCCCGCGTCGAAGGTCTTGCTGCGCGTGGCGCTTCAAAGCCATCTGAAGTTGGGCCATACCGAGGAAGCCCTGGCGCTGTACGACCGCTTGGTCTCCGGCGACCAACCGGATGAGTTTCCGCTCTTGCGTTCGCTGGCCTTGAGCACGCTGACCACCCACGTCCGTGATCCCAAGGAATACGTCAGAATTGCCGCCTACAGTGCGCTGGCGGAATTAGGGCTGGCCGAGACCCGATCCATTCTCGAGGACGGCCTGCTGGACTCCTCTCCGTTGGTGCGGGCTCGCGCCGTCGAAGGTCTTGGTCATGCGGGGCTCGCCTCGAAGTCGGATGCGCTGCGGCGCGCGCTGCGGGACGACATGCCGCCCGTACGGATTGCCGCCATGAACGTGCTGAGTGAAGGAGGAGTCGACGACATCATCCCCCGCCTGGTCGAGGTCGCAAGAACCGAGGACGGCCCCGAAGGCGTGTTCGCCTACGTCGCGCTCTATCGGCTGGGCAAACAGGACATGCTGCGGGATATCACGGGAGCCGCCACACTCCCGGATCCGGAAACCCGCATGGCCGCGTTGGGTGCGCTCGGAAAACTGAAGCGGCCGTCGAGCCTCGCGGTGCTCAGTCAAGGGGTTTACGACCCCGAGCCGTCGGTACGTGCGTTTGCCGCCGGAGCCTTGGGCGAGTTCGGCCAGCCCGGAGCCGTCGCGCCGCTCACGCATGCGATCGGTGACGAGCACGCCAGGGTCAGGGGCGTAGCTGCCGTCAGTTTAGGCCGCCTCGGTATTCGAGAAACACGTCCGCTGTTGCTCCAACTGACGCGCGATGCCTCCATGCAGGTACGAGCCAGCGCTGTAGAGGGGCTGCTTCGACTAGGTGATGCCTCGGCCATCTTGATCGCAACCGATTTGGCTCGTCATCCGGATCCGTCGGTCCGCGCCGCCACGGCGCAGGCACTCGGGATGACCACCGACAAGCAAGGCATCACCATTCTTCAGGCTCTACTGCAGGACCAGCAACCTCAGCCCAGACTCTTTGCCGCGAAGGCGTTGGGGAAGACGAAGCCTCCTCCGTTTGCCCTTTTGAAAAAAGGCCTGCACGACTCGGACTCGGCCGTCCGTATCACCGCGGCTGGGAGCCTGTTGCAGCAAATCGACCGGCACAACAAGTCCACGGCATCCAAAGGACGGAAAGGATAGGCATGTGGAAATTCATCGGGGTGCTCGTCCTGATTGCGGCATCGTTTGCGCTGGGGTTCTATTTCGGCCAGCGACCGGCCGGAACTCTGGAGGAAACAGTGGCAGGGTTACCAAAATCGATACGGGAAGTCTCTCGGAACGTCATGGATACCACGATGGGCATCGAACAGGATCTCCGCAGGCGACAAGCCCTGCTCGAGACGAAATCGAAAATCGTGCAGTCCCGTTCCGACGTACTGGACAAGAACTTTGGGGAAGCCGCCAAGCAACTGGCGGACGGCGTGGCCGGCTTGGAAGCGGCCATCAAGGGGGCGCGGCAGGACGCCGCGACCCAGGCCGTGCGGTCCGTCATCGGCACGCTGCAGGAATTGCGGCTGGAATTGTCGATGGGAAAGCCGGTTCCGATGAAGAAACTCAATGAAGTTCAGAAGGAAATCGACCGGCAGCTCGATAAGTAAACAGCCGCGCTGTACGCGGAACTTCGGGCAGGGAAATCACTCAGGCGTTGGCCGGTTGCTTTTTCCACTTCGCCAGAATTCGCTCGACCCGCATCCGCACCACCATATCCGAATCTTTCGTCAACGGCTTGATGGCCTCGCGTCCGCGGTCGTCTCCGATCGCTTCCAGCGCCGCGGCGGCGGTCAGGCGGGTGAACCAGTCCTTATCAGCCAGCATTTCGATCAGCGGATCAATGGCGTCGGTATGTTTGATGCGGCCTAGAGCCAGCACCGCCTGCTTTCGGACCAACTCGTCCTTGTCTTTCAATGCCGTGACCAGGCGGGACAAGGCCGGAGCGCCTAACTCCACCAGGGCATTGGTCGCATCGTCCTTGAATTCGTCGTTCCGCAGTTGGAGCATGAGCGGATCGAGAACCCGCTCATCACGGATCTTGCCCAGCGCGGCGATCGCATACTTTCGAACGTCCCAATCACGAAGCAGCTTGAGCAGCATTTCTACGGCGGGAGAGCCGATCTGGCCGAGGCCGTCGACGGCGACTTCCCGGACCTGCCAGTCTCCATCCCGCAGAGCCTGGCACAACGGTTCCACGCATCGTTCATCGGCCATTTCCCCGAGGGTAATGGCCGCTTCGCGCCGCACGACCCAGTCAGGATCCTTGAGCAGATCGATTTGTATATCGATCTCGTCCTTTGGTTTTTCCTCTTCGAGGAGCACAGCCTCAGGCTGCGCATCCGTCGTCTCGGCCGCAGTAGCCTCGCCGGTCAATTCGGCCGCCACTTGGTCGGTGAGTTCGTCGGGTACGGCCTCGGAACCGGTTTCCTTGTGTTGGTCTTGCTCGTGTGTTTCCGATTGTTCCATGGATCGCTTCCTTACGCGGTAGCTGAACGCCGCCTATCCTGCTGCCGGAGCTCCCTCCGCCGCCGGTTTGTTCGCCCCAGCATGTTTCTTCCTGAGAGCCAATGTACGCCGTTTCCGTTGCTCCCGCTTCAACCGCTTCCGAAGCGCGCGGAGCGCCGCGTCACCCTCTGGATTCTCGTGGCCGTTCAACTTTGCGGCCACTTTTTTCTTGAGCCGCGCTTCGTCCGACTCCGACCCCTTTTTCGCCATTACAACCTCCGCTTTCCGTCAAGTTCCCGTACTTAGTTCTCGATAGAAAAATTGATGAGACGGGGGAACCCAAAACGTCCCAAGCCCCCGCACAAACTGCATAGTCCGCAGTCTAGTGGACCGCTTTATGCGCTGTCAACGGGAGCGCAGGAGACGGGGAAAACGGTTAGTCGAGAACGAGTGCGGCCAGCTCGACATGCGCCGTATGGTCCGCCGCCGGCACGCTTAGGTTTCTTCGCCTGGTCCACAGATCGCCGGGACGCGGCCAATGAGGAGCACCGAGTGTCACACCGTTGGGCTGCGCCGTCGAGTCGGCCCTCACAATTCTGGCAAGCGCCAACGCCGCGGCTGCGTCGGAGGATAGCAGCGCGTCCGGCCGGCGCTCTCCGACGATTTCAACTTGGACCAGCGAAAGTCCCCCTTTTTCCATACCCAGACGCACCGCCGCGGCGTGAGAAAGATCCAAGATACGGCCGTTTACATAGGGGCCGCGATCCGTGATCCGAACATAAATGTACTTGCCGTTGACCAGATTGATGACGCGGACCATGCTCCCCAGCGGCATCGTCCGATGGGCGGCGGTCAACCCTTCCATATCATAGATCGTCCCGTCTGCGGCCTGCCTCCCATGGAACGGTTCGCCGTACCAGGAGGCTGTACCGCGATCCTTAATGCCGACGTCAAATTGGGAATCACCCTTCGGAATCCAGGAACAGCCGCCCACGAGGCACCAGGTACCAAGCACGACACCGAGAGCAGCGGTATACGGTAATGGCATTGCATGAACGGTCATGTCGTCACCTCTATCCGGTTGAACCGACGGCTTGACTCTGACTGGTTCAACCTAAAGCCGGCGCTGCTGTTCAACAATACCGACGGCGTAGCCCCCCGCCCCTACCTTCGGCTGGAGCATAGACTTCATCACCTATCATCACATGTGCGGGGATGCGACCAGACTCCCCGCGGTTCCTCGAACGCCGTACATGGCTCCATTCAGGATCGCATCAGCCCTTGGCTTGAATCAACCGGGCGAGAAGGCCTTCGGGACTCTTTACATAGGTGAGCCAGACGCTCTCACCCACCCGAATGTTATGGAGGGGGACCTTCTTCTGCCCCCGTAGAATCTTGGTCTGAGCCGTGACGGTGGCGCCGACGGTCATAAAATTCTTGGGAGTGATCGGGGTATTGACCACAATCAGTTGCGGAGACTGATTTGAGGTCACCCCGATGACAATCCCATGCACCTTGTACGTGCGCCCTTGAGCGGCCTCACCGACGGGGACGCACAGCAACCCGATCGCGATCGCCGTCGCCGCTGTCGAAAACCAACGCCAAGTCGGCGTGACGATTCTGTCTCTCATTGCCGGAAGTCGTTCGGAGTGTAATGGACTCTAACAGGATGCTCGGCCCCTGTAAAGTTGCCGGCCGTGCGCTCGGGTTCCTGCGTCGATCGCTCTCGTGTCGCCGATATTGACTGCCTTCTGTCCGGTGGGTAAGATGCGCTGTCTTTGAAAAATGGACTGAGATGAGCAACCCGCCTGTATAGATCCTCGGACGATTTCCGTTCAGCCGACGGCACGCCAGCGATGACAGATGATTGACGTTCAGCAAGTCACCAAGCGATACGGACAGCATACCGCCATTGACCGAGTGACCTTCTCCGTCGCCAAAGGAGAAGTGCTCGCCTTTCTTGGCCCGAACGGAGCCGGCAAGACGACGACCATGCGGATCCTCACCTGTTTCCTTCCAGCAACGGAAGGATCGGCGCGGGTCGCAGGATACGATTGCCTGGATCAACCGTTGGAAGTGAAACGGCGGATTGGCTATCTGCCGGAAACTCCGCCCGTCTATCAAGAATTGACGGTCCACGAGTACCTTCGATTCGTCGGGCAGCTTCGAGGTCTGACGAGCAACACGCTCACCGCGGCGATCGACCGTGAAGTGGAACGGTTGGGACTGGGGCCGGTCCGGCATCGATTGATCGGCAATCTTTCTCGAGGCTATCGCCAGCGTGTGGGACTGGCTCAAGCCCTGCTTCACGATCCGCCCGTCTTGATTCTCGACGAGCCGACCGTTGGGCTGGACCCCAAACAAATTATCGAAATACGGGAGTTAATCAGAAGCCTGGCCGGGTCGCACTCGGTCATTCTCAGCACGCATATTCTTCCTGAAGCCACCGCCGTCTGCCAGCGCGTGGTGATTATCAGCGGCGGACGTATCGTCGCAGAAGACACTCCGGATCAACTCTCCGCACGCTTGCGCAACTCGGAAAAAATCTCCGTGGTCCTCAAACGTCCGCCCGCCGACGTCGAAGCCCGGCTCAAAGAGATCCCTGGCGTGCAGCACGTGCTTGCCGGCGGTGAAGGCGGCGGCTTCCTGCTGGAATCCGGATTGGGTCACGACATTCGAGAAGATGTCGGCCGGCTGGCCGTCACCAACGGCTGGGGCCTGGTTGAGCTCAAGCCGATTTCCATGACGCTGGAAGACGTCTTTCTCCGTCTCACGCGCCATGAGGAAGGGATGGAGCAGCCGGAACAGGGATCCAGCCAAGCCGAACTCGAACCCATGAGACGCGCGGAGACCTCGCCATGACGCCGGTCGGCGCCATCGTTGCCAAAGAGCTGCGCTCGTATTTCGTTTCGCCGGTCGTCTACGTCGTCGGAGCGGTGTTCCTGCTCATCGTCGGATTGCTGGCCTATCTATACATCGTGTTCGCGGGCGCCCAAGCGATCCAGCTGATGCAGATTCAAGGCGGTCAGGCGCAAATCAACCTCAACGACCTCGTCTTCCGCAATCTCTTTGCAAGCGTACGATTCGTGCTCCTCATCATTCTGCCGATCCTGACCATGCGGCTCTTCGCGGAAGAGCGGAAGCTTCGAACCTTTGAGTTCCTGATGACCTCGCCCGTCGGGCTGAACGAAATCGTCGCCGGCAAATTCATGAGCGTTTTTCTGGTTTTCCTGGGCTTGCTCGCATGGACGGGCCTCATCCCGCTGACCCTGTCGCTGTTCAGCGATTTCGACTGGTATCCCGTGTTGACCGGCTATCTCGGCCTGACATTGCTCGGCGCGTTGTTCCTCGGCGTGGGGCTCCTGGCCTCCGCGCTGACCGAGAATCAAATCGTCGCGGCATTCGTGAGTTTCGGTCTGTTGCTGTTCCTGTGGCTTCTCGCCGGCCTCGGCTCTCTTCTGGGCGATACCGCGGCTGGACAGGTCATCTCCTACATTTCGTTCATGGAACACTACGACCACCTGGTGCGCGGTCTGGTGGATACAAAGGATCTCGTCTATTTTGCCACGGGGATTGTCTTATTGTTGTTTCTTGCGCACCGCGTCGTCGATTCCACCAGATGGAGATGAACGTCAGAACCCTGCCACTGGGTGTGCTGGGAACGGCGCTGGCGATCGCCGGTCTGGTCGCCTACAGCCTCGCGCCCGATAAACTGTGGCTCGTGACGGTCGTGGAAGGGCTGGCGCTGGTCTGTTTGATCGCGTTCTTCATCGTTCACTTCCAATCGCTGAAGAGTTTTTCATCCCGTCGATCGACCCGCCTCGGGGCCAACAGCCTGCTCTTGACCCTCTTGCTGGTCGGCATTCTGGCGATCATCAACTTTTTGTCGGCCCGCCACTCGGTTCGATGGGATCTCTCTGAAACTCAGAATTTCTCGCTCGCGCCTCAAACCCATCGGGTTCTACGCAGCCTGCCCCGGGACGTGAAGATCACCGTCTTCACCCGGGAAAAGGATCCGGGTTATCAGTCCTACAAAGAACGACTCGACAGTTATCGGCAGGCGAGCCCCAAGCTGACCGTCGAATTCGTCGATCCGGAACGGCAGCCCAAGGCGGCGCAATCCTATGGGATCACCAGAACCGACACGGCCATTTTCGAGAGCGGCACGCAAACGGTCCGCGTGACCAATCCGTCGGAAGCGGAATTGACCGGCGCGTTGATGCGCGTCTCCCGCAACGAGAAAAAGCGCATTCTTTTCCTGGAGGGACACGGAGAACATAGCCTTGCAGACCGGGAACGGACGGGTTTCTCTTCCGCCAAGGAGTTGCTGACCCGACAGGGGTACCACGTCGACTCAGTCAGCCTGCTGTCTCAATCCTCGGTACCGGACGGCACGGCGATCCTCGCGCTGGCCGGTCCCAGCAAGCCGATCACATCGGATGAGCTGGACCGCATCCGCACATACGTGGACGCAGGAGGCCGACTGCTGCTCATGGTCGATCCGGACACACGGACCGACCTGTCTCCCCTGCTGTCCCGCTGGGGGCTTGGATTGGGTCCCGGAGTGCTTGTCGATCTGCAGGATCGGCTCGCACAAGGCGATCTCACCGCCTTGCTGGTCCGCACTTTTACCGAGCATGAGATCACGCAAGATCTGAACGCGGCCGTGTTGTTCCCACTCGCCCGGCACATCACCTTCGACGAACAGGCGGGGAAGGACTGGGATTACGTGCCCCTCGCGCGCACCTCCCCGAACAGTTGGGCCGAGACGGATCTGAAGGGCCGGGTCGTGGGTCTCAATGAAAAGGAAGATATTAAGGGCCCGCTCCCGATGGCCGCCGCCTTGGCTCCAAAAGCACCGCCCGTCGAAGGCAAACCAAGACCCGGGATCGTGATCATCGGCAACAGCACGTTTGCGACAAACGGCTTCGTCAATTTTCCAGGCAACAGCGATTTTCTGCTGCACACCACAGGATGGCTGGCGGATGATCGAGAACTGCTGGCCATCGGTCCCAGAGACCAGGCGCTGAAACCCTTTATTCCCAATCCGATTCAGGAACGGACGCTGCTCTACGTACAGGTCATCCTCATTCCCGCCCTGCTGTGCATCGTCGGCCTGACGGTGTGGCGGAAGCGTCGCCGACTCTAATTCTCATGAGATACTGGCCCACGCTGCTCATGGCCCTCGTCCTCGGAGGTCTCGGCCTTTACCTCTATCTCGTCGAGTTTCCGGCCAAGGAAACCGAAGAACGCCAGGCGGTCGAAAAGAAGAAAGTTCTTTTGCTGGACCAACAGGCGCTGACCGGGCTGACCTTCAAGACCGATCTGGGGGAAGTGGTGTTTGAGCGGACCGCCGAAAAAGGCTGGATGATCACCGCCCCGCTCCAAACCGACGCGGACCAGCGCGAAGTTCAAAGCCTGATCCGTGCGCTCGTGACGGGATCGGTGCATCGCGTCGTCGAAGAGAATCCGACCACGCTTTCACCCTTCGGACTCGACTCCCCTGTGACTACGATTACGATTACGACCGGCACCACAAGGGAAACACTCTCCATCGGCGACAGCGGCCCCCTGTCCTCGACCCTGTATGTCCTGAGGGAATCCGACCATGCCCTGCTGCTTACGGACATGGCGCCGAAGGACTTCGTCAATAAAAGCCTCATGACCTTCAGACGAAAAGATATCTTGCGTATGGCCAAGGGCGACGTCGATCGCATTCGCCTCACCTACCCGACGACCGAAATCGTGCTCTACAACGTGAGCGAGAAGCCGAAGCCTAAATGGAAAATCCGCTACCCCATCGAGGCCGAAGCCGACTTGAACGAAGTCCGCATGCTGCTGTTCCGCCTTGAAGACTTGAAAGCGCTCGGCATCATCGATCCAGGGCCCGAACGGGACAAATTGGCCAAGACCCTTCATGCACCGAAAGTGAAGGTGACCATCCATGCCGCCGACGGTGATCAGACCGTCAAGCTCTACCAACCGGACCCGTCAAGCGGTGAGGCGATCGCCGAGACGATGTCGGACGCCCCGCTTTATCGCGTCAATCCCACGGCGATCAGGGATCTCACGAAGGAACTCTTCAATCTGCAGGACAAACGGCTGCTCGGGGTCGACGCGCCGGACATCGCCATGTTGTCGGTCAAAACCGCTGCGGAACAATATGTGCTGATCAATCAGAACGGCGAGTGGGTGCTGGAGGATCGCCCGACCGACAAGGTCAATCAGCGGACCGCGGATCTCTTCGTAAGCCGGGTAGTAAATGCACCGGCTGAAGAACGGGTGATGAAACAGTCCGGCCCCCTGGCTCCGTACGGTCTCGTATCGCCCGCTGCCGAATTCGTCGCCACCGGACGGGACGGGAAGCTCGCCGGCAAGCTCTCCCTCGGCAGCCAATCCAACGGACTTGCCTATGCGATGGGGCACCGTTTGCAGGGCATCTATCAGGTTCGCGCCGACCTGCTGAAGCAGGTCCCTGCGAAAAAGGACCTACTTGATTCTGAAACCACTGGAACGAAGTAGGAGGGTGGTAGGTTCATACTCTCTGGAAAGATCGGCGACATTCACTGTAGCGCTTTAGAATTCGAAGGGGCTTGACCTTGCTGAGATTCTTCGCCGTTCGTTCCACCTTGATTTTGTCGACCGTTGTTGCATCAATTCAACCGAGCACTGTCCTGTCGGGGGACGAAGCCGGAGATAAGACTGTCGCTGCCCAACTGGAGGCCCAATATCACGCTTGCAACTCTCTGTCGGCCTACCGTGAAGCCAATGCTAACCTACCTTTACCGGCTCAGGGCGAAACTCGCGTGGTCTTCATGGGCGATTCGGTCACGTCCAATTGGGTCGATCATGGGTTTGAGGAAATCTTCCGAGGCAAACCCTACATCAATCGCGGCATCGGTGGCGAGCATACGCCGCAGATCCTTTGCCGCTTCCGACCTGATGTGATTGCACTAAAGCCGAAAGTTGTCGTGCTCCTGGCAGGTACAAACGACATCAACTTCGCAAATCTACACGATGCTGCGGGCATTACAAGACCGGGCACATTCCAAGCCGTTACGGATAACATTGTCTCTATGGCTGAACTGGCTCGCGCGAACGACATTCTCGTCATCTTAGCCTCGCTGTTGCCCGTACACGATTATAAGAAGGACAAAGAGGGGAACCGGATGGCTGTAACCACGCACAGACCACCGCATCAAATCACAGCACTGAACGAGTGGATACAGGCATATGCCACGACAAACGGTCACACCTATTTGGATTACCATTCAGCGATGGTCGATGAGAACGGTTTACTGAGAGAGGAATTCAGTGATGATGGACTCCACCCCAATGACAACGGATATGGTGTGATGGCACCTCTGGCCGAACAAGCCATAGCGACAGCTCAGAGGGGCAAGAAATAGGATTAGACCTGAGGCGAAGCTATGCATCTAAGAACTGCGTGATCGAGCGATGGCCACCCACGGGATTGACAGGAGCGCACAAACCATTGAAACTACCACCACGCCCCCGTAGCTCAGTTGGATAGAGCAGCGGTTTCCTAAACCGCGGGTCGCACGTTCAATTCGTGTCGGGGGCACCA
>DAOLIU010000068.1:0-16612 GCA_035328385.1 Nitrospira sp. | reverse complement strand
ATCGGACATTCCATCGTGGCTGACCGACGAGTGGCTGAAGAAGCATGACACGAGCGGGCAATCCAAATGAACGTCCGTTCCTTCAGCTTGGAGGTATCGCATGCGACCTCATCGAGCGGCGGTGTCGTTGAGTGTCCTGGCATTCTGCATCGGTTTGGCCGGCTGTACGAAAGCGGAGCGCTCTTCCGCCGATCCTGCGCAACCCCTGTCGGCGATGGAAGTCCCGGTCATTCCGGATGAGCACACAGCCGCGCCCGAACCGCCCGCCGGCGATGGTCCGGGGGACGTCCAGGAGCGGGGCGTGTCTAAATTCGCGCCGGGAATTGCCTCCGGAATGGCAATCCAGGGCGTTCTTGTCACGCCGTTGACACCCGCCTTCCCCGGAGAATTCGCATTCCGAACACAGAAAGGTTACTACCTCACGGCAATCAACGGCGGAGGCCGACCCACGGATCCCACCCTCATCACGAGCGCCACATCGGCCGGACCGTGGGAAAAATTCAAGCTGACCCTGGCTGCCCCTTCTTCGCCTCACGATAAGGCCATCCAAACGGCGAACGGAAACTATGTCACCGCCGTAAGCGGTGGCGGTCGAACCAGCGACGTCCTGCACACCGATGCCACTCAGCCACGAGACTGGGAACGATTCCGGTTTCTTGACTTGGGCGGCGGCGTTCCGTCCAACCCGACCTTCTATGGCATTCAGACCATCAAAGGAAACTATCTGACGGCCGTCGGTGCCGGCGGCAAATATCAGGACGCGTTCCACACGGACGCGACCCAAATCAAAGGGTGGGAACAGTTCAGAATCATAAAATGCGGCGACTTGGGATCGGGACAAGAGTATGGAGTGATGGCGGCCAACGGAACGTTTTTCTCGGCCCGGAACGGAGGAGGGCAAACCGGTGAAGCCGTCTTGCTGGGCAATCCGACCGGGGTGGAGACGAAATTCAAATTCATCAATCAGGGCGACGGCACCTATGCGCTCCAGACGGCGAACGCAAGGAACTACGTGACGGCGGTCGGCGGCGGCGGCCAGGTTCAAAAATACAACCCGCCGGATTGCGGCATGTTCAGCGCCTGCATCGGCGGATTTTCCACCGTGTTCCACACCGACGCAACCCAGGTCAAGAGCTGGGAGAAATTCCGAATCATCGATCAAGGCAACTGCACGTATACGATTCGGACGTACAGCGGGTTCTTCGTGGGGATCTACAAATCCTCGGACGGGTACACGCTGCTGACCACCCGTCGCGACGGCGCAACCACGGCGAATGAAAAATTCCAACTGGTCGTGTACGGCCTGACCTCCCCGGCCATCATTCAGTGACGGAGAGGCCCGGCCGAGTTGCGATACCGGAGGGACGGAAGAAGGACGTTTGGGACGCCAAGAACAGCAAGCATCACGCCGCCGTCACTCGGCGCCGGCAGGAAGGAGCATCATGAGACGGGTTCACCTGATCATCACCGCAGCAGCCGGCTTGTTGGTCCTGAATATCGGGGTACCGTCAGGAGCGTCTGCCAAACCAAAGAAGAGCACGCCGGAGAGTTGCACCACCAAAGACCTCAATACGAATTTCGGCGCGTCCTGCAACGATCAGATGCAACAAGACCTCATGGGCAACAAGCCGTACACGCACGTACTCTTTTGCGGAGGAGATACGATGCTCTGTTGCACCGTCGATAATTCGACCAACCAAGTCATCAACTGTCGCAAGCCTGCCGGCGCCCGTGTGCTGAGCGGAGGGGCCACTATCGGCGCCACGGGCATGGCCGGGGTTCAACGCCGCGGCGTTGAAGAATCGGCCGGCGCAAATGAGGCACTCGGTGAATCGACTCCCGTTCCCGACTGGGTCAAGGAATCGGCGGCAAAGGCGCAGGCCGGCGACAAGACGCGGTAGGCATGGCGCGTTGAAGACCAAGGACGCAATGATAGGAAGGAGGAGGCCATGATGGATGCCATGCTGCGGCCCTTCACAGGCTTGTTGACAGTCTGCATGCTAAGCACATTCTTGGTCAGCGGGGCATCGGCGGACGAATCCGCACCGGCAAGCGGTGGATCGAACCCGGGTTCATCGGCTGTTGAGCCGCCTGCGTCGCCGGCGGAAACCGGCGCGGTGCAGGAACGAGGGCTGCAAAGCGGCGCGGTCTCCGCGCCTCCCTACTCGTGCGGATCCGGAGTCTGTCTCTGCGTGGGCCAGGACAATTGCAATCAGATGACGCAGCCTCAACCCTGTAAGCGGGAAAAGTTCTGTCTCGGGCAGACGGCTTCTCCGCCGCCTCCCCTGCCGCCTCAGGAGCCGGCCTTCGCGCAGAGGAAGCCGCCGAGCGTGGCTCGAACGACAACCGGCAGCATCCTTATCTGCTCCTGTCGGTCCGGGCAATGAGACCGTCCGGCACCTGGGAGGGGATGTATGACCAAATCCGATCCGTTTCGTAAAGCCTTGTGTGCATGTGCCTTGACCTTGGTGGTTACGTCCGGGGTGCCATTCTGTGCCTTCGCCGCGGAACCGGCATCGCCAGCCACCGCGCCCGCCATGCATGAACAGGCGGCTCCACCGGCGGAGGGCGCCGACATTCAGGAACGAGGGATCCTGCCAGGACTTGTGACGCCTAGCGCCACTCTTCAACCTGCCGACCCGACTTTTAGCGCGCCGACACCCAGTTTGACCGCCATCCGAAACACGATCCGGGTGACGTCGAAGAGCGTCTCCGTGAACCTCCGCATCCCGGCAGGCCTGCCGCCTGTGACGGTGCCCATCGAGGTCAGCGTCGCCTATATCTCTCCGGTTCAAACTCAGCGCCAGACGAAGATCTATGATCGCGCCACCGGCTTGGTCATCCTGTATCGCGAGGCGGAGGGGGACGGGAAGCCCCGTTCCCTCCGCCTGGATATCACGCTGCGCGAGCTGGTCCCCAATGGCAAATCCTTCTCGTTCAGCAAACAGTTTACGATCACTCCGCTCTACGATGTCCTCGTCAGTAGACTAGACTTTTTCATGGGTACCCCGTGCGATTTGTTGGGGAAGAGTGACATCACCTTTATTTGGACTTCACCCGATGCCCAGCGGCACACGATCAAATTTACACTCGGTCTTGGTCAGGGCAGGGGCATCTCCGACTTCGGATCGCGCCACAAGGAAATCAGCACACAATCAAACCTCGTAGAGCCCAGCGTGCAATTTTTTGAGCGGGATCCTCTCCCGGATTTTGGTTTCAACCCTATACGCTCAGGCCTACCATTGCTGCCAGGACCGACAAAACAGATCTTTCACTTTGTATTGAAGGAGAAGGCGACCGGGCCGCCCGGACAGTCCTCCTTTTCTTCTTCCGGGTGCCAAGCGGAGGTCAAATACAAGATCACCCGCACGCTGATGACGTTTGACCAAATCTGAGGCCAATAGCATCCTCACCCAGGAGGTTCGCCATGCGTCACCTTATTCAGCATCATGATCGAACCGTATGTGCAGCGGCCCCGTTGATCCTGGCTACGTTCCTGTGCGGTTTACCGATGGCCTTTGCGGATGAACCGGCGGCATCGCCGAATCCGGAAGGGGGTCCTCCGCCGGACGCCGGCGAGGTTCAGGAGCGGGCGGTGATCCGCGATCACCGAACGCAACAGGAGCCGAAACAGACGGCGCCCGCCGCCAAACCAACGAATAAGTCGAGCATCGGAATTTTCCAGCCGGGAATGCAAATCACGCCGACGCCATCCGCCCCTTCTTCCGGTCCCACGGGACCGTTGCCGGTGGTCGGCGGCATCAATGAGCCTGATTACAAGTATCCCTGGGTGGTGCGGATGAACGGTTGCGGCGCGGTCATGATCGACCCGCAATGGGCTCTCACCGCTGCCCACTGTGTGACGCCCAACATTGGGTATGGGAGCCAACTCAGCTATAGTCGGACTGATTCGTCTGGGAGACTACAATCTGAAACACGCCTTGTCGACCGTAATTCGGGACCTGCCAATAACCGTGGCGTGTTCATCCATCCTGGCTATGCGCCAAATCAGGATCATGCCAATGATATTGCCCTGATCAAGCTCGCCCAGCCGTTCTCTGTGAACTTTACCCTTCAGACTGTCGGATTGCCCCGATTCCCGCGTAGCACGGGTCTCGTGGGAACGGTAGCCTCCTACCGCAGGCACGATGGTGGAGCGCTGCCTGCAGGGCAGGTCGCCATCTTCCGCGGTCCGATCTCGGCGATCGATTCTCCCAAGAAGATTTTCGTGCCGGCCAACACTGCCGGCAACACATCGCTCTGTCCCGGCGATAGCGGTTCAGGCTTCGTGACGGTGGAAAACGGCCGCGCCATCGTGCGCGGCGTCGCCTCGCAAGGCTCCGTCTCCAGCTCCAATTGCATGACGCCGTCCGGAGAGGCGGTCTTCACGGACGTGTTCATGGTTCGTGATTGGATACTGTCGACGATGGGCAAGAACGACGCCACCTTGTCTGGCAATACCCGCGTACGCTGGAGCGGCAGCGCCGCAAGCGGCAAGATCGTGATGGGCTGCAGTCATCCGAATACGCCCTACTGGGGTCCCACGAACGTCGCCGGAGTCGAGGAAGGAGCCGACTGCGCCGCCGGCCAGGCGCAGGGGATCATTTGTCAGCTCGATGCCAATCAGCCGAGCACGAAGTTTGGCCTCCCTCAGATCGTCGGCTTCACCATGAGGACGACGATAGGAAACAGCAGCCAAGTCCAACCGCTCCCGTTTGCAAGCAACTTGGCTCAATTCGCGGGTCCATTACCGGCCGGGGCATCCCGCGAGTTTACATGCCGGATCGGAACAAACATCACGGCATCCACCGGAGTCCTCACCGGCGCGAACGCCGGTGTGTTGAGCCGCGGCGCTGGAGACGACGAGTCGGCCGATGTGACCATCGAACAACCGAGTCCGTTTGATCCGATAGAAGAGACCAAGCCGTAGTCGAACGTGGCGAGAGGCCCCACCCGGAAGGGCGGGGGATATCGACGAGATCCGCCGCGCTCTGAATGCTTCGCCTGTCGCGGGTTGTCGCGAGGGAGCGAATGGAAAGAGCGCCGCGGATCTCGTCGAAGTCGGCTGGGGCTAGCGAGGCAGGTATTTTACGACGTAGTCGGTTCCGCGAAACACGCCCTCGATCACCATGATCTGCGCAGGGCTCATGGGATTGACGCCGGCCTGCATCAGAAGGTCGGTCCGCAACGACTGCCACACCACCTGATCGAACTGCGTTCTGGTTTGCGGGTGCAACAGCGCCTCGCGCATGCCGTTCTCGATGGCCGAGCCGAGGGATGCCAGATACTTCTTCGACACGTCGCAGATGTTGATCGGAAAGATGACGTCGAACCAAAAAACGCACTTGTCTTGCGCCTTCAGCTGACCGCGGAACGCGGTCCGCGCAGATTGATACGTCGGATAGCCTTGCGGATTGGTGACGGGAATGAGAAAGACATCGATGATGATGCCTTCGCCGACGGTGTCGCCCACGGCCTGATCCCCTTCGGGGGAATAGTCCTTGTAATACGTCTTGAGCTGGAGCGCAGGAAAATGAAATTCGAGATGGAGTTCGTTCCCCTCGGGCTTGACGATGGGCGGATTCGATAAGCCGTTGGTCAAGATGTAGACTTTCGCCGCGTTCGAGGCATCATGAATGTACGGAGGGAGCGTGAACCGTCCGGCGAGACTCCGCCCGATGACAAAATTCGAATCCATCTGGCCCCGCAAATTGGTCAGCTGCACGTACGACTTCGACAGATCACCGCCCAACAATGTCGTGAAGGGCACCGTTTTCAGCAGCGGGGTCGGCGGCGGAGGGGCTTGATACTGTCCGGGCATGCTGCTCGCCGGCACCTGCATTTGGGGTGGCTGAGCCTGCGGCACCGGAGCCTGGGGAACGCCGGGCTGCATCCCCTGCCCCTGCGGCGCGGCCGGAACGGACTGGGTATTGGAGCGGGGCGGGAATACCTGGGCCAGGCTGCTTGGAATGCCCGGTCCGGAACCGGGTGGCATCCAGGCGGCGAGAACGGTCAGAACCGTCGAGGCAAGGAGGCTGCACAGTCGTCGCATCATGTCCGTCTACTCTGGCCGGCCCAGGCTACTGATGATTGAACCAGCGGGTGACCCGAACATCTTCGCCCGGCTTGGCCGCCACATAAGACAGCGGAGTCACCTGTACCTGCTGGTGCGACTCGTCCTTGACCATCGTGGCCTTGGCCGCTTCAGTTTTTCCAAACCCGTTCGGAATGACCGCCGGCTCCTCGACTTTGGCCGCGGCCTGGCCCGTTGGCCGTTGCTGGCCTGCCAGTTGAGCCAGACTCTCTTCGATATCGGTCCGTCGCGCCGGAGAGGCCACGAGGAAGAACGTTTCGACTCCCTTGTACTGATCCAACGTAAACCAGTACTGCCCTTCCGGGAATGCCTGTTCGACTTCAGGCTTGAGCGGATTGGCCACGCTGCCATTGGCCAGCGGAAAGACCGGCTGAGCCCAGCCGGACCCGTCGATTGAGATGACGTAGACAAAACACTCGCAGTTGGTGCGCACGATCAATTTGAAGCGATCCCCGTTCGGGCCGCCCTTGAGCGTTTCTCCATCCTGCATCATGACCACTTGCTTGCCTTTGCCTGAAGGCCCGACCGCCTGACGAACCAAGGCCACGTCCAACGCCACCGATTCAGCAGGCCCCCCGACGGAACGAGGATAGACTTGTCCGCCGTATCCGGCTCCCATGCCGGCCGGTTGGCCTTGATACCCGTACGGCTGTGCCCCGACCGGTTGCTGATAGGGCTGCTGCTGGTAGCCTTGCATCGGCTGTTGCTGATACTGCTGATAGGGCTGTCCCGGCATCGCCTGTTGGTTGTAGCCCGGCATTCCGGCCACGGATTGCTGTTGATACGGATCCATCACCGGCTGCTGATACATCTGTGCCTGCCCCCCCGGCATGCCCGGCTGACCGTACCCCTGCATCCCCGTCATGGACTGCTGCTGGTACTGCTGTTGGTATGGATCCATCGCCGGCTGCTGATACAGTTGCGGCTGGGGCATAGCCTGCCCCATCTGTGGCGGGTAACCGGGATTGGCCTGCGCGGGATAGGTCGGCGCCATGGCACCGGGAGCCGTAGCCGGATACCCTGGCTGCAGCGGCAAGCCGGGCTGAGGTTGGTAGCCCGACTGAGGTAATCCGCCGCCCATCTGCCCGTACGGTTGACCGCCGTATTGCTGCCCTCCGTAAGGCTGACTCATCCCATACGCGGGTGCCTGAACGTTGGTGCCCGGATAGGCGTAGGGATTATTGGGATCGTAGGAACCAGGCTGCCCTCCGAATTGAGATCCCTGCATGCCGTAGCCCATTCCAGGCTGCTGCCCGTAGGCGCCCTGGGGATAGCCGGAATTCTGCATGCCCGGCATCTGACCCGCTTGCGCGTAGGGGTCCGCGCCCGGCTGTCCCGGCATCCCCTGCCCCACCATCTGATTCATACCCGGTTGCTGCATGGCGGGCGGGATCAGCGCGGACTGCGGTGTCCCCATCGGCAATCCCATCGCCACATACGGCGTACTCAATCGCATCATGAGCCGGTTCATGTCTTCAGAATACTTGCTGCCGTAATTCTTGTTGCTGGTCATGAGAAGATTGCGGGCGAACTCGATGCCGGCCGGGATCAAGAACGGCGCCGCCGCACAGGAAGAGAAAAGGAGAAAGCTCAGAAGGGCCGAGAGCTTGAGGCGTCGAAAGGAGGATTGTGGAAGCGCTGGCTGACCGGTCGTCACGGGAACTCCTCGCCGTTTACCCGTCAGTCGTTGGATTCGGCGGATGGTTCACGGGAATTGTAGTCTCGGACTCCCCGGTTGGTCAACTTAGGGCCTATTGAGGGCGTTGAGGATTCTGTGCTAGAGCAGGGGCGATCATCGCCGGTGTCCCTCAGAGTGAACTCCCTTGGCCATGGACACGACTCACGACCGTGAGGATTCGGACAGTGACCTTCTCGGTGCCGTGGCGGCCGGCGAGCAAGCGGCCTTCGAACGTCTCTACCATCTGTATGAGAAACGCCTGTACCAATACGTCTACACTCTCGTCAACGACCAGACGGTCGCCGAGGACGTGGTCGGGGAAACCATGATCGCCATCTGGCGGGGCGCCGGAACCTTTTCCGGCACGTCACGCCTCTCCACCTGGATCTTCGGCATCGCGCGACACAAGTCGCTGGATGCCCTGCGACGGACCGGACGCCGGCAGCGCGAAGTCGATCTGGACCGCGCCGCCGATCTCCCGAGCTCCTGCGACGGCCCATTGGAAGGCATTCATCGAAAACAAGTCGAGTCCTTGATGAAGCGGGCGCTGGCCACGTTGTCGCGCGAGCATCAGGAAGTCCTGCGTCTGGTGTTCTACGAAGAACTGCCCTACGAGGAAATCGCGACGATGTTGGGTATCCCGTCCAATACCGTCAAGACGCGGGTCTTCTATGCCAAGCAGCACCTCAAACGGGCGCTGGACCGGCTGAATCAGAAAGCACCCATCGTATGAACGAGCCAGAAACCATGCCGGCCGGAGTGCACCAGGAAGCGACCCTGCTCCCTTGGTACGCCAACGGGACACTGGGAGAAGAAGACCGCCGCCGGGTCGCCCGGCATTTGGAATCCTGTCTCGATTGCCGGAGAGAACTGGACGAATGGACCGACTTGCGGCGGACGATCCACGAGGCGTACGCCGCCCAGCCTGGGCCGAGTCCTGCTCTGGCCAAAGCCGTGCTATCCAAGGTTGCAGCGGAAGCCAGCCCTTCCGGACGGGACGCGGCTCGCGACGGCCGAGGCCTGACGTCCCTCGATCGCTGGTTCCGCCCGCTCTTCGACGTTCCGTGGGTTCCCTCCCTGGCGGCCGTTCTGCTCGCCGTGCAATCCGGACTGCTGCTGTGGGTGACGATGCCGGCCGACCGGGAGCCGGTCAGCACCAGATCGATCGACAGCCCGGCCGCGCGATTTACCGTCCGTTTCCACGATCGGGCGAACGGGGCGCAAATCCGAGACGTGGTCGAACGCGTCCACGGGCGTATCGTCGACGGGCCAACCGTCCAAGGTTCTTACGTACTCGAGGTCAGGGCGGCGGATGCCGCAACGTCCCGTCAGATCCTGGACCTCCTCCGGTCGCAGGACCGTGTCGTCGCGAGCGCCGACGCCGTGAGCCCGTGAACCGCTTCGCCCATGCGAACGACGAACGGTCAGACGAGTTTCGACATGGGCAAAGGCTTCCGTGAACCGGCCTCGCTCGAAGAGGCCCGAAAGGTGATCCGATGAAGGCTCCCTTCTGCTCCAGCGTCTTGGTCGCCCTCCTCCTGCTCTGGGCCGGGCCGCTTCACGATCAGGCCGCCGGCCAATCCACGGCAGGCATGGGCGGCGGTACGAAGCGGGCGCTGCTGATCGGCATCAACAAGTACCGGGCGGTGCCCAAGTTGCAGGGCTCGTTGAACGATATCGATACGATGAAACACATCCTCATCACCCGCTGGGGATTTCCGGAAAGCCACATCCGCCTCCTTACCGACGAGCAGGCAACACGCGCGGGCATCTTGGCGGCGCTCGATCAATTCGTCGGCGAAACCGGCCCCCAGGACACCGTGTACATCCACTATTCCGGACACGGCTCCCAGGTGGCCGATCTCAACGGCGATGAGCCGGAGGACCACCTCGACGAAACCCTCGTTCCGCAGGATGGACGAACCGGCACGGTTCCCGACATCACGGACGACGAACTGGAGGCCATTTTCAAACGACTGCCGACAGCCCGCGCGTTCATCGTGCTCGACTCCTGCCATTCAGGTACGGCAACCCGCTCGCTGGACATCCGGACCCGGTCTATTCCTCAGGACACCAGACTCGACCTCTATCGGCCGGCTCCCGGGTCATCGGAGGTGAGGACCAGAGGCGGGATTCAGACGCTGCCGGCCCGCTACGTGCTCATGACGGGTGCCGCCTCGCATCAGGAGGCGCTGGACGGCCCGGTGGAAGGGCGGTATCACGGCTTCTTCTCCTATGCGCTTTCGCGGAGTCTCCGCTCGTCGCCGTCCTCTGCATCGCCGCGGGAAGTCTTCCGCGGCGTGGAGACGGAGCTCAAGCGCATCCAGTTGCATTTCGGCCGCGCCTCGATGCCCGAACCGCAACTCGAAGCCCCGCCGGACCTCCTCGAAACCCCGCTGTTGGGTCCGTCGGGCACGCCGGGACACACCGGCACCGGCCGGTCCAATCCACGTCTGGCCTGGATCGAAGTCAAGCCGGCCGAAGCCGGATCGATGATGTTGGTCAATGGTCTGTCACTGGGCGCCGTGCCCGGATCGACCTGGGCCGTCTACCCGCCCGGGGACACGGCCTTTGCCCCGGGGCGTGCCATCGCGATCGCCACGGTGACCCAATTGGCCGGACAGGACGCCAAGGCCAAGTTTCAGCCGGCCGACAAGAGGATTCCGGATCATGCCCGCGCCGTCGCGTTTCTTCCCGCTCCGACAGGCGACAAGATACCCATTCAAGTTCTCGAAACGGCCGAGGGTAAGCGTAAGCACATCGAGGAGGTTCTCGCGAAATACATTCCCAACGTCGCGATCGTCGGGCCGGATCAATCATCCCGCTATCTGGTGCAAGCCCAGGACAACGAAGTGAAGCTCTATGCGGCCGACGGACTGCAGTTGGTCGGTTCGTTCAGCGGCGACGGCGACAGCTGGGGCACCGGTCTGGCCATGGTCGTGTCGCGCTCGGTCACCGCTTCGGAACTGCTCACCCTCGACAATCCCTCCTCTCAACTGCATATCGACGTGCGGGTTGCCACCTCGCCGGCACCGGCCAAGCCCTCCGTCGGCACCCGCGGCATCGCCGTCGTCGCCGCCAATACGCAGCCGGCCTCGTACCGCATCAGAAAATCCGGTAAACCCCGCACACCGCAGAACAGTCTGCAGCTCGAAATCAAAGTCAGCGCCGACTCCTATCTGACGGTCGTGGACGTGGATGCAGAGGGCGGGGTGAATCTGTTGTTTCCCAACGACTATACCAAGGCGGGCTTCTACACCGATGGATATGTGCGGGCCGGCGAAACGGTCTTGATTCCCGACTCGCTGCAGAATGGCAACCGAGCCGGATTCTACTGGGATTATGCTCCGCCCAAGGGAACCGATACGGTCCGCGTCTTCAGCAGCACCGACCTCGACACGGCGCAGCTGCTTCGCCAGCGCATCAAGAACATCCAAACAGCGGCCCCGGGCAAGAGCTTCCCCACGGTCGGCACCCGTGCAGTTTCCGCCGAGATCGGCGGCATCAGAGAGACTCTGGCGACAAGGGCGGCCCGCGGCATCGTTCCCGTCTATGATCCGACGCCTCACATACCCGGACAACCAACAGCGGAACCGCAACCGGATCCGGCCACGACCTTGCCGGCCGTTGCGAATACCGAGGCTCCGCTACCGTCCGATGCGGCCGTCATGCCGGATCCGTCGCCGGTCGTTCCTTCCGGTCCGCCTCCGGACTGGGCTGCAACCTCGATCACGATCAGAGTCGAAGGGTAACTCGACCGGGACGTTGACAGGACCATTGGAAATGCCTACACTGCGCCCCACTCTTGAGGACCTTTCATGCCCCTGACTCGGAAGTCTCGGCGGCGCCTCCTCGCGGTTTTGGCCTTCGGCTTCGTCTGCCTCTGCGTGTTGATGCAGGTCCTGGGCTCGGCCTTGACGCTTTGGGACTGCGAATTTGAGCCCGACCGGGCCAATAGCCTCCTCTCCGAAGGGTTCTCGCTTCCGGTCAGCCACCTCGAACTATATCCTCCCGTGATCGTCGGCTTGGCGGTCGAACGCCTCCCGAAGTTCCGCCAAACCGGCGACGACCATATGCTGTTGCGTCCCCCGAATCCGGACGTCTAAAACGTCCGCTTCCTCGTATCCCTCGCTGTCGTCCACCCGATGAAGTCCTGACGGCGAGGCCGTGGGTGTCGATCCCATATGACCACAGTGGGGAGGAGATCGCGATGTCGGAAATCCATGTTGCATTCTGTTGCGAAGTCTGTCGGAAGGTGAAAGACGAGCACTTGGTCGAGGCCGCGGGGCACGAGTGGTGCACGATCTCCGAGTACGCCAAGCGGCATCTCGTCCATGCGGAGGACATTCTTCTGTCACACACCTACTGTCCGGACTGCACGACTTCCTATGACCGGTTGATGCTCTATGGTCGCGGCAGCATCGCTCCGTCGGCCTGACGGAATGGCAGGAACGATCCGGGCCTGAATCCATCGGCTCTGGCACGTTCCGTCACAGGAACAGCCACCAGAGGTAGAGCGAGCTGAGCAGCATCGATCCGATGGTGACCGGGACGCCGATTCTTGCAAATTGCCAGAAGGAGATGCCGTAGCCGGCTTTCCGCGCCAGGTCGACGACGATGACATTGGCGCTCGCACCGATGATCGTGGCATTGCCTCCCAAGCAGGCTCCAAGCGCGAGCGCCCACCACAAAGGCACGATGTCCGGTTGGTGAACCAGCGCGGTCTGATCGATCAGGGACGGATGACGTGACCGCGCCAGGTCCACGATCAACGGATTCATCGCCGCGACGTACGGAATGTTGTCGACCACGGCCGAGAGCAGCGCCGACCCCCACAGAATCGCCATCGTAGTCCCGGCCGGGTTGTCGCTCGTATAGGCGACCAACAGCTGCGCGGCCTGCCGGATGACGCCCACCTTCACCAGCCCTCCGATCAATATGAACAATCCAATGAAAAAAAAGATGGTCTTCCATTCCACTTCGGTAAGATAGGACAACTCTTCGGCGGTCCCGCTCGTTCCGCGTCTGTGCCCAAACAACATGAACAGACTGGCGCCGAGCAGGGCGATCGTCGCCGGTTCCAGGCGCAACCAGTCATGGGCGCAAAACGCCACATTCACGGCGGTCAACAGCCAGACGCTCCGGCGGAGCATGCCGCGGTCCTGAACCGCCTCGTCGATCCGCAGGGTCAAGACCGCGTCTCTGAGTCGGGGATCGACCCGCATGGACCGTCCCGCCAACAACCACAGACCGCCGAGAAATACGGCCATGATGATGACCACGATCGGGCCCAACCGGAGAAGAAAATCCAGATAGCCCAATCCCGCCTTGCTGGCGATCATCATGTTCGGCGGATCGCCCACCAACGTGGCGGTACCGCCGATGTTTGAGGCCATCGCTTCGACGAGAAGAAAGGTCACGGGGTTGAGCTGGAGCCGCTTCGTGATCGACAGGGTGACGGGCGCCATCAGCAGCACCGTCGTCACATTGTCCAATGTGGCGGACAATAGGGCCGTGATGACGGCCAGCAGCAGGAGCATGCGGAAGGGATTCGCATCGGATCGTTGCGCGGTCCAGATGGCCAGGACTTCAAACAATCCCGTTTCACGCACGATATTCACGATCACCATCATGCCGATCAGGAGAAAGACGACGTTATAATCGACACCGAACTCATGGGAGTAGAAGGCCTCCTCTTGAGTCACAATGCCAAGAGTGATCATCAAGGCGGCACCGAAGACGGCAATGATGGTCTTATGAATGCGCTCCGTGACAATGAGGAGGTACGTGAAGCCGAATATGAGAAGCGCGAGGGAGACGTCTGACATGCCGGTCACTACCGATTCACCGAAAATCCGGATTCATCAAGAGCGGGCGGCAGCCCCGTAGCCGCGAAGCCGACCCGGCCACCGCTTTTCTCTTTCCTATCGAGGTTCGATCCACGTACCATAGCGGATGATGATGAGGTCCGTCGATCATGTCTAGCTTTTCTCTTGAACGTATCGAGCAGCTGGTGCAAGGGCGATTGTGGAATCCTCACGCGCTCCTTGGTCCGCATCCATCGGCCGGTGACTCCGGAGCGGTCGTCATTCGAAGCTTCGATCCCGACGCCGAAAGGGTCTCGGTGCTCCTGGAGGGAGCCGAGCCCATCTCCATGCAGCGGGCCCACAAAAGCGGGATCTTCGAATGCGTCGTCCCGGGTCCGTTGCCGAACAGGCCGTATCGATTGCGTGTCTTCGACCGCCACGGAACCGCCTATGACCGGCACGATGCCTACGCCTTCGCGCCGTTGCTCACGGACTACCAGCTGCATCTCTTCTCTGAAGGCACGTTTTACCGGGCCTACGAAACGATGGGCGCGCATCTTCGCGATGTCCGCGGGGTATCCGGAGTTCACTTCGTCGTATGGGCCCCCAACGCGGCACGCGTCAGCGTCGTCGGCGATTTCAATCAATGGGACGGCCGGCGCCATCCCATGGCGAACCGCGGTTCGACCGGATTGTGGGAGCTCTTCATCCCCGGCCTGGGATCCGGCACCCTTTACAAGTATGAAATTCGCCCACGCGGACAGGACACGATTCTGCTCAAGGCCGATCCCTACGCGTTCGCGTCGGAACTCCGCCCGAAGACCGCCTCGGTCGTCACGGATATTTCGACCTACGCGTGGAATGACCATGCATGGATGGCGGCGCGGGCAAAATGGGATCCACTTGGCGCTCCGCTCTCGGTTTATGAAGTTCATCTCGGTTCGTGGATGAGAATCCCGGAAGAGAACAACCGGTGGCTCACCTACCGGGAATTGGCGGACAGGCTCATCCCCTATGCAAAAGAGATGGGGTTCACCCATTTGGAATTATTACCCCTGACCGAGCATCCGTTCGACGGGTCATGGGGCTATCAGGCCACCGGCTATTTTGCCGCGACGAGCCGCTACGGATCGGGCGAAGACTTCATGGCGTTCGTCGACCGGGCGCACCAGAGCGGCATCGGTATCCTGATGGATTGGGCGCCCGCCCATTTTCCAGACGATCCCCACGGACTATCACAATTTGACGGCACCCATTTGTACGACCATGCCGATCCCCGCCTCGGTTACCACCCGGACTGGCACAGCCGTATCTTCAACTACGGCCGGGTCGAAGTGCGCAACTTTCTGATGAACAGCGCCCTGTTTTGGATGGACCGGTACCATATCGACGGATTGCGCGTGGACGCCGTCGCCTCCATGCTGTATCTCGACTATGGGAGAAAGCCGGGGGAATGGATTCCCAACCAGTTCGGCGGCCACGAGAATCTGGATGCCGTGCTGTTCTTGAAAGATCTCAACGTGCTCGTCCATCGCGACTTTCCCGGCGCCATCATGGTAGCGGAGGAATCGACCTCCTGGGCCGGCGTCTCCCGCCCGACCTACAGCGGCGGCCTGGGATTCACGTTCAAATGGAACATGGGCTGGATGCACGACACCCTGGACTATTTCCGCCACGAACCCGTGCACCGGATGTACCATCAGAGTCAACTCACGTTCGGCTTGCTGTACGCCTTCAGCGAAAATTTTCTCCTCCCGCTCTCCCACGATGAAGTCGTCCACGGCAAGGGAGCCCTGCTCGACAAGATGCCGGGAGATGATTGGCAACGGTTTGCCAATCTGCGCGCCATGTATGGGTTCATGTACGCCCATCCAGGCAAGAAGATGCTGTTCATGGGGGGAGAGTTCGGCCAGTGGCGGGAGTGGAATCATGACGGCAGCCTGGACTGGCACCTACGCGAATTTCCTCCCCATGCGGGGCTCCAGCGGCTTGTCAGGGATCTAAATTGGTTGTACCGGGACCAGCCGGCGTTGCATGAAATCGATCACGACTGGGCAGGGTTCCAGTGGATCGACTTTCATGATGCCACGCATTCCGTCGTGGCCTTCCTTCGAAAAGCCAAAGATTCGGACGTCCAACTGCTGTGCGTCTGCAACTTCACTCCGGTTCCCCGACACGAGTATCGCATCGGCGTCCCCCGACCGGGCTACTATCGAGAATTGCTCAATACCGACTCCTCCGTCTACGGCGGCAGCAATCTTGGCAACGCCGGCGGGCTCCATTCCCA
The DNA here is from genome assembly GCA_035328385.1 of Nitrospira sp. GTDB lineage: Bacteria > Nitrospirota > Nitrospiria > Nitrospirales > Nitrospiraceae > Nitrospira_C. Next base: position 746 of record DAOLIU010000068.1, on the reverse strand, counting down.
GGACGTCCCGAGCCACGGTTTACCGATCTCGCTAAGCCTCACGTTGCCTCCGCTTTCGGTCTTATACCTGCGGCGGCATTCAGACTGGTAAGGGCCTCACTTCTTCGGAACGGACTGGACGTCCAATACGGTCACGTCGAACAGGAGCACTTTCCCCGCCAGCGGGTGGTTGAAATCCAACGTGACGGTTTCTTCGGTCACGGCGGTCACACGGGGAAAGAGCGATTCCCCGTCCTGCCCCTTCGCCTCGAGCTGAGCGCCGACTTTCCTGGCTGTCTCCGGAATGAGGCTCTTCTTGACTTCTTGAATGGCTTTCGGATCGATGTCTCCGTATCCGTCGGCCGGTTGCACGACGATTCGCGCGGTGTCGCCCTTAGCATGCCCCTCGAGCGATCGTTCCAGCCCCGGTACGATTTCGTGGGCTCCCTGATGGTAGACCATCGGATCCTTCCCCACGTTCGACTCCAAGACGGTCTGGTCCTCGAGCCGAAGCGTGTATTCGAGGGAGACCTGAGCGCCGTCCTTAATGACGGCCTTCTTCTGGCCCGGTTCGGCGGCCGATACGGGCCAGGCGCCTGCGAGCAGGAAGACGGACATCACGCCTGAGCCGACGACCCGGGCGATCCGGTGAAACGAGTGCGTCACGATTCCCTCCATGTTCGCGAAGCCGTGCGGCCGGCCGGCTACCAAAATCGAACGGGCCCGCAATCCAAGTGTACAAAGCCGGCTCGCGGATAGAAACCGAC
>DAOLIU010000067.1:0-16706 GCA_035328385.1 Nitrospira sp. | reverse complement strand
TATCTTCTTGAAATGAGAACATCAGGGCACCTCCCTTGGGCTAACGCGTGGCGGCATTGCACCGCACGCGAACGTTAAAAGAACTCAAACATCCAGGACTTCATCCGATCCAATACCCGGCTGAGCGGCCGCCCGTTGCGCAGGCCCGCGGCCGCCAGCTCTTCGGTGTGCCGCCGCGCGTGCATCAACAGCCCCACGCCGGTCGCGTGCATGGGATTGCTCACGATGTCACGAAGCCCGCCGATACCGCCCGGCACGCCGCGGCGCGCGGGGAGATTGAGGACATGCTCGGCCGCATCGGGCATCCCGTCCAACAGCGAGGTTCCGCCCGTGATGACCACTCCGGCTCCCAGCATGCCTTCATAGCCGGCCCGAGCGATCTCACGGCGAACCAGCTCGAACATTTCATCGACGCGGGGCTCCAGAATCTCCGCGATGTCGCGGCGCGAAAACGTCCGGGCCGGCCGGTCCCCTACGGAGGGCACTTCCACACGCTCATGGCCGTGCACGAGATCCGTGCGGGCCAACCCGTGCTGGACCTTGATCTTTTCCGCCTCGGTTTGCGACGTCAGCAGACCGATCGCCAAGTCTTTGGTGAGATTTTGGCCCCCGATAGGAAGCACGGCCGAGTGCCGGATGCTGCCGTCGAGAAAGAGCGCAAGGTCGGTCGTGCCTCCGCCCAGATCGACCATGGCCACGCCGAGGTCCCGCTCCTCCTGACTGAGAACGGCCTCGCTGGAAGCCAGCGGTTGCAGAATAATGTCCACGACGTCGAGACCGGCGCGATTGACGCTCTTGATGATGTTCTGGGCGGAGGTGACCGCGCCCGTAATGACGTGCACGTTGACTTCGAGCCGATTACCGGAAAGTCCCAGCGGCTCGCGAACTCCTTCCTGGCCGTCCACCATGAATTCTCTCGGCAGCACGTGAAGGATCCGGCGTTCGTGAGGAATCACGGCGAGCGTCCTGGCGCTTTCGATCGCGCGCTGCACGTCGTCGCGGGTCACCTCGGATTTCTTCAGCGCCACCACCCCTTTGCAATTTTCCGCGGAAATGTGGCTGCCCGCGATACCCGTGTAGACGGAGTTGATCTGGACCGCCGCCATGAGTTCGGCCTCTTCCACCGCTTTCTTGATCGATTCCACCGTGCTCTCGATGTCCACCACCACGCCTTTGCGGAGGCCGCGTGAAGGGCTCGACCCCACACCGATGATACTGAGCGCCCCATCGTCGGTGATCTCGGAGACGATGGCGCAGATCTTCGTGGTTCCGATATCCAACCCCACGAGAATTTGATCCCGCTTCGCCACAGCCTTACCCCCTTTCCCGCACGATGACGCGATTGTCGTACCGCAGGTCCACTTCCCCGAGCTCACGTTTCCGGCCGTCCAGCGTGCCGGGCTTGAACACGGCCTTCACCATGCGAAAGCGATTCCACTGATCCAGCAAGGCATCATGACCGAACTGAAAGCGCAATCCCTTGGCCGATGCGACAAGATTCAGCGGATCCGAGACATCGATTTCCACGCGCCCTTCGACGCTATGCGCCATCGTCCTGGCCAATTCGATCGACGACTGCACGGTCCGCCGCAAGCCGGGCTCGCCTTGTAACAGAAGTTTCTGAGTCGCACCGGTGACAAGCGGGAGCGACGGCTGGTCCTGATCCCCGAGGCGCGTCAGCACGACTCCCTCTTCGTCCACCAACAAGAATTCCGATCCGACTCGCGCGACCGCGGCAGGCTGCCGCTCCACGACGGTGACCCTGAGGGTATGCAGCGGCAATCGCTCCAACGTGGCTTCCTTGATCCAGGCGATCGTCCGCAGCCGCTCAGCCAAGAACGGCAGGCTGATCCGATGCAGCGACATTCCGTTCTTGAGCGCCAATCGTTGGAGCACCTCCTCGCGAGCGACATGATGGACGCCATGGATCTGAATCTCGCGTATTTCCAGTCCGCGTTCGATGATCGGCGCAAGGTGGCCCGCCCCCAGAATCCCGGCCCATACGCCCATCGCCAAACCCACTGCCCATGCGGCCACTCGCATTTTTGGATTCCAGGTCGGTCTGACACGCGCCCAGCGGCGTTGCCGGCGATCGACCTCGGCCAGACTGCGCGACCCTTTCCAACGGTTTTGCCGGTAGGCCGGCTCTCCGGCCTTTGGCTTTTTTCTGAACCACCGCATCACGGCCGCCGGTTCCTTCCCGCCGGTCCTTGAGAAGAGACGCGTGCCACGGCCGATTCCAAGATCCGTTCCGTCAGCTCTTCGTAGCCGATACCGGCTTGGGCGGCGGCCATCGGAAGCAGACTCGTTTCGGTCATCCCCGGCGCCGTATTGACCTCCAACACGTAGGGACGCCCGCGTGGCGTAATGCGAAAATCGACACGGATCGCTCCCGCACAATCGAGGACCTCGTACGCGCGCAACGCCTGCGCGCGGATCTCCCTCGTCACGGCCGCCGACAACGGCGCCGGACAGAGATAGCGGGTCTTTCCCTTTTCGTACTTCGCGGAGTAGTCGTAAAAGCCGCCGGGAGCGACGATCTCGACCGCCGGCAACACGAGCGGCGCCCGGCCGCCCCGACCGAGCAATGAGACCGTGACTTCATGGCCGGGAATGTAGGCTTCGACCACTGCGTCCCGGTCGTAGCGATGGGCCAGCGCCAGGGCCTTCTTCCATTGGGCTCGTTCCTTCACGATGGTCACGCCGATCGTCGATCCTTCCGATGCCGGCTTGACGACGACCGGCCACCGCAGTTTCGCGGCCCGAAAGGCTCGGCCTTCGGACACGATCTGGCCGCGTTTCACCACCAGGCCGGGCGGCACCGGAATATCGTGCGCCGCGAGAATCGTCTTGGTCGTGACTTTATGCATGCCGACGGAGCTGGCTTGCACACCCGATCCCGTATAGGGGATGCCGAGGGTTTCCAGAAAGCCTTGGATGGCTCCGTCTTCTCCTCCCGGCCCGTGCAAGGCCAGGAACGCAATGGCAATCCGATGCCTCTGAAGGTCGCGGCTCAAGCCGGGACCGACGTCGATCGCGACGGCGTCATATCCTCTCCGGCGCAGCGCGCGATGAACGGCCGATCCGGTGCGGAGCGAGACCTCCCGTTCGGAAGACTGCCCTCCCATCAAGACCCCGATCCGAACCTTGGTCAGTAAAGAACGTCGTGCCATCGCGTGAGTGCTCAATCGCCCTTCATTGAGGGCCGCCATCGCCGCCGGTTGTGAAATCCGCGAACGTTCACCGTCCGGCCTCTCCGACTATCCGAAGCTCGAGATCCAATCGCACACCGGCCTGTCGTTTGATCGCCCGCCGGATTTTGCCGATCAACGCGATGACGTCGGAGGCGCGAGCACGCCCGCGATTCACGATGAAATTCCCGTGCCTGGTCGACACTTCCGCATCTCCCACGCGCAACCCTTTGAGCTTCATCGTCTCGATCAGGCGGCCAGCCGAATCGTTCGCCGGATTTTTGAAGACGCATCCGGCGCTGGGCATCGTAAGCGGCTGCGTATCACGCCGATAGTGGAGATACTCTTTGACCACCCGTTCGATGTCTCCCCTGATCCCCTTGCGCAATTGCAGCCACACGCCGACCACGACCCCATTGGGCAGCCTGGCGCGCCGGTACTCGAAGGGAATCGCCGACGCCGGGATGTCGCGGACCACACCTGCGGGGGTCACCACGCGGACGGCCTTCAGCGCATCCTTCATCTCGCCCAACCTCGTTCCCGCGTTCATGACGACACACCCGGCGACGGTGCCGGGAATCCCCGCCGCCCATTCGAGTCCGGCGAGAGCCCGCCGGACGGCATAACCGATCAACGTCGGCATTCCCACGCCCCCTTCGGCGTACAACACTTCTCCCGGTTCTTCCCTGATCGCGCGGAGCTTTCCCAAGTGCACCACGATTCCCCGGATGCCGCCGTCACGGATCAAGAGGTTTGTGCCGCCCACGACAAACAGCGGAACCGCCCGCGCTCGTGCCTGCGCGACCAAGCGACAGACATCTTCCACATCCGCCGGTTCGACCACGGCGTCGGCCGGCCCTCCGATCTTGAACGACGTATAGGAGTCCAACGGAGCATCAAAGCGCACCGCGCCCCTGATCCCCGCGACGGCCGCTTGGATGTCCTTCTTCTGAAATTTCGTGCCGGCATGTTTCGTCCCGCTTCGAAATCCAGCGCGATTCATCGTGTCACGTACCGGGAGCCAGCCCCGCCAGCAATGCGGGCCCCGACTTCCAAATGTCGCCGGCACCGAGCGTCAACACCAGATCTCCCGGCTTGATCTCCGGCAACACCCGATTTACCAGGTCCTCTTTCCGCTCCACGAAGGTCACGGACGGATGACCGGCCGCCCGGATCGCCTCGGCCAATCTGGCCCCGGAGACCCCCGGAATCGGTTGTTCGCTGGCCGCATAGATGTCCGTCAGGAACAACCGGTCCGCATCGGTGAACGCGCGCGAAAAGTCTTCAAGAAGATCCCTGGTTCTCGTATAGCGATGCGGTTGAAAGAGGACGATCAGACGCCGGTCGGTCCATCCCTGCTTGGCCGCCGCCAGCGTGGCTTTGATCTCCGTCGGATGATGGCCGTAGTCGTCCACGACCATGACCCCGCCGGCTTCTCCCCGCAAGTGGAACCGCCGCTCGACGCCCGTAAAGGCCGCCAGCGCCTTGCGGATCAAATCCGTCGGCACGTCCAATTCGACCCCGATGGCGATCGCCGCCAGGGCATTGGAGACGTTGTGAATGCCCGGCACCGAGAGGCGGAAGGGGCCGAGATTGCGGCCCCGGAAGAAGGCGCGAAATTCGGCCCCCCATTGTTTGAGGCTGATGTCGGTCGCCCGAAAATCCGGCGAGATCCCGTCGACCTCCCGCAACCCGTACGTTTGATACCGCTTCACAATTTTGGGGAACAACGCGCGAAGCCGGTCGTCATCGGCGCACAGGACGGCAAGGCCGTAGAACGGCACCTTGTTGATGAATTCGAGGAAACTTTCGTTGATCCGGTCCATGCTGCCGTAATGGTCGAGATGCTCCCTGTCCAAGTTCGTCACCGCGACGACGGTCGGAGACAAACGCAGAAATGAGCCGTCGCTCTCGTCCGCTTCCGCCACCAGTAGATCGCCTCGCCCCAGCCGCGCGTGGCTTCCCAGCGCGTTGACTTTGCCGCCGATGACCATCGTGGGATCCAACCCGCCCTGCGCGAGCACGTTGGCCACCATCGACGTGGTCGTGGTCTTGCCGTGGGCTCCGGCGATCGCCACGCCGAATTTCAGCCGCATCAACTCGGCCAGCATCTCGGCCCGGGGAATCACCGGCACCTGTTTCGCCTTGGCGAAAATGACCTCCGGGTTCGTCGGAGAGACCGCGGACGAAATGACGACCACCTGCGCGTCGCCCACGTTGGCCTCCTGATGACCGATGAAAATCCGCCCGCCCAATTCTTCCAAGCGCCGTGTGGTATCGGAGGCCTGGAGATCCGAGCCGGTGACTTTGTACCCGAGCGTGAGCAGCACCTCGGCGATCCCGCTCATGCCCGCTCCTCCGATTCCCACCAGATGAATCTGTTGCGTTTTTCTGAACATCGGTGCCCGCCTCAAGCCGCTGATCGGCTGCGATGGATTGAATCCCGGCCCGTTTCGCTGTCCGGTACCATCAGAGTGCCTCCGCTCCAAGAGACTGACGCTTGTCATGCCCACCTCCTACGAGTGCGTAGCATTCGCGGACGATCGTCTCGGCCGCGTCGGTTCGTCTCAACGACAGGCTCGCCGTCGCCATGGCGGTCAGCCGCTCCGAATCTTCGGTCAACGAGCCGATGAGCCGTGCCAGCTTCTCGCCCGTGAGTTCAGCCTGCGGCAGCAGCACGGCGGCCCCGGCCGCCTCCATGACTTTCGCGTTCTTGGTCTGGTGATCATAAATGGCCGTCGGCAGAGGGATGAGAACGGCCGGCTTTCCGCACGTCGTCAATTCCGCCACGGTCATGGCGCCTGCCCGCGCCACCACCAGATCCGCCGCCGCAATCGCGGCCGGCATGTCATAGATGAACGGCACGACGGAGGCCGAGATTCCGGCGCGACGATACGCCTCCGTCACGCGTGCGTGGTCGGACTCGCCGGTCTGGTGCGTAATGGTCATGCGAACCCGCGCGTCCCGCATCGTCTGAAGTCCGTCGATGACGGCGCTGTTGATCGCTTTCGCTCCCTGACTGCCGCCGAAAATCAAAAGCCGGAACTCCCCCGCCGCGCGGCTCGTTCCGGAAGCCCCGAGAGCCGCCTCGATAAACGCACTCCGTATGGGCGTACCCACGACGCGGACCTTGGCCCGGTCGAACCCCTGGGCCGCCGACTCGAAGGCGACAAAAATCCGCTGCGCCAACGGACCGACCGCCTTATTCGCCATGCCGGGATTCGCGTTGGGCTCAAGAATCACGCGCGCCACTCCAACCGCGGCCGCCGCGGCCACCATCATGGGACTGGTATACCCGCCGACTCCGATCACCAAACGCGCCCGCCGACGGCGAAGGATCTTGAGACATTGCCAGAAACTCAGCGGCATCGCGGCCAGACCTTTCAGCATACCGACCGGTCCGGTCCCCATGACCGGCTTGGCGCTGATCAGCGCCAACTCGAAACCTTCGTGCGCCAGCACCTTGGATTCCAACCCCCGCGCCGTTCCCACAAACAGCACCCGCACGGCAGGATCGCGCCGGAGAAATTCCTGCGCCAGCGCGACGGCCGGATACAGATGGCCGCCCGTTCCTCCCGCCGCAATGACGATCATCATCAGCGATCCAACTCACCGCGCCCGCCTTTGCTGCCCCCGGCATGGCGATCCCGTGAAATGCTCAGAAGGATGCCGACGCCGACAAAATTCACGATGAGCGACGAGCCGCCGTAGCTGACGAACGGCAAGGTCAATCCTTTGGTCGGCAGCATCCCGGTCACGACCGCGGCATTGACCAGCGCCTGGACCCCGATCAACAGGGTGATCCCCAAGCCGAGAAACTTGCCGAACGGAGCGCGAGCCCGCGCGGCAATCACGAACCCTCGCCAGACAAAGACCGCAAACAACAGGATGACGGTCGCCGTTCCGGCCAGCCCCAATTCCTCGCCGACGAGCGCGAGGACGAAATCCGTATGGGCTTCCGGAAGAAAAAACAGCTTTTGTTTTCCTTCACCCAACCCGACGCCAAACGGTCCGCCGCTGCCGAAGGCCAAAAACGACTGGGTGATTTGGAACCCCCCATCGGAAGCGTCCTTCCATGGAGCCAGGAACGTCATCAACCGCTGCCGCCGATAGCTCGACCCCAGCACGAGGGCGGCCATCACCGGAACCGCGCAGAGACCCAAGCCGGCCAGATGGGATACCTTGGCCCCGCCGAGAAACAGCAATCCAACAGCCACCAATCCCATGACGACGACCGTCCCCAAATCCGGCTGGAGCAGCACGAGCCCGCTCAGGAGCCCCATCACGATCAGTACCGGCAGCAACCCCGTGCCGAACAGCACGATTTTCTCTTTCTTCTTCGTCAGGTAGTAGGCCAAATAGATGACGGCCGCGAGCTTGACCATTTCCGCCGGCTGCATCGAAATCGGTCCCGCCCGGAGCCACCGCCTCGCCCCCTTCGTCACGACGCCGACTCCCGGAATCAACACGACGATCAGCAGCGCCGCCATGCAGATCAGGACGGGAATCGCCAGCTTCTTCCACAGCATGTAGTCGACGCGCGACATCACATGCATCATGAGCACGCCCAAGCCAAGCCAGGCGACCTGACGCTTGAGGAAAAACTCCGGGTCCTGAAAGCGGTTTGCCGCCATAATCGCGCTGGCGCTGAACACCATGACTAATCCCACCAACGCCAAGGTAAGGGCCACGACCAGCACCGTGTGATCCATGGGCACGCGTTGCTTCCCCGACCGTTGGCCGGTTGTCTGCCATGGCAAAGACAACGTCCCCGCAGACCGCGATGCCATCGTGTTGTTTCATCCCTCCCAAGTCGCGCCCGCTATGCCGGCAAGGACAGGACCGCATCCTTGAATTGGCGGCCCCGGTCTTGATAGTCCCTGAACATGTCGAAGCTGGCGCAGGCGGGCGACAGCAGGACGACCTCGCCGGCCGAGGCCTCCCGTGCCGCATGCTCCACGGCCTCGTGCAGGGAGCCGGCCTCGCTCATCGCCGCCGCGCCGCGCCAAGCTTGCCGGAGAAGCGGCGCCGCCTCCCCGATAAGAATCGCGTGTTTGACCCGCCGTCGAACGGCGTCGGTGAGGCGGGAAAAATCTCCCCCCTTGTCGCGCCCCCCGGCGATCAACCAAATCGGATGATCGATGCCCTCAAGCGCCTTCAGCGTGGCATCGACGTTCGTCCCCTTTGAATCGTTGACGAACCTGACGCCGCGACGCTCGCGGACGAATTCCAGGGCGTGCTCGAGACCGGGAAAGGCGGTCACGGTTTTCCTGATGACGTCGGGCGAGCACCCGCAAAGCGCGGCATAGGTCGACGCCGCCATGACATTCTCCACATTGTGGCCCCCCAGCATCCGAATCTCGCTCGTCCGGCAAATCGCCTGGCGCGAACCGGTCACCGTGGTCATGATGGTCCCGCCATCGAGAAACGTCCCGCCCTCTACGACGGCGCCGATCGCTCCCCTTCTGGTGAAGCCGATGCGATGCGAGCGGACCTGCCCGCCGAGCGCCGACACCCTGGGATCATCCAGATTGAAAAGCGCGTAATCCTCGGCCGTTTGATTCTCGAAAATCCTGGCCTTCGCCCCGAGATAGTCGTTCAGCGAGTCGTAACGATCCTGGTGATCGACGGTGACATTGAGAATGCCCGCGATCCACGGATGGAATCGATCGACCGTCTCCAACTGAAAGCTCGAGACTTCCACGACCACATAATCGAAGGGATCCGCCCGTCCTTCCTTCTTTGCTTTCACCGCGGCCCATGCCGCGTCGCTGAGGGCGGTGCCGAGATTTCCTCCGACGAACACACGCTTGCCCTGCTCCGCCAGTATTTTCCCGATCAAGGTCACGGTCGTGCTCTTGCCGTTCGTTCCGGTCACGGCCAGCATCGGTGCGGTGAGAAACCGCGACGCCAATTCCAACTCGCTGATCACGCTGACTCCCCGCCGGCGGACGCGCTCCAGTGACGCCATGCGATAGGGAACACCGGGGCTGATGACGACCAGGTCGGCTTCCTCGAGCGACGATTCGTAACCCGGCCCGACGGTCACCTGCACGCCGCCGCGATCGATGCCTTCGAGCGCCGCTTGAAGTTCGCCCGGTTCCTTTCGGTCCGACACGGTGACACGGGCGCCGACCTCCTGCAGCAGCCGGCAGGCCGCGACGCCGCTGCGCGCCAATCCCATGACCGTGACGCGCGCCCCTGCGAGACCCGTTTGCTCCGTTCCCACCATGACGCTCACCGCAGCTTCAACGTACTCAGGCTCAACAACGCGAGAAGGATCGCGATGATCCACAGACGGACCACGACTTTCGGTTCCTCCCAGCCCTTCATCTCGAAATGATGGTGAATCGGCGCCATCAGAAAAATGCGTTTGCCTCGGGACTTGAAGGACACGACTTGAAAGATGACGGAGATCGCCTCAATGACGAAGACGCCGCCCACCATGAGCAACAGCAATTCGTGCTTGCTGATGACGGCCACCGTGCCGAGCGCCGCCCCGAGGGGCAACGAGCCGACGTCTCCCATGAATACGGTGGCGGGATAGGCATTGAACCAGAGAAAGCCCAAGCTCGATCCCAGGATCGCCGCCGTGAACACCGCGATTTCCCCCGCCCCATCGATGTGTGGAATCAGGAGATAGTCCGACATGATCCGATTGCCGGCCACGTACGCCACGATCGTATAGGCCAGGGACGCGATCATGACCGGGCCGATGGCCAGTCCGTCCAGTCCGTCTGTCAGATTGACCGCGTTGGAACTGCCTACGATCACCAGGACGACGAAGATCACGTAGAACCAACCGAGGTCCGGCATGACGTTCTTAAAAAACGGCACGCTCAGTTTCGTGGTGTAACCCGGCGTGAAATAGAGGGCCACCGCGATCATGAGAGCAATGCCGACCTGCGCGCTGAATTTCTGCCCGGCCGTCAACCCTTTCGAGCGAGCCTTGATGAATTTCAAATAGTCGTCCGCGAAGCCGATGGCGCCGAAGCCCAGCGTCGCGATCATCACGAGCCAGACGTACGGCTTGGTGATGTCGGCCCAGAGCAACGTCGACAGGAGGACCGCGAAAATAATCAGCAATCCGCCCATGGTGGGCGTCCCGCTCTTCGCCAGATGCCGCTTGGGCCCGTCGTCACGTATTTGCTGCCCGAGCTTGATCTCCTGCAATTTCCTGATCAACCACGGCGCCAGCACGAAGGCGATGAGAAACGCCGTGACCGCCGCATAGATGATGCGGAAGCTCAGATACCGGAACACGTTCAGGAACGAATATTCCGTATGAAACGGATACAGCCAGATGTAGAGCATGCACCCTTTCGACAGGAGCGGACCTGCAACCCCTACGAGGCCTCTTTCGTCACCGCTCTCATACCGGTTAGTCTCTGGACGACCTGCTCCATCTTCATGCCGCGCGAAGCTTTGACCAGCACGACGTCGCCCTGCCGGACCTCCGCCCTGAGGAGATCGGCGGCGGCGGCGGCATCGGCGACCTCGGTGATGGCGGCTCCGGACATGCCGCCCTGCCTGGCTCCTTCGGCGATCTCTCGCCCCAAAGATCCGCACGCGATCAAGCGGGAGACGTCACGACCGGCCAGATACGCTCCGACCTCGCGATGCAACGGTTTGGTCTGGGCGCCCAGTTCCAGCATGTCCCCCAGCACCGCCACCCGCGCGCGGGCCGGCGCCCACTTCGCCAAGAGCTCGATCGCGGCTTTCATCGAAGCGGGATTGGCGTTGTAGCAGTCGTTGATGATCTGTACGCCGTGGTGCGCCACGATCTGCGAGCGCATCGCGGCCGGACGAAACGTGGCCAACCCTTCGGAAATCGTTGTGCCCGACAGGTTCAACGCAAACCCGGTTGCGGCCGCGGAAAGCGCGTTGAGCACATTGTGGGCGCCGTGAACCTTCATCGTCACGCCGATGGGACGCCCCCTGCCCGGCAGCAGCAGGTCGAACTTGGTCCCTTTCTTGGCATCGGACGTCACCCGCGCGGCGCGAACGTCCGCCTTCTCCGACAGTCCGAACGACACGACGCGGGAACGGGCACGCGACGCCAAATAATCGAAATACGGATCGTCGGCGTTCAGCACGGCCGTGCCGTCCGCGGGAAGCAGATCCAACAGTTCCGCCTTGGCCTGAGCCGACCCTTCCATGCTTCCGAAGAACTCAAGATGGTCCGGGCCGATGTTGGTGATGATGCCGATCGTGGGACGGACGATTTCGCCCAATCGCGTCGTCTGCCCGCGCGCATCCACGCCCATTTCAATGACCGCTGCTTGATGTCGCTTCGTCAACCGGAACAACGTGTGAGGAACTCCGATCCGATTATTGTAGTTGCCCTCGGTCTTCAAAGTCCGCCATCGCCTCCCCAGTACTGCGGCCGTCATCTCCTTGGTCGTCGTCTTGCCGTTGCTGCCCGTCACGGCCACGACCGGAACCTCGAACCGGCTCCGGTGATGCATCGCCAGCTGCTGGTAGGCAAACAGCGGATCGCGAACCCCCAACAGAAAGGGAACGGGTCGACGATCCCGACGTATGGAAGCGGGGGGCCGGTATTGGTCGTGGACGATGGCTCCGATGGCGCCTTGCGCGAACGCCGCGGCCACGAACTCATGGCCGTCGAACCGTTCACCCTGCAAGGCCACGAACAGATCCCCCCGCCTGATCGATCTCGAATCGGTGCTGATGTTTCTGATTCGCCGCTTGGCCGACGGAGCGGCCTCGCCGGCCAGGACCTTGACGCTGATGACCTCCCGCAGCTCCTCGATCGTAAAAAGCGCCATAGGCGGGTCCCCACCTCTCCATCGTCCGCCGTGCTGGACGTTCACGCGCAATCCTTTAACCGCCGGATGGCTTCCCGTGCGACTTCGCGATCGTCAAAATGAATCTTCGTCGTTCCGATGATTTGATAGTCCTCGTGGCCCTTGCCGGCAATAAGCACCATGTCCCCGGAACGAGCCATCTGAACCGCCGTCGCGATCGCGTCACGCCGGTCGGCTATAAGATGGTATTCGGCGTCCTTCCGCCGCTGGAGCGCCTCATGGACGCCCACCTCAACTTCGCGCAGGATGGCCAGAGGATCTTCCGTGCGCGGATTGTCGGATGTCAGGATGACCACGTCGCTGTACTCGACCGCCGCACGTCCCATCTTGGGACGCTTTCCCCGGTCACGGTCTCCGCCACATCCGAATACCGTGATGATCCGATGGGTCTTGAGTTCATGCGCCGCCGCCAGCAGTCGTCGCAGCGCGTCTTCCGTGTGGGCGTAGTCCACGACCACGGTAAAATCTTGACCTGCCGACACCCGTTCGAAGCGTCCCGGAACATTGCTGACCTGCGTGACCGCCTCGCGCACCTGGTCGCAGGTCGCCCCGCCATGCAGCGCCACGCCGATCGCTCCCAGCAGGTTGTAGACGTTGTGCTCACCGACCAATCGACTGTCCACGGGAAACGTTCCGGCCGGAGTCGCGGCGATAAAATTCGTACCATTGAGAGACAGCGTGACCTGCTCGGCCTTGAGTTCCGGCGTTCCGGTCATGCCGTAGCCCCAAACCGGCACTCGACAAGCGGCGCGCACCTGAGAGCCGCGAGGATCGTCCATGTTGACCATCGCGCGCTGGCCGGACTTTCTTCCGCGGCCCAACTCCGTAAAGAGTCTCAATTTGCTCTGGAAGTACTCTTCCATCGTTGAATGAAAATCCAGATGATCCTGAGTCAGATTGGTGAAGACGGCCACGTCGTACTCGCAGCCAGCCGTGCGATCCAAGGCCAAGGCATGAGACGAGACTTCCATCGCCACGGCATTCAACCCCGCCTTGTGCATTCTGGCCAAGAGGCTCTGCAACGTGAGCGCACCGGGAGTCGTGTGCGAAGCAGGAATGACTTCCTCTCCAATCTGATAGGCGACGGTTCCGATCAAACCGACCTTTCGTCCGATGCCTTCGAGCAGCGCTTTGCACAAGTAGGTCGTCGTCGTTTTGCCATTGGTGCCCGTCACTCCGACCATCATCAACTTCGAGGATGGGTCCCCGTAAAAACGGCTCCCGATGACGCCCAGGGCCTTTCGCGAATTGGCGACGCGGACGAGGGGAATAACCCCGGTATCCACGGGAGATTGCGCAATCACCGCTGCGGCCCCACCGTGCAACGCTTTCGCTACGAAGTCGTGTCCGTCGACCCGCTCCCCCTTGACCGCCACGAAGAGACTGCCGGGCACCACCGCCCGGGAATCGTCCGTCACCGCGCCGATCGGCACCTGCAGATCGCCGCGTTGCTCGACGATCTCGATCTGTCCGCGTGCCGCCGCGACCAGGTCCTCCACCGTCATGACCCGATCCTCGCGTCCATCAATCGTACGTCGCCGCGGAGGCGATCTTGATTTGATCGTCCCGCGAGACGCCCAGATACGTCAGGACCTGCTCGCCCACCCGCCGGAACACCGGAGCGGAAACCACTCCTCCCCAGGATTCCCCCTGCGGCTCGTCGATAACGACGATGATCGCCAACCGCGGCGCATCGGCCGGCACATATCCGACGAACGATGCGATCAGCAGCGTATTCGAATAGGCTCCGGTTTTCGGATCGATCTTCTGCGCCGTACCGGTCTTGCCCGCCACACGGAAGCCCGGGATGGCCGCCTTCGCCCCGGTGCCGTCCGTTACGACCCCTTCCAATAGCGACGTCAGAGTCCTGGCGGTCTCGGGAGATACAACCCGCCGTTTCGCTTGCGGCATGACTTCTTTCACAAGCAAGCCTTTCGCGTCCCTGATCTCCGACACCACGTGCGGCTTCATCATGACGCCGTTATTGGCGATGGCCGCAATGGCGGACACCAATTGCAGCGGGGTCACGCCGATTTCCTGGCCCATGGAAATCGATGCCAGAGATCGACGCCCCCAGTCTTTAGGAATCTTGAGCAGGCCGCTGACTTCACCCGGCAAGTCGATGTCGGTCCGCTGCCCGAATCCGAACACCTGGAGATATCGATAAAGCCGCTGCTCGCCCAACGCCATTCCCGTTTTCGCGGCGCCGATGTTGCTGGATTTCTGTATCATCTGCGCAAACGTCATCCACCCCATTTTCTCGTGGTCGTGGATCACCGTATTGGCGACGGCCATTCGACCGTTCTCCCCGAAGATCATGGTCCCGGGCATCATGACCTTTTCCTCAAGAGCTGCCGCCGCGAGAATCACCTTCATCGTAGAACCAGGCTCATACACGTCGGTCAATGCGCGGTTACGCCAGCGGTCCGGCGTCAATGCGCCGACGGCGTTGGGATCGAACCGCGGATTGACCGCCATGGCGAGGATAGCGCCCGTCTGAGGTTCCATCACGATGATGGTGCCCCCTCTGGCATGAGCGCGCGTGACGGCTTCCTCCAGTTCTTTTTCGGCGATGTATTGAATGACTTCGTCGATGGTCAACGTGAGCGCGCTGCCCGGAGTCGGAGGGTTCTCAGCCAATCCCTTTGGGAAAACCGTGCGGCCCAGTGCGTCACGTTGGAGAATGGTGACTCGCTTCTCGCCGTGGAGTTGGCTTTCATAGCGGTGCTCCAAGCCCTCCAGTCCCTGTCCATCCATGCCGGCGAATCCGAGCACGTGGGAAAGCAGGGGGCCTTTGGGATAGAAGCGACGCCCCTCCATGACCACGCCGATACCATCCAAGGACAAGCGCTCCAAGCGCTGGCCTTGTTCGGGTTCCACCTTGCGGGCCAACCACACGAAGCTCTTATCTTGGCGCAGCTTCCGCTCGAGCTCATCGCGCCGGACATGAAGAACGGGGGACAGGGAGCGCGCGGTTCGAGACGGACTTTCCAGTGCGGCCGGCACCCCGAAGACCGACGGTACTTCCATGTTCATGGCGAGCACCTTCCCGTGGCGATCGGTCACCGAACCTCTTGCGCCTTCAAAGGTGACGCTCTTCTGATGCTGCCGGTCTGCCTTGGCCGTCAGTTCCGCGGCTTGCAGGACTTGCAGAGATACCAGCCGGGTCAGAATGCCGCCGAACCCCACCAGGAGCAGACACAGCATGACGTACCGTCTTCGGGAAAACACGCCCATCACTATTCTCCCAGCTCCTGCCGCTGATGGTTGCGCGCCACCCGAATCTGCTCGACGACCGGTGATGCCGGAATGGGTACTTCCTGCTGCTGACGAACCAGGAAGACCTGGCCCTGCTGAGGTGGAAGCAGTCCGAGCTTCTCCGTCGCCACCTTGGCGATCCGCTCAGGAGCGGCAAGTGCGGATACCTTTACCCGGAGTTGATCTCGCTCGCGCGTCAACAGGATTTTCTGGGCCTTCAATCGCTCGATCTGATAACCCAGACGAACGACATCCACACGCTCCCAGACGAAGAGAAAGACCAAACCTAGACCCAATAGCATCATCATTGCCTTCATGGTGGCGTCACCTCGTGGGTTCGTTCCGCGACGCGAAGCTTCGCGCTCCTGGACCGTGGATTGAGCGTCATCTCTTCCTGGGTCGGCATTAATGGTTTCTTCGTCTTGATGGTCAGCTGCCCGCCGGACAGGGAACGGAATGTACGTTTGACGATGCGATCCTCAAGCGAGTGGAATGAAAGCACACAGAGTCGTCCGCCCGGCTTCAGCACGTCTGCGGCATCGCGCAACGCGGGCTCCAGACAGTCAAGCTCTTCATTGACGGCGATTCGAAGCGCTTGAAACGTCCGCGTCGCGCAGTGGAGACGGCCTCGCCGATACGAAGCTGGAACGGCGCGTTCGATGGTCGAAACCAGCTCTTCGGTGGTTTCAAACGGCTTTCGCATCCGGTCCCGCACGATGGCTCGCGCGATCCGCCGGGAGAACCGCTCTTCTCCGAACTCAAAGATCATCTTGGCCAGATCCGCTTCATCCGCATGGTTGACGATCTCCGCTGCGGTTCTTCCGACGGACTGATCCATCCGCATGTCGAGGGGACCACGGGCCTGAAAACTGAAACCACGCGCGGGCTCATCGAGCTGGGGAGACGACACGCCGAGATCAAACAACACGCCGCTCACCTGTGCGACACCGCGGTCGGCGAGATGTCGTTTCAAATCGACAAAATGCCCCTTGACCAGCTCGAGCCGTCCCCCGAAGCGCTGCGGTTCCACTTCACATGCACGAATGGCTTGGGGATCACGGTCTATTCCAATCACTCGCCCAGTGGGCGCACTCGATTCCAGGATAATGGCTGCATGCCCACAATATCCCACCGTGCAATCAAGCACGATCGCATCGGGGTCGGGCCTTAGCCAAGACACAATCTCTTTCGGCATGACCGGAACATGCCTCAATGATGCAGAAAATTGCTTAATTCCAGCTTCACCCACTTTCTCCCACTCTGTGGCGGAGTATACTCCAGACAATAGTCTTGTCAACAGAAATTCAGAGACTTATACGTCAATTTCTCGTGAAGAGATTTCACCACTCATTCCCCTCGGCAACTGTGATATTAGCATACCTTAATATACGGCCTGAGAGGGCCATTTAGAGCCCTTGCAGATAAACCC
>DAOLIU010000066.1:0-16852 GCA_035328385.1 Nitrospira sp. | reverse complement strand
CAGATACCGCCGAAGCACATCGAACACGAGCGCGCTGCGCGCGTGACCGATGTGACAATAGTCATAAACGGTCACCCCGCAGACATACATTCGAACCCTGTTTGGCTCCAGGGACTCGAAGGGCTCCTGCTTCCCGGTGAGGGTATTGAACAATGTCAGCATGCCACCTTAGGAAGTGTGGTCGTATCCACGCCGAGGCCAGTGCGACCAGAGAAAGTACCCGCCGGCCAGCAACAACAGAAGGCCGATGACGATATCAAAGTGGTGGAAGTAGTCGTGCAGTTGGTCCCACTGCTCCCCCATTTTGACACCGATGTAGGCCAAGAGGTAGCACCAGGGCAATGCACCAATGAACGTGAACAGCACGAAGCGTGGAAAATTCATCGCGGCGATCCCTGCCGGTAACGAGATGAAGGTTCGGACGACCGGCAGCATGCGGCTGAATAACACGGCCGCGTCACCGTATTTCTGAAACCAACGATCGGCAAGGTCAAGATCTCTGCGCGAGACCAACATATACGGGCCGTACCGCTCGACAAACGGACGTCCGCCCCATACCCCGGCATAATAGGCGACGATCGACCCGACGACGTTGCCGATGGCGCCGGCCAAGGTGACTCCGATCAAACTGAACTGTCCCGTGGTGACGAGATACCCGGAAAACGGCATGATGATCTCACTGGGCAGCGGAATGCAGGCGCTCTCAATCGCCATCGTCAGAAAAATTCCGCTGTATCCGAAGGAACTGATCGTGTTCATGACGAAACGACCTAACAGCGTGACAATCGCTTCGATCATCCCTCCCATATGCGCTACGCTTTCCTTTTCCCGATCGCACGCCGGGTGTGTGTCCGGCGATCACCGCGTCCGAGCAGGGGTTCCCAAGCTCGGAAGCGGTCCATCGCGTCGTAGTAGGTACTGTCGAGGCGAATGGGCGTCAGCGATACCGCCCCCTCCGCAATTGCCTCATGATCCGAATCCTTGTTTCTGCTCCACGATACACGGGTACCTGCGATCCAATAATACGTTCGACCATGGGGATCGACTTTCTCAATGATCGGATCGTCGAATCGTCGGCGGCTGAGGCACGTCACGCGGACATGCCTTGTACGCGCGAGAGGGCGATCCGGTATGTTGACGTTGAGGAGCGTTTCCTCCGGCAAGCCCTGCTCAAGGACCAGGCGCGCGATACGCATGGCGTGATGGGCGCCCACCGAGAACCGGAAGGTATCGCGCCCTTCTTGCGATACCGCGATCGACGGTATGCCGAGAATAGTCCCTTCGACCGCGGCCGACACGGTACCCGAGTACAGCACGTCGTCACCGAGATTCACACCCTTATTGATCCCTGAAACCAGGAGCTGCGGGGGCCCCGGAAGGATGTTCTGGAGCGCAAGATTGACGCAATCGACCGGCGTTCCGTTGACGCTGAATGCGCGCTTTGCCTGTCGATGGACTCTCAAGGGCTTATGCAGCGTGACGGCGTGGCCGACCGCCGTCCGCTCACGATCGGGCGCAACGACCCAGACGTCGCCCAGCCTCCCCAAAGCCTCGGCGAGCGCCGTCAGCCCCGCCGATGCCACCCCGTCGTCATTTGTCACCAAAATACGCATATGGACGCCAGGCACAAAAAAAGCTGCGCATCGGCAGCTCAGTCGCCCAGAGGCTCTCATGTCCGGAGCAAGCCCTCGGGTTCCTCCGGGTGTGCAGGATCGTCGGCACTCAGCGCTTCACGATGAACGTTGGTTATTTGGTCGGGGCGAGCCGATTTGAACGGCCGACCACTCGCACCCCAAGCGAGTACGCTACCGGGCTGCGCCACGCCCCGACAGAATCCAACGTTTCCGCATTCTCTCCTCTGAGGACACCTGATTGCAACTCCAACAGCCGAATACTTCCAGGAAGGATCTGCTCAATGCGATTCCAGGAGTTTCAAAATGGCTTGGAGACTTCCACGCAACTTCTGCGCCAATTCTTTTGGTCTCAGCCGCTGGGCGGAAACCCGTCCCCGTCTAGCCCAATACCGCTTCACTCCCTCAAGCGTATGGCCTTCTTCGTAGAGCATCCGCTTGATTTCCAGAACGATCTCAATGTCGCGTCTCACGTACAGCCGCTGATTTCCACGGCTTTTTTTGGGCTTAAGAAAGGGAAACTGGGACTCCCAAAACCGCAGGACATATGCAGGCAGCTTCGTGACCTGACTGACTTCCCCTATTTTATAGAAGACTTTGCTTCCCAGCCGGGGCTCATTCCCCATGACCGATCCTCGTGCCAGGATATGCGCCGGTGAGTAACGGGGTTATGAATTGACGTACTTCTTGAATACCTGACTGGGACGGAAGGTCACAACACGACGGGGCGTAATCCCGATTTCTTCCCCGGTTCGGGGATTTCGACCTTTTCGTGCGCCTTTGCTCCTGACGACAAAATTTCCGAATCCGGCGATCTTAACCGATTCTCCCTTCTGCAACACAGCCTTGAGCATGTTCAGCACGAGCTCTACAATGTCGGCTGCCTCATTCTTCGAGATTCCAACCTGCTTGTAGATTTCGTTCGCAATGTCTGCCTTTCTCATGCTTCCCCCCTACGCAACTCCTCAGGCTGCTCGGTCATCCTTTTCGAGACAAAAGCAGGTTTCGCCATAAGTTACGTGAGGTTATGTAGGCTGTCAAGGACAAATTCAGGGGGATGACTGGTCAGAGGATCGGTCTCTGGCGAGCAATTTATACTCAATACTATCAGCCAAGGCCTGCCAACTTGCCTCCATGATGTTCTCCGAGACCCCAACCGTCCCCCATTTATCCTTATGATCTCCCGACTCAATGAGGACACGCACTTTGGATTCTGTGCCACGATTGGCGGAAAGAACCCTTACCTTATAGTCGAGTAGCTTGACTTCACGGAGCTCGGGATAAAAGCGTTCCAATGACTTCCGGAGGGCATGGTCCAGCGCATTCACGGGCCCAGCGCCTGTTCCTTGGGCATGTGCGACGGTGTCATCCACCTTGACCGTGACCATGGCTTCGGAGCTTGACGTCCCGTCATCTTGCTTTCTTTCGACCACCACACGAAACCCCAGCAGCTGAAACGACGGGGTGTGGCTCCCCATGGCCTTCCGCATGAGCAACTCGAATGAGCCTTCCGCTCCTTCAAACTGATAACCCTGATTTTCCCGTTCTTTCAGGGTTTCGACAAGCTCCGGAACCTTGGAATGATCCTTTGCGATCGTCAGTCCGTACGACTCAATTTTTTCCAGAATGCCGCTCCGGCCAGCATAATCGGAAACGAGCATGCGCTGCCGATTGCCGACCACGGCCGGATCAATATGCTCATACGTCGCCGGGTTCTTGAGCACGGCATGAATATGGACGCCACCTTTATGCGCAAATGCCGCATCGCCGACATACGGCTGATGCTTATTGGGCATGAGATTGGCGATTTCCGTCACGAAACCCGATACGTCCTTTAGACGGCTGAGTCGATCTCCCAATGCCGGACGCTTCATCTTCAACTGCAGATTTGGAACAATGGAAGTCAGGTTGGCGTTTCCGCAGCGCTCTCCGATCCCGTTGATCGTTCCCTGCACCTGGGTCACCCCTGTTTCAATCGCAATGAGAGAGTTGGCAACCGCCATTTCACAATCGTTATGGGCATGGATTCCGAGCGGAATCGAGCACTCGGCTTGGACGGCCCGACAGATCTCGCGGATTTCCCACGGCATCGACCCGCCGTTCGTATCGCAGAGAATAATGCGCTCCGCACCGGCGGCTTCCGCTGCGCGAATCGTTTTCAACGCGTACTCGGGGTCGGCCTTGTATCCGTCGAAAAAATGCTCCGCGTCATAAAAGACCCGGCGTCCTTTGGATTGCAAGTACTCGATGGAATCCTTAATGATCTCGATGTTCTTGCTGAGTGCGATGCCCAAGGCATCGGTGACCTGGAAGGTCCAGCTTTTCCCGAACAGCGTGATCGTCTGGGTATCGGCGGAAAGCAGTGCCTGGATCGTCGGGTCTTTGTCGACCGGATTGCTCGCTTTACGCGTGGAACCGAACGCCACCACACTCGCATGCTGCAGCGGGATCGTCTTGATGATGCGAAAGAACTCGATGTCCTTGGGATTGGCCCCTGGCCAGCCTCCCTCGATGAAATGGACCCCCAGGTCGTCCAACTTCTGGGCGATGCGGATCTTGTCGTCAACGGAAAAACTGACGTCTTCCGCCTGCGCACCGTCACGCAACGTGGTGTCGTATATTTCAAGCGTCGGGACCTTCGGCAACGCCGCTAACGACGCATCGGAGCGATCGCCGGTCCGACGTTTAGGCTTGTGTACTGGAGGGCGTTTCGGCATGACGAGAGGGTACCAGGCGCAGGCCGATTCTGTCGAGACTCAAATGACGGCGGAGGGGCTACTTCGACGCTCGGTCGTCGTTCCGAGGCTGGTCCAGGCCGAACGCCGAGTGCAGCGAACGCATTGCCAGTTCAAGGTATTTTTCATCAATGACGCAGGATATCTTGATTTCCGAGGTGCTGATCATGATGATGTTGACACCCTCCTGCGACAGGACTTCGAACATCTTGGCGGCCACCCCCGAGTGGGAACGCATCCCCACCCCGACCAGCGAAACCTTGGCGATCGCTTCCGTGACGGAGACGGATTTGGCCCCGATGTTCTTGGCCACGTCCTGAATGAGCGGGACGGCCTTTTTGACGTCCACACGTGGAATCGTAAAGGAGATGTCGGTCAAGGCGGCTTGACTCATATTTTGGATGATCACGTCGACGAGGATATTGGCCTTGGCCACCGGTCCGAAGAGACCCGCCGCAATGCCCGGTTTGTCCGGCACTCCGACGATGGTGATCTTGGCCTGATTCCGGTCGCCCGTGACTCCGGATACCGCGACGGCCTCCATGTCTCTGTCTTCGCGTGTCACAAGAGTTCCCTTTCCTTCCTTGAAACTCGAATTGACCTCCAGCGGCACATTGAACTTCGCCGCAAATTCCACGGAGCGGCTCTGCAGCACTTTTGCCCCGAGACTGGCCATTTCCAACATCTCTTCATACGATATCTTGTCGATGCGCCGCGCCGACGGCACGATATTGGGATCAGAGGTGTAGACGCCGTCCACGTCCGTGAAGATCACGCATCGGTCGGCTTTGAGCGCCCCCGCCAATGCGACCGCCGTCAGATCGGACCCTCCGCGTCCCAGGGTCGTGACGTCCGATTGCTGGTTGATGCCTTGAAATCCGGCCACGACGGGAATGACGCCCTTCGCCAGCGATTCGCGGATGCGCTCGGCCGTCACTTTGGTGATACGGGCTTTGGTATGGGCATTGTCCGTCAAGATGCCGACCTGACGACCGGTGAACGATCGCGCATCGAGGTGGCGGCCCCGTAACGCCATCGCCAGGAGAGCGATGGTGACTCGCTCGCCGGTCGAAAGCAGCATGTCGAGTTCCCGTTCATCCGGCAGAGGAGTCATTTCGTGCGCGAGGCGCAACAAGCGGTCCGTCTCGCCGCTCATCGCCGACAGCACCACGACAACCTGATGCCCGCCCTTAGATGCCCGTTCGACGTTGTCCGCGACGCGATGGATCCGCTCGACCGTCCCGACAGAGGTTCCGCCGTATTTCTGAACGATCAAGGACATCGGGCATCAGGAGGGCTTGGCGAACAGCCGGACGACGAATTTCGTGGCGTCTCGAGGCGCGAGGGTCGAAGCCTGTGCATCGATCTCAGTGAAACGCCGCGGCGTGGCGCTTGCAGCCGGCTGCAGCGAGCTATCCCGATAGGCATAAAACCATTGTCCGTCTGCCGGTTTCCCCTGATGCATGCTGCCAGGGTCACAGAGGACCATGAGGCGGTACGGGCCCAACTGTGTCATCCCATCGAGAAGCGGCCGAACCAACTCCCGATCAATCTCCTCGATCCCGGTCACCTTGGCTTTGACATCGGTGCCATAGACGGTAGCATCCGGTAATTCGACATGCACGTACGTAAAATCGTTTCTTCTGAGTTCCTCCAGCGCAACCGTGGCTCTCGTGGCCAAATCCGTTCCGAACACCCGCTCAGGGTCCACCGCGTCAAGCCCCGCGAGCAGACCAAGCCCTCGATGGACGTCGCTCGAGGCCACCACGACTCCGGAAACGTGAAACCGCTCAGTCAGACTCGGCCAGGCCACGGCCCGTCCCTCGCCCCACAGCCAGAGACAATTGGCCGGCGCCAGACCTGCCTCTCGACGTTCGTCATTCACGGGATGATCCCGCAAAATGGTCAATGAGGCATCCATGAGTTTTCGAAGCGTGTCCGCTCCGTCCCCCGTAGGAAGCGCATCGCCGATGGGCTTTCCTACCAACGATTGCGGATCGGTACAAAGGGCCCTGGGCTTCCCGTTCACCCATACCATCAGGTGTCGATGTCCCGATCCAGGGTAAAACTGAATGATTTCCGACCCCAGCTGCTCATTGACTGCATCGATCAATTCCCTCGCTTCCTCGCCGGTAATCAGGCCGGCCGTGGCATCTTCCATAATTACGTGAGGGCCGAGTTTCTTGACTTCAGCAACCCCTCCCTTGACGCCGGGCTGCGGCTCGGCCTTGAGCGTAACCATGGTGCATCGATAGACCACGTCATGTTCGCCGACCGTGACGCCAAGACTTGCCGCCTCCAGCGGACCGGGGCCTTGATAATACTTTCGCGGCTCATATCCGAGGATACAGGTACCGGTCAACCCGCTGCCGTATCGGCCATTCTCCGGTGGGACGGTCAGCACTCCGAGTTCACCGCTTTGCGCGATGTCATCGAGGTGAGGAATCGAAGCGGCCTGAAGAGGCGTCTTGCCGCCCAATTCCCTGCGAGGCTGATCCGCTATTCCATCCACATGTAGAATCACGTACTTCATTATCGAAACCACATCCACATCGTTGATGATGTACCGTTCCACCTCGATGCAGGGCATCCCTGGACCAAGACTCGGAACGGCATTCGACGGCGCCGTGATGACGCGGCGCCTACGTTGTCGTCGAAGCGCAGCGGGCGATGCAATCTTGAAGTCGGCTCATACTTCGGCATGATCGTCTAGACCTTGAGAAACCGCGCCACGTCCTCCTTGGTCGCCTGAACGGTTTTCGGCTGAACCGACACACTGATGGCAGTGTCCGCATCCTTCAAACCGTGACCGGTCAAGGTACAGACGACGGTGTCCCCCTCGCGAAGCGCGCCCTGCCGGCTGAGCTTGACCACCCCGGCAACGGAGGCCGCCGACGCCGGCTCACAGAAGACTCCTTCCGTTCCAGCCACCATGGTATAAGCCTGGAGAATTTCCTCGTCCAACACCGAGTCGATGGCCCCCGAGGAATCCTTGATCACATCCAATGCAGTTTGCCAGCTCGCGGGATTCCCGATTCGGATGGCCGTCGCTACGGTCTGCGGGTTCTCGACGACACGGCCGAGCACCATCGGAGCCGCTCCCGCGGCCTGAAAACCCATCATACGGGGCGAGCGTGTCGTCTGATTGGCGGCGCGGTATTCCTGATATCCCTTCCAATACGCCGTAATATTCCCGGCGTTTCCGACCGGCAATACATGCAAGGTCGGCGCATCACCCAATTGATCGCACACCTCCATGGCGGCCGTCTTTTGCCCTTCGATCCGGTAGGGATTCAGCGAGTTGACGAGTTCGATGTGGTGCAGCGCCGACACTTCCTTGACGATCGAAAGCGCTTGATCGAAATTCCCGTCGATCTGAATCACCGTGGCCTGATGCAT
Source organism: Nitrospira sp. (assembly GCA_035328385.1). Lineage (GTDB taxonomy): Bacteria > Nitrospirota > Nitrospiria > Nitrospirales > Nitrospiraceae > Nitrospira_C. Next base: position 9,087 of record DAOLIU010000066.1, on the reverse strand, counting down.
CATGGCTTGCGACAGTTTGCCCATCGCGATCTTCCCCGCCGGGATGAGGACGTAGACCGCCAGTCCCGCGCGCGCGCCGTAGGCCGCCGCCGACGCGGACGTATTGCCGGTGGACGCACAGATGACCGCCTGCGCCCCGCTTTCCAGCGCTTTGGAAATTGCCATGGTCATGCCGCGATCCTTGAAGGATCCGGTCGGATTGGCCCCCTCGACTTTCAAGTAGAGATCGATGCCGGGCGCAATTTTCTTGGCGAGTTTGGCCGCGCGAATCAGAGGCGTGTTGCCTTCTCCCAAGGACACGACGGGCGTGTGTTCGGTCACGGGCAGGAACTTGCGGTATTCTTCGATCAACCCGCGCCAGGGCTTCATGGCATCACTCGTCCTTGCCCTCCACCCGCACCAGGGTGGCCGGCTCGGACATGAAGTCCATTCGGTTGATCTCTCGCAGCGCCATCTGAACGGCTCGCTCCTGGGCCGTGTGCGTCTTGATGACGATCGGCACGGTTTGTCCGGCCCGACGTCCTTTTTGCAGCATCGACGAAATACTGATCCCATAGCGGCCGAGTTCCCCGGCGATCTGCGCCAGCACGCCGGGACGATCGAGCACCATGAACCGCAGATAGTACAGGGAACTGATCTCTTCCATCGGTCGCATGCGCAAGGGGCGCCGTTGATCCTGCTGGAACGAGGCGGGAGGGACACGGCCGGCTCCGCCCTTCAGCAAATGACGGGCGCTGGCAATGATGTCGCTCACCACGGCGCTGCCCGCCGCCATGTCGCCGGCTCCCCGGCCGACAAGAACGACGTCCCCCACCGCATCGCCGACCAACTGAATCGCGTTGTAGACTCCTTCGATCTTCGCCAACGGAGAATCAGCCGGGAGCATAGTAGGATGCACCCTCGCCTCCACCTCGCCGTCCACCAGCTTCGCGATCCCCAACAATTTGATCGTAAACCCAAACTCCCGGGCATAGGCGATATCATGCGGCGTGATGTGCGTGATGCCTTCGGTGTAGAGTTCCTTGAAGTTAATCGGCGAGCCGAAGGCCAAGTTCGCCAAGATCGCCAGCTTGTGCGCCGAATCCGTCCCCGCCACGTCGAACGTCGGATCGGCTTCCGCATACCCCGCCCGCTGGGCCTCGGCCAGAATTTCCGCGAATCCCTGCCCTTCATTCGTCATGCGGGACAGGATGTAGTTGGACGTCCCGTTGATGATGCCGTAGATCGACTGAATCGCATTGGCAGCCAACCCCTCCGTCACGGCACGGATGACGGGAATCCCGCCGCCGACGCTGGCCTCGAATCCGAGATCGACTCCCTTGCGGGCCGCGGCCGCAAATACTTCTTCGCCGTGAAGGGCAAGCAGCGCCTTGTTGGCGGTGACCACATGCTTTCCGGCTTCGATCGCGTCCAGGAGAACTCGTTTGGCGAAGTCACAGCCGCCGATCAGCTCGACGACAATGTCGACATGGGGATCGGCCAAGACCTGCTTGGCATCGTTCACAAGGATGCCCGGCGCCAAATCGATCCCCCGGCTGCGCGTCACGTCGAGATCGGCGATCCGGACGACCTCAAGCGGAACTCCTACCCTCCGGCGGATGAGGGCGGCGTTGTCCAACAGAATTCTGGCGACCCCGGATCCGACCGTCCCAAACCCGACAATCCCGACGCCCACGCGCGATCTCATTCTTCCGTTCCTTCAAGCTTCAAGGCCTTGCGAATGCCCCTGACCGCTTGCCTGGTTCGATGTTCGTTCTCGACCAAGGCGAACCGGACGTATTCGTCGCCTCCTTCGCCGAAGCCGACTCCCGGCGATACGGCGACTTTCGCCTCCCGTAAGAGCAGCTTTGAAAACTCCAGCGATCCCATGTGGCGGTACGGCAATGGGATCCTGGCCCAGACGAACATCGTCGCCCGGGGCTTGGCCACGTTCCAACCGATGCGATTCAAGCCGCTCACCAGAACATCGCGCCGTTTCTGATAGCGCAATACGGTCTCCTTGACACAGTCCTGAGGCCCATTGAGGGCAATGACGCTGGCGATCTGCAGCGGCTGAAAGATTCCGTAGTCCAAGTAGCTCTTGATTTTGGCCAATGCACCGACCACTTCGCGGTTGCCGACACAAAACCCGACCCGCCATCCCGGCATGTTGTAGGCCTTGGACAGCGTGTAGAACTCGACCCCGACGTCCTTGGCGCCTTGCACCTGAAGAAAGCTTGGAGCCTTGTACCCGTCGAACACGAGGTCGGCGTACGCGAGATCATGAATGACGATGACGTTGTGCTCCTTGGCGAAGGCCACAATCTTCTTGAAAAACTCAAGGTCGGCGACGGCCGTGGTGGGATTGTGCGGAAAATTGATGACGAGAATTCTCGGGCGAGGAAACGTTTGCCGATAGACACGCTGAAGATCGTCGAAAAAGTCACTGTCGGGCCGCAATTCGATCCCCCGGACTTCTCCACCCGCGATGATGAAGCTGTACATGTGGATCGGATAGGTCGGCGTCGGGGTCAGCACCACGTCGCCGGGACCGATCATGGCAAGAGACAAATGCGCCAACCCTTCCTTCGAGCCGATCGTGACGATCGCTTCCGTTTCCGGATCCAAGTCGACGTCGTAGTTGCGACGATACCAACCGGCGATGGCATGGCGCAGCTTGGTGATGCCTCGGGACGCGGAGTACCGATGGTTCCTTCCTTTCCGCGCCGCTTCGATCATCTTGTCGACGATGTGCGGAGGCGTCGGTTGGTCCGGGTTGCCCATCCCGAAGTCGATAATGTCCTCCCCGCGATGCCGGGCGTCCAGCTTCAGGCTCTGCACCTGGGCGAACACATACGGAGGAAGCCGTTTCAACCGGTAGAAATGATCAGCCAATCCCATAACGCGAGAGTCGTCGTATTCGATGAGTGGATGCAGGCTCGAGACGGATACGTCCTTGTCAGCCCGGCGAACGCGTATTCTAATTGTGGCGGGGCAGCGGAGTCAAATTGTCGCGTGTTTCTGTGGGGTTCGGCAGAGCGGGGCATGAAGGCCGCGAGACCGCGGGCGCGCTTCCCATTTCTTGCCCCATTCCGAGGATTTCTGCTACAACTGCCGACGACTCTCCTGCCCATTGCCTGACTTTCGGCTCTTTTCGTCGACCTGACTTCACGACGGAGGTGACAGTGCCTAGACTGGGTGTCAACGTTGATCACATCGCGACTCTTCGTCAAGCACGGGGCGGGTCCGATCCCGACCCGATCGCCGCCGCGGTCTTGGTGGAACTGGCGGGGGCGGACGGGATTGTCGTCCATCTTCGCGAGGATCGCCGCCACATTCAGGATCGCGACGTTCGGCTGCTTCGCGACATGATCCACACAAAGCTTGACCTTGAGATCGCTGCCGATGAGGACATGGCGAAGATCGCGCTGGGGATCAGGCCGGACATGGTCACGCTGGTTCCCGAGCGGCGGCAGGAATTGACGACCGAGGGTGGGCTGGATGCAGTCGGACACAAGGACCGTCTCCATCAGATCGTGGACCTGCTGCACAATGGCGGCATTTCCGTCAGTCTGTTCATCGAGCCCGACCTTTCCCAGGTCAAGGCAGCCCATAAACTCTCGGCGGATTTCGTCGAACTTCATACCGGGCGCTACGCCAATGCACAACGGGCCAAAGAGGCCGATGCCGCGGTGGAAGCCATTACCCAGTCGGCAAAATTGGCCTATAAGCTTGGCCTCGGAGTCAACGCCGGTCACGGGCTGAATTACCAGAACGTGAAACGTCTGACGCATGTGCCGGAGATCGTGGAGTACAACATCGGCCACAGCATCATGGCCAGGGCGATGCTGGTCGGTCTCGATCGCGCGGTGAAGGAGATGAAGGCGCTCATCGGCTGAGATACAAAACAGCAGGAAGGGATCTTCCCATCGTGCCGTCGCTTCCTGATCCATCGAGGTCTTCTATGAAGGTTGTCACCGCCGCCCAGATGCAGGCGCTGGACCGTCGAACGATCGTCGAAGGCCGTGTTCCCGGCATTGTGTTAATGGAACGAGCCGGGCAGGCGGTGGTCAAGCATCTAGAAGCACAATTCGGGTCCTCGCGCGCCAAAACGATCACGGTCATCTGCGGGAAAGGAAACAACGGAGGGGACGGACTGGTCGTCGCCCGGCTGCTGCACCGCCGTGGCGCCAAAATCCGCGCCCTCTTGCTGGAGCCGGTTTCAGCGCTCACCCGTGACGCGGCCGTCATGTACCGACGGTTCATTCGGGCGGCCGGCAAGTCCTCCATCATTCCTTTTCGCGCGGAGGATCGAATCCGTAATCTCTTGGCTGCCAGCGATCTGGTGATTGACGCCATCTTGGGCACGGGCCTATCCACCGATGTGACAGGGAACTACCGAGACGCGATCAACCTGTTAAACCAATGCGGGCGCCCCGTGGTGGCCGTCGATATTCCATCGGGAATTCATGCGGATAGCGGTTCAGCGCTGGGGGCCGCCGTGGACGCTTCTCTGACCGTTACTTTCGGCCTTCCCAAACTTGGCCTGTACGTCGGCCGGGGGATCGACCACGCCGGAACCGTCCAGGTGGCTGATATCGGAATCCCTCCATCCTTTGCCGCGGACGTAGACAGTCACATAACCCTGCTCGACAAGGAAACCGTCCGGCACAGCCTTCCTCGTCGCAGGGCCTCCGCGCATAAAGGTACTTTTGGTCATGCCGGCATCGTCGCCGGTTCCGTAGGCAAGACCGGAGCCGCGGCGCTGGCCGCACAGGCTGCGCTTCGGATGGGAACGGGTTTGGTGACGGTGGCCGCGCCGGCTAGCGTGAACGACGTTTTGGAGGCCAAGCTCCTTGAAGTCATGACGGTACCGTGTCCGGAAACCGAAGCGAGGACACTCGGCCGCGACAGTCTCGACCTTCTGATCCAGTTCGTGCAATCAAAGACCGCCGTGGCCGTCGGCCCGGGCATTTCGACTCAAAGCGAGACCGTCGAGTTGATCCGGTCTCTCGTGAAACGGCTGGACCGCCCTTCAGTCATGGATGCGGACGCGCTTACTGCGTTGGCCGGTCAGACGTCCCTCCTGGTTGAATGCAAAGTCACTCCGATCCTCACTCCTCATCCGGGGGAAATGGCTCGGCTCGAGTCAGGTGCGACCGCGCAGTCGGTCAACGCCGACCGGATCGGTACAGCCGGTCGATTCGCCCGGCGGGCCGGCGTGATTCTGGTGTTGAAAGGCGCGCGTTCGATCATCGCGCGACCGGATGGATTAGTCGCCATCTGTCCCACGGGAAATCCCGGGATGGCCACGGCGGGAACTGGCGATGTCCTGACCGGCATGACGGTTGGTCTCCTGGCACAAGGGCTGCCGCCGTGGGAAGCCGCCTGTGCAGCCACATATATTCATGGGATGGCAGGCGATCTGGCCGCCCAGCGACTCGGAGAGGCCGGCATGCTGGCTCGAGACGTGATTGAGCAAATTCCTTATGCCCTCCAAGCCCTCTGTCGCTAAGCGTAAGTCCGCCGGTGTGTTGCGACCGGTCCGGCCACGTTCCGCCACCGTGCGATCGAAGCCAAGGTGGGAGATAACTTCCCGGTCGGCCGGCGAAACGGACCGGCTCGGCCAAGCGCTGGGGCGCACGTTGCGAGGCGGAGAGTTCCTGGCCCTCATCGGAACGTTAGGAGCGGGGAAAACGATGTTGGTGCGGGGGATTGCAAGGGGGTTGAATGCGAGCCCGTTGTCCGTGAGCAGCCCCACCTTCGTCCTTGCTCAAGAATATCGGGGGAGGCTGGTCTTGGTGCATGCGGATCTGTACCGTATACGGTCGCCACACGAACCGGAATCGATAGGATTGACGGAGTATCTATCAGGATCTACCGTTGCGGCCGTCGAATGGGCCGACAAGTCGCCCGGCTGGTGGCCTGACGACCGCCTCGAAATTGAGTTGCGCCACCTGACCGTTGGGAGTAGAAGGATTCGACTGGCTGCCCAAGGACCGGTTTCAACCGGACTGCTGGCGCGGGCAAAGACGAAATTCTCACAACTCGCAGCGGCCCGTAGGAAGGTATCGCCGGCATGATTCGACTCATTCTCGTAGGCACCCTTCTCCTCTTGTGTCTGGCTTTCTTCCTGCAGAATCAGGAACAAGAAGTCACGCTTCGCTATTTCTTCGGGCTCTTTTCCGCTTCCACGCCGATTTATAAGCCGATTCTGGCCGGATTTGCCGTCGGACTGCTGGTTTCTGGAATCCTCTTGTTCCCACCCTGGGTCCGGGGCCGCATCGAACTCCGCCGAAAGACCAAAGCGTTGCAGGAAGCGGAGGTCGATCTCGAACGGCTGCGGAACTCCTTGGAGAAGTTGACGACGAAACCGTCGTCCACTGCGGCCGGAGACTCTTCACTTCGAGCGCAAGCCGATGAGTGACGCCGATGTCACGCCGCTCATGCGGCAATACCATGAAATCAAGCGCGGCTATCCCGAAGCGATCCTTTTTTTTCGCGTCGGCGACTTCTATGAGATGTTCGGTGAGGATGCCAAGGAAGCCTCCGCCCTGCTGAGCATTGCGCTCACCTCGCGCGATAAGACCAGCGCGGATCCGATCCCCCTCTGCGGAGTGCCCCATCACGCAGCGCAAACCTACATCGCCAAACTCTTGAAAGTCGGTCGCACGGTCGCCCTATGTGAACAAGTCGAGGACCCGCGGTTGGCTAAGGGACTTGTACGCCGCGAGGTTGTACGCCTGTACACACCCGGCACCCTCGTCGATACGGAATTTCTCCCCGCTGGTGAATCAAGCTTCTTGACGGCCGTCTTCCGCTCGCAGAGCGGAGCGAAAAACGGACCGTCCGTCGGTCTGGCCAATCTCGATGTGTCGACGGGTGAGTTTTGGGTCACGGAATTTCAGGGTGATCACGGAAAGGTCGAATCCGCCTTGATCGATGAACTGGTAAGAATTGAACCGAAAGAATTACTCTATCCAGAGTCGGATCAGTCCATCGTGCCGCTATTGACCCGTCTCAACGATACACGGTTATGCGTCCAACCTCGCGCTGCCTTTGCCGAGCAGGAGGCAACGGCGCTCTTGACGGCCCACTTTGGCGTGCACTCGCTCGACGGATTCGGCTGCACCGGGCTCACGGTCGGTCTCGCAGCTTCCGGCGCCGTGTGGCGATATTTCCGTGAGACCCAGCCGACGGCCTCTCTGGCCCATATCCGGCGCTTGCAACGGCGGTGGCACGAAGAGTCCATGCATCTGGACGAAACCACGATTCGCAACCTTGAACTCGTCCGCCCATTGACCGGAGGAGAGGGACGGCCGGGCTCCCGCCACGCGACGGTGCTGTCGACGCTGGACCGGACATCCACTTCCATGGGCAGCCGGTTATTGAGAGAATGGCTCGTTCGTCCGCTTCTCGATCGCCAGGCCATTCAAGCCCGTCTGGACGCGGTCGGTGAACTGAAGCGCTGCCTCTCTCAGCGTGTCGCGCTCAGATCCGTTCTACGGACGGTCCAGGACCTGGCCCGTTTGAGCAGCCGCATCACACTGGGCCTGGCCGGCCCGCAGGAATGCCTTGCGCTGAAGCATTCGCTTCGTGCCCTTCCCGAGCTGCGATCCAATCTGGACGTGTTCACCGCGATGCTGCTCGTCGACATCCGAAACACCTGGGACGATTGCCGGGACATTCATGAGGCGATCGAGCGCGCGATCGATCCCGATGCACCGATGTCCGTTCGAGACGGCAACGTGATCCGTGAAGGGTTTCACCCCCAAGTCGACGCGCTTCGAAAACGGAGGCACGAGGGGAAAGACTGGATCACCGCGCTCGAAAGCCGGGAACGCGCGCGAACCGGTATCGACTCCCTGAAGGTCCGGTTCAACCAAGTGTTCGGTTATTACATTGAAGTGACGAAGGCCAACCTTTCGAAGGTGCCGGCCGACTACATCCGAAAGCAGACCCTGGCCAATGCCGAACGATACATGACCCAGGAGCTGAAAGACTTGGAGGAACAAGTCACAGGAGCGGAATCACAGCTGCATGCGCTGGAGGAAGAGCTGTTTGTCCACGTTCGGGAACAGATCGCCAACGAACTGCCGCGTTTACAATCGATGGCTCAAGCCCTGTCCCACCTCGACGTGCTTGCAGGATTGGCGGAAACAGCCGCTTTGCACCGGTACGTCCAACCGACCATTGACGACGCCGATGAAATCAGAATCGTGGAAGGCCGCCATCCCGTCGTTGAGCAATTGAGCACGGATGCGCCCTTTGTTCCGAACGACACCCTTCTTGACGGCGAATCACATCGGGTCATTCTTCTCACAGGACCCAATATGGCCGGGAAAAGCACCTACTTGCGCCAGGTCGCTCTCATCGTCCTGCTCGCCCAGATCGGCAGTTTCGTCCCCGCCGCAGAAGCCCATATCGGGTTGGTCGACCGGATTTTTACCCGCGTCGGCGCCTCGGACAACCTCGCCGCTGGTCAGAGCACGTTCATGGTTGAAATGATCGAGAGCGCGCAGATTCTCAATTCCGCCACTCAAAAGAGTTTGATCCTGCTCGACGAGATCGGTCGGGGCACCAGTACCTATGACGGACTGAGCATCGCCTGGGCCATTGCAGAATATATCCATGACCGCCGTTTCCTGGGGGCTCGGACCCTCTTTGCGACGCACTATCACGAAATGACCCAGATGGAGACCCTGCGCGACGGGATCCGCAATTACCGGGTCGCCGTGCAGGAGCGGAACGGTGATGTGTTGTTCCTTCGGAAGATCCAGCCGGGAGGAGCAGACAAGAGTTATGGCATCCATGTCGCAAAGCTGGCCGGCCTTCCCGCCTCTGTCATCGATCGCGCACAGGAAGTGCTGGCGAAATTAGAAGAGCCGAGCTCTCGGGCAGACGGAATTCGAATCGGCGGGAAACAGTCCGAAATCGTCAAGTCCGACCCTCAGCCACATCCGCTCATTGAGGAGGTCAGACAGATCGATCTCTTCTCGATGACCCCTCTCGATGCACTGAATCGCCTCGCCGATCTCCAAAAGCGCGCAACCGATCCACACTAAGCCATTACCAAAAGCAAGAGGGCGGCAGTTCCTTCGTGGAACT
>DAOLIU010000065.1:0-16925 GCA_035328385.1 Nitrospira sp. | reverse complement strand
TTCTGGGCGATGGCCTACGCGATGTGCTTGACCCACGGTTGCGGCTTTAAGGATGGATAGGGCAGTAGGGATGGGGTTGGCTTGAGACTGGGTCTGTCGGGGAGAGGTCGGGGGCGCGGCCTGGGTTTCGGCAGTCCCGGAGGTCCGCTCGACAGCCGGATACTTGGCCAGCTTACGAGCCGGAGGGGACGATGACGAGACGGCAGGGCGGGGGCCGGTCTGGCCCTCGAGGGATAGACCGGATGCCATGGTGCGCATGTGCTCGACCATCGGCCTGAGAATCAAGCTGTGGCGCTTTTCGACCGCTTGATCACCCCCGAATGCCGGCGTCGTCGCAGATAGGACGGCCAGGTAAGCGGCAAAGTACCTTAGGGACCGCGTCCTTATTGACGATGCGCTTCGGCCTCGGCAGCTGATCATGTGGGGAGGTGTCCCGGGTTGGTTCCACGCGCTCTTCGCAATCAGCGTGCCGAATCTCGGTCTGATGGAGTCGAAGGGGCCATGACATCGTTCTGACACGGAAGCCTGCAATTTGATGCGAAAATTCCCATTCGGTCACAAATGAGGACTTGATCGTCGGCCACGACGCCGATTTTCCCCTGCAGGAAAGCCCCTGCGAGAAGTACCAATGCGAACGGATCGGTCGCTCAGTCCAGGAGGAGTGCGAACAGAAGCAGGAGGGTCAACAGGGAGAGCATGGAAAGGTAGAACGATCCGCTGCGATCGCCGAGCCATGCGGTTCTCCAGCTATCGGGATACAGGGTCTGATTCTCGACGATCAACCCTTCTTCGTAGAAGCCCAAGGCCTGTTCGATCTGGATCAGAACCTGTTTGGCCAACCGATGCCGATACTGTTGCTGCAGGATCAACGCGCAAAAGAGACCGCACCAGGTCACGCCGACGACTCCCAACAAGAAGGTTTCCGCCGAGGACAGCCGGTGTTTTTGAGGGCTGAGGAGGAGGGCGAACAGCATCGCGATGAGCCCGAACGAGCCCAGTGCCGTGAGACGCATCATCTGCTCCCGGCGTTTATACACCTCGTCTTTGTACAGGGGATAGATGACCGTCAAAACCTGCTGAACGCCTTCCGACAGCATCGGACGTCCTAAACCCGCGGTGGGCCGAGATGCAGAATCGACCAATCGGCGATGGCGGTGGTCATGGTCAGAAAATCCTCGCCCTTGCTGAACTGATGGTCTGCACCGGGCAGGAGGTCAAGCCGCTTGGGGCCCTGTAACGCCTCCACCAATCGCCGGCTTTGATGGAGCGGAACCAACTCGTCGCGATCGCCTTGTACGATCAGGGTCGGGGCCGTAATGCGGGCCGCCGGTTCATAGGCCACGCGCTGGAGGCTGTCCTCGTACAGGCGATAGTTGAGCCGTATGCGGTTCGGACCTCCGTGAATGTCCGGAACCGTGTCCGTATCCTTCCAGCGGGCCAGTTCCTCGACGCCGAATTCTAAGCGAAGCTCTTCGGCAAAATCCACTACCGGGCATTTGAGTCCCAAGCAGGAGATCATGGGCCGGTCGGCGGCCGTCAGGATTGCGGCCAACCCGCCGAAACTCGACCCCACCAGGCCGATCGGACCATGGCCGAGGGACGCGACGAAATCCACGGCGGCTTTGGCCTGGCTGAGCGCCAGCGACACGGTGATGTCCTCGAAACGGCCGTCGCTCTCGCCATGACCGAAGAAATCGAATCGAAAGGTCGCAAAGTCCCGCTCATTGAGCAGGCGGGTCAAGGTTTTATTGGTCGTGCTGTGTTTGTGGGAGAGAAACCCGTGACAAAGCACCACAATTCCGCGAGATTGTGCGGGTGAGCTGAGGACCGCGGATATGCGATGCCCCAGGTCATCCCGAATCGTAACCGCTTCTTCCATCTATCTATAGCCGTTTCATCGCCTCAGCCATGGAGTCGGAGCGGGCCATCTCCGGTCATGCCGCATCCTTGGTCGGCTGGCTGCTGAACACCCAGGCAAGTTTGACCGAGAAAAGAGTGAGCGATATGAGGAACAGGCCAAATGTCACCCACACCGCCGTGTGCACGGCGGCGGACCCGAGCGGTACGGTCCAAGTCAGGGAGGCCACCAGGCCAAGCCCTAGTGTTCCCATGCTCAAGCCGGCGACTTGAACGATGCGCCATCGATTCATGATGCCGGTCAGCCTCTCGAGATAGAGCCCGCGTTTCTTGTTGCTGGCTATTCGATGTACGGCAAGCGTGACCGGGACCAAATGGGAGAGCGCGCCGAAGATGGTCTGCATGACGAAGCCGGTCAGCGCCGTATGGGTATAGGCCACGAGATGGAGGGTGCCGAACGGCAGGAAGGGATGTTCTCCCAGGTAATTGGCCGCTACCAGCAGCCCCATGAATACAGCCAAGACCAGGAAGAACGTCGCGGTCAAGAGATGGTCCGATGCGGCGCTGCCTGGATGGCTGGAGGCCCGCCAAGTGGCAAACAGGTTGAAGGCATAGAGGCACAGTCCCAGGGCCAGGACTGTACCGCCGATGAACTCGATGGACAGGGAAGAGAGGGCAAACCCGCCGATCAGCAGCGCGATACTCATCGGCAGCAGGAAAAACACCAGCTTGGCAAGGCGCGGGCTGTGAAGCGGCTGTTGCAGGACCGTGGGGAGCAGGTTGTGCATCGTACCGATGATCGTCACCGTGACGAATCCCATTAGGTTTAGATGCAGGTGAACCAACCTCGCCGAACCGGTCCAAGCCGGCTGAATGAGTTGTGCCGCCATGCCGATGCCCAGCGCAAGCCCGCCTGCCAGCGCCGCCAGGGCCAGGGCGTAATACCAGACATTCAACGGCGGCCGGTTGACGCTTCGGCGGGCCTGTCTCCATGTATCTTGGGCCACCCAGAAGAAAGCTGCGAACACAACGGAGCCTGCCGCGGCCACCACCTGATAATTGCGGAACCCGAATCCAAGGACCAGCGCGAGGGCGCCGCCGTTCATGGCCGCGAAGAGCACGGGATGGGAATCCCTGCGGTCACGGCCGGTCATGAGCAACGTAGATACAAAGGTCAGCATGGCTCCCATGATTATCTGTGCGACGCCGCCGACCAAGGCACCGTGCACATGCACCAGTTTCAATCCCGGCGGCAGCGGGGTGCCGCGGACCAATCCGATCAGCAAGGCCAAACCCAGCAACGAGGCGAGCAGGAGCCAGCCAAATCCGGTCATGATGAAGGTCAGGGGGCGGCAGGCGGGAAACGGCATCGATCGTCAGTAGGTTGTTGAAGAACTATTTCGTGACGCCAGCAATACCGACACAATCAAGCTCTCTGACTGGATCAGGACGGCACGCAGGATGTTCAAAAAGGCCGTCCAGCAAGGCCGCAACGAGCGAAGAGGCGAATCGTACTCTCTGCCGTACGTTGAGCCTCTGAGCGATGCGAGAACGAAGCTGGCGGACTTTTTCAACATCCTGTCAATTGTCCAGAAAATAGAAGTGGTTGGTCGGACCATTGCCATGGCCGATCGCCAAACCGTGCCGGATGGCTTCGGTCAGATAGTTTTTTGCGGTTTGGATCGCGTCATTGAGCGCCTTGCCGCGGGCCAGTTGCGCGGTAATGGCGGAGGCGAAGGTGCAGCCGGTTCCGTGGGTGTGCGGAGTTTCGATGAACGGGCTGCGAAACACGTTGAAGAAGCGGCCGTCATAGAGCAGATCGGTGCCCCGTTCGGCGATCAGATGGCCGCCTTTGATCAAGACGTGCCGGCAGCCGAATCCGTGAATCACTTTGGCGGCCCGGCGCGCATCGGCCAGCGACTTGATTTCGATGCCCGACAGTTGCTGCGCCTCATGGATGTTCGGCGTGACGAGCAGGGCAAGCGGGAACAGCAGCGTTTTCAAGGCTTCGATCGCATCCGGCTTCAGAAGGGGATGCCCGGTTTTCGAGATCATCACCGGGTCGACCACCAGATTGACGACCTTCTGGGGTTTCAGCAGCCGGGCCACGACGTCGATGACGGCCGCGGAAGAGAGCATCCCGGTCTTGACTCCCGCCACCTCGAAGTCGTCGAACACGGCGTCGATCTGCGCGGCGATGATCGACGTGGGGAGTTCCAAGACATCCGTCACTTCCTGGGTATTTTGTGCCGTAATGGCCGTGATGACGGACATGGCAAAGACGCCGTTGGCCGACATTGCCTTGATGTCCGCCTGGATGCCGGCCCCTCCGCCGGAATCGGATCCGGCGATCGTCAGGACCTGTTTGAGCATGGTATTCATAGGAAAATCCGAATTAGAGAGCCGGATGTCTTTATAGCTCAGGGCATCGGGCCTGTCTAGCAATGAGAGCGCCGGTCAGCGTTCCAGCAGGCGGCCGAGGCCTCGGCCAACAGCGTAGCCGACCGGTAGGAATCCGGTGAGTCCGATGGGCAGAAACATGTACACGAGGGCGCCTTGGGCGTCGGGAAACCACAGGGTCGTAATATGAACCCAGGCGCTGAGTCCGATCGCCCCGGCGGCCGCCGTCGCCGCCCCCATCATGCGCCGTCTGGCCAGCGAGAGAGATTGGCTCGAAGTCAGGCCCAGATGGAGCAGCAAAAAGAAGGCCAGCAGAACGAAAGGAACCGCATTCAACAGTCCGACCAGGAATAGATTATGGCCCGGCGCAAACAGGTGAAGCCGCCACTGGTACAGAGCCTGTGCGATGGACTGGTGATGCTTGAAGAAGTCCACCAGGATGACGGCGATCCAGGGTATCGCCAGACCCAGTCCGATACAGGTCCAGTACAGGATCACCGTGGTTCGCGCGAGCCGTGGATGCAAGAGTGTTCCGCTCAAGGCATTCTCTCCGTAACAGCTTCGGCAGCTTCGATGGACCGCAGGGCGTCGGCGACGGCTTCGCGGACGATCGAGTCTTGGTCGCCAATGGCCTGTCGCAGGACGGGGAGGGCCTTGGCTGCAGAAGGACCGATGGAGGCAAGGGTTTCGGCCGCCAGATACCGGTGCAGAGGGAGGCGATCGTTGAGCAGGGGGGTAATCGCAGGCACGGCTTCCGCTGCCGCCGGTCCCAGCTTGGCGAGCCGCTGCAAGGCATCCTCCCTGTCATCTCCCCGCTGCAGTCGGGCCACGAGAGTCTGGACGTCGGCATGATGCACTCCGCCGCCGCGGTCCAACGCGATCTGTGCCAATGAAGCGATGGATTTGTCCGGGTCTTTTTGTAGGTTGGACAACGGAGTGAGCGCCGTGTTCGGGATGGGGACGACGAAGGCGAAGAGCGAAACGGCGCGATGCCGGACGCGGGGCGCCCGATCGAAGAGCGCCGTCGTCAATGCGGTCGAGACATCGGTTCGCGGCACTCCGATCGCGCCGAGCGCATCGATCGCTCGTTCTCGAGAGAGGTCGTCCTCGTCCGCCAACGTCCCGATGAGCCTCGGCACGGCCGGTTTGGCGAGAAGCCCCAGACTGCCGAGCAGCGCGCAGGTGTGCCGCCGTACTTCGGCATCCGGATCGCTCAAGCCCAGCAGAGAGCCTTCCATCACTCGGCGAGCCGCCTGGAGGTCCAGCATGCGAAGCGCGGCCGCCGCCGAGACCCGCGCGTTCCAATTTTGATGGCGGAGGGCCTGATCGACGAGCAGGGGCACCGCAGGGCGTGCATCTTCTCCCAGCTCCGACAGCCACTGTGTCGCGAGCATCAGGGTCTGGAGGTCCTGGCCCTGTAAGTCCCTGATGAGTCCCGGCACGGCCCGGGCGCCGGTGTGCAGCCAGAACGTCAATCCCAACAGGCCTGCACCGATCATCAAGGCGCAAAGCTGCATCGCGATCTGTCGCGGAGCGAGGATGGTATGAGAAACGGCCTGTTCCGTGTTCACACAGCCTTTCGCACGTTCTTTACCCTCCCTTCCGCTCTTGACCGGTGCCGACACCATCACAATCGGCTGGGGCTGGGAGGGTCTTGAAGCGTTATCAGAGCGCCGTTGGGCTACCGCGTACCTCGGTAATCTTTTTTCTTCTATCCTCACACTCTCGTGGCCGGTGCTATTTCCCAAACTTGCAGGGGACCCCGCGCTTGTCCGGCGACTTGCACGGAGGCTCGGGCCACCGCACTTGCCGAACGGGGTGTGATCCGCGTAGCGGACGGCGAGCACTGTTCGATGCTGCGTTCCTGCGAGGCATTGAACGCAGCAAGTTGCGCAGGCGAACAGCCGTGAGGCCTAGTGCGGTCGAGCCGTAGTGCCGGAGCCGAGCAAGCACGGGGTCTCCTGCTCTCCTTACACCGGCCACTGCTCCTCGATCCAGGCCATTTCCCAGAACATCCATTCGTAGCGTGAGCTGATCACGAACGATTCTTCCATCCGGCGCCGTTCTTCCTGTCCCGCTGTTTTCGCCCAGCGATCGACTTGGCGTCTCATCCACCGCTGCACGTCGGCGAATTCCGGGGAGGCATAGAGCATGAGCCAGTTCCGGTAGGGGTGGCTCTTGGGGGGCGGGCCCTTCCGCAGCAGATGCCGGCCTACGACGCAATAGATCCAGGCGCAGGGCAGCGCTACCACGGCGATCTCCGCCGCCGAGCCCGAGGCCGCCACGGCGAGCATGTGGCGTGTATAGGCGTAATTCGTCGGAGCCATCGGCACGGAGGTCATGGCCCGGGCGGTCATCTTCCATCCGGTTCCATAGCTCTCGTGCAGGCTCCGTTCGACGGTGATGGTGTCCTCCGCGAGCTTGGCGAACCGCAATCCCGATTCCGAGTCCGGCGCACGCAAGGCGCCGGCGGCGAACACGCGGGACAGGTCGCCGAGGAAGCGCGCATCCTGCAGGATGTAGTAGCGGAATTTACGCTGGGACAACGTTCCGTCACCCAGCGCCACCACGAAGGGATGCGAGAGTTGCGCGGTCCAGATCGGCTCGGCGAGCTTGCGAAGATGATCGCTGAACGACATGAAGGACTCCTTTTTCAATTGGCGCGGAACGTACGCCTCGATCGCTCTGCGGGCGGCCCGGACTAAGTGACTGGCACCCACGGTCTCGGCAGACGATTGATGCCGTCGAGCGCGGCGACCTTGTAGCATTCGGCCAGCGTCGGGTAGTTGAAGACGGTGTCGATGAAGTAATTGATCTGGCCCCGGTAGGCCATGACGGCTTGTCCGATGTGAATCAACTCCGTGGATCCTTCTCCGATTGCATGGACGCCGAGGAGTTGGCGGGTCTGCCGGTGGAACAGCAGCTTGAGCAACCCGGTTTCATCGCCGATGATTTGACCCCGCGCGATTTCGCGATAACGGGCGATTCCGACGGCGTACGGGACGTCCGCCTTTGCGAGATCTTCTTCGTTGCGTCCCACCATGGAGATTTCCGGGATGGAATAAATGCCGTAGGGCAGCAGTTCCGTGTCGGTCCCGTCCGGAGCCCCGAAGGCATGGCAGGAAGCGTGACGGCCCTGTTGCATGGACGTGGAGGCCAGGGCGGGAAAACCGATCACGTCCCCGACCGCATAGATGTGGGGGATCGCCGTTTGAAAGTGTTCGTTGACGCTCAGGCGGCCGCGCGCGTCCGGGGTAATGCCCACCACGCCGAGATTGAGATCCTGAGTCGCTCCGACGCGGCCGATCGCATACATGAGCGTGCTGGCCGCGATCGGGCCGGCACGGCGGAGTTGGACGTGAACCAGGCCGTCCTGCTGCTTGCGGATCGAGACGACTTCCTCGCTGTGGTAGAGCGTGACGCCGATCTCCTTCATCTGCTGTTGCAGCGCGTTGATGATCTCCGCATCCACGAATTCCAGGAGCCGTGGGCGTTTGTCGATCAGGGTGACGGGCACGCCCAGAGCCGCCAGCATCGAGGCGTACTCCGTTCCGATGACCCCTCCCCCGACGATGACGATGGACTCGGGGATGTGCTTGAGCGTCAGCAGCTCGTCGGTGTCGATGATCGATTCGTGGTCGAAGGGCACCTCCGCCGGTTTGGCCGGTTCCGATCCCACGGCGATGACGATGAAGTCGGCCTCGTACTCGACCGACCCTCCCTCAGCCTGCGTGACGCGGAGCCGATGGGAATCGACAAAGCTCGCGGTTCCGTAGATCATGTCCACCCGGTTGCGCGCCATCTGGTTCTCGACGATCCCGATTTCGTTTTTGATGACGTGATTGGTGCGAAAAGCCAGGTCTTCGATCGTAATGGCCGCCTTCAACCGGTAGTCGGCCCCGTAGATGCTCCGTTGGCGAAAGCCGGACAGGTAGAGGACCGCTTCGCGGAGGGACTTGCTCGGGATAGTCCCGGTGTTGATGCAGACGCCGCCGACGACCTCCTTGCGTTCCACGATCCCGACTTTCTTGCCGAGTTTGGCGGCCTGCACGGCGGCTTTCTGTCCCGCAGGGCCAGTGCCGATTACCAGGAGGTCGTAGCGGCTCATTGGATGCCTTGGTTCGTGTTGGGGTGTCGGGTTGGTCGTGGCCGCGATTCCTGCCGTCAATTCGCCGTGATCAGCGACCGTGCCACGTTAAAGGCTTCTTCCATGTTCGGCAGCTGGCCCAGTTCGGGGGTGACTTGGATATAACGGACCTTGTTGTGCGGGTCCACTACCATGACGGCCCGCGCCAGGATATGGGGATCCTTCAGGAGCAGCCCATAAGTCTTGCCGAAATCGGCGCTCCTATAATCGGACAGAAAGGTGACGTTGGCGATCTTGGACTCGGCCGCGAAGCGCTTCTGGGCGAAGGGCGTGTCGATGCTGACGGTGATCAGTTCGACCATCCGGTCGAGTCCCTTGTTCTGTCCGCTGAGAATGTGCGTCTGCTGTTCGCAGACCTTGGTGTCCAGTGAAGGAACCACGCTGATGATGCGGACCTTGCCCTTGCCTTTGGTCTCCGCGATATTGACGAGCGAGAGATCGGTCTGGGTCACCTTGACGTCGCGCAACCGGTCGCCGGTCTTGATGCCGGTGCCGGTCAGGACCACCGGGCTGCCTTTGTAGACGACCGTATGTCCTTCCCCCGCTTGCACCGTCCCATCCGCGACGGGAAGGTTCTTGTACATGAAGACGGAGCCCGATCCGGATCTCGCGCAGCCTGACAAGGCGAGCGCGCCGACCATCAGTAGAAGCAGCGGCCGGCGAATACTCGGGACGGTCATACGATCCTCCGTTCGGTCACGACTCTGGAGCCCGGGACGTGAGGAAATCCATTATAGCCTGATTCGCCTGTTCCGGCTGTTCCCATTGCGGAATATGCCCGGCCAGGGGAATCGTGACCAGTTTCGATCCCTTGATGGTCCGGTGCAAGTCTTTGCCGACGGCAACGGGGAAGACTCGATCTTCCCGGCCCCAGAGAATCAGAGTCGGATGAGTCAGGGTTCCGAGTCGCGGCGCGTACTCGGTTTCCCATATCGGCAGACCGTCCCGCAGCGCCATCAGCGGCGGGATGAGACCGGGCCGCCGGCGGTTCCGATTGGACCGTTCGAGCACGGCCGGCGTCAGCAGGGCCGGATCGTGGACGACTTCCTTCAAGACCGATTCAAGCATCAATCCGCCGAAGAGCCAATTGCCGAAGGAGACCATCCAGGTCGGCGCGCGCGATTCCAGCGCCCGTTTGATCGTCGGACTCGTGAGCTTGTTCGTCACCTGGTTTGGCAGGCCGTCGATGAGGATCAGTTTGTCGACGCGCTCCGGGTGCGTCAAGGCCATGCCGATGGCCAGTCCGGCTCCCATCGAATTGCCGACGAGAGTGGCGCGGGACAGGTGCAAGGCATCCATGAATCCCACGAAGTAGCTCAGCAATTGTTCGGGCGTATAGGCGATGTCCGGCTTATCGGAAAGCCCGGCGCCGATCAGGTCCGGGGTGATCAGGCGGACGTGCCGGCTCAGGACGGACTGTTGATGTTCCCACTGCCACATGGATCCGCCGAAGCCGTGAATGAGGATCACTGCGTCGCCCTGCCCGACGTCCAGGTAGGCGATCTTGTGTCCGAGAACCGAAGCGGTGTGGACGGGAATTCGCTCGAAGGCCTCGAATTGGGCCGGGATCGGAGTGGATGATGAACAGGCGGTCATCGGCAGACAGAACAGCAGGGTGGTCAGAATCGGGAAGAGGCCGAGGGGGGCCGGATTGGCGGTATGAAACGGCGGAATGGCCTACTCCAGCTGGATGATGGTCTCGTCCGTCTTCACGTTTTCCCCTTCTTCGACCAGAATCCCCGTCACCGTGCCGTCGATCGGCGCGGGGACTTGGCTCTCCATCTTCATGGCTTCGATGATGAGCAGAGGATCGCCGGTCGAGACGCGGTCGTCTTTGGCGACCAGGATTTTTACGACACGACCCGGCATCGGGGGAGCGACGTCGCCCGGTTTGGCCGGTTTGGGCCGTTTGGGTTTGGCCCCGCTTGGAGCCTCCGCGGCTTCGGGCATGCCGGCCAGAACTTCCTGGATCGCTTCGAGGGATACTTCTTCGAGCTTGTCGTTGACCCGGATGTAATAGGGCTTGCGTCCCTCGACCTTGCGTCCGGATCCGGACACCTTCACGTGATAGGTTTCGCCGTGGACGGTCACGTTGAATTCCACCGGGGCCAGGTGAAGCTCGCCGCCGGCGGCCGGGCCCTTCGTGAGGCTCCCTTCCAGCGGCTCGGGCACCAGATCGCCCTTCTCCCGGGCTTCGAAGAAGTCGCGGGCGATGGCGGGAAAGAGGACGAAGGACAGATGATCCTCGACCGTATCGGCTGAGGCGGGCAGATCTTTTCTGGTCGCTTCCATTTCGGGTTCCAGCCGGTCGGCGGGCCTGGTCTTGACCGGTTCTTCGTCGCCGATGGCGCGGGCCATGACGTCGCGGGCCACCTGCCCCGGGGCGCGGCCGTACAGACCGAGAAAATAGTTCTTCGTTTCGTTCGTGATGACCTTGTAGCGCTCGCCGGTCAGGACGTTCAGGGTCGCCTGGGTGCCGACGATCTGGCTGGTCGGCGTGACGAGGGGGGGATATCCCATGTCTTTCCTGACCCGGGGGACCTCGTCGAGCACTTCCTTCATGCGGTCGAGAGCATTTTGCTCGGACAGCTGCGCGGCGAGATTGGACAGCATGCCTCCGGGAATCTGAGAGGTGAGAATTTCGGCGTCGACGCCGGTGACGTCGCTCTCGAATTGCCGGTATTTCCGTCGCACGGTGCGGAAGTGGTCCGCGATCGGTTGAAGAGCGGTGAGATCGAGCTTCGTGTCGTACGACGTCCGTTGGAGGGATGCCACGATCGATTCGGTCGGCGGATGCGACGCCCCCCCGGCCAGGGGAGAAATGGCGGTATCCACGATGTCGAGACCGGCCAGAACGGCCATGAGCGCGGACATCGTGCCCATGCCGGAGGTGTAGTGCGAATGCAGGTGGATCGGCACGCTGACCGCCTGCTTCAGGCTCTTGACGAGCATGTAGGCGTCCATCGGCGCCAGAAGTCCGGCCATGTCCTTGATGCAGATCGTATCGGATCCCAGGTCCTCCAGACGCTTCCCCATCTCGATGAATCCTTCCAGACGGTGGACGGGACTCACGGTATAGGAGATGGCCGCTTCGACGTGTTTCCCGCAGGCCTTCACCTCTTGGATCGCCCGCTCGAGATTGCGGATGTCGTTGAGGGCGTCGAAAATGCGGAAGACGTCGATGCCGTTGGCGGCCGACCGTTCGATGAACCGGTCCAGCACGTCGTCCGCATAGTGCCGGTACCCGACGATGTTCTGGCCGCGGAGGAGCATCTGCAGCTTGGTGTTCGGCATCGCGGCGCGCAGCGCCCGCAGCCGTTCCCACGGGTCCTCCTTCAGGAAGCGCAGGCAGGTATCGAAGGTGGCGCCGCCCCAGACTTCCAACGACCAGAAGCCGACCGCATCCAGCTTTTGGGCGATCGGCAGCATGTCCTCGGTCCGCATCCGCGTGGCCAGGAGGCATTGATGGCCGTCGCGCAGGGCCACCTCGGTCACGAGCACCTGTTTGCCGGGTGCCGGCTGAATCGGCCAATCCTGTTTTGCAACGGCCCGTTTCTTCGGTGCCTTGGCCGCGGGAGCCTGAGGGCGTTTCTTGTGCGCCGGTTTCTTTCCGGATGACCGTTTCGTAGCCATGGCCTCTCGCTTAGATCATGAACAATCGGAAGGCGCTGAGGGGTTACAGCCCTTCATAGGCCGCAATGGCGGCGGCGAGCGCCAGGACGAGATCCTCCGGCGGCTCGATTTCGTCGTAGGTGTACAAGTCCGGATGCGTGTCGAGATAGGAGGTATCGAACCGACCGGCGAGAAAATCCTGGTCCTGCATGATCGCTTGCATGAAGGGAATGGTCGTCTTGACTCCGCGCAACACGTATTCCTCGAGTGACCGCCGCATCCGGCTCACGGTCTCCTCCCAGGTCCGGCCCCGCACGGTGAGTTTGGCGAGCAGGGCGTCGTAATAGGGCGGAACGGTGTAGTCCTTGTAGACGGCGCCATCGATCCGGACGCCGATTCCTCCCGGCGACAGGTAGTCCGTCACGGTTCCGGTGCAGGGCATGAAATTGTTCTTCGGATCCTCGGCATTGATCCGGCATTGAATGGCATGTCCCTGGAGGATGACGTCTTTCTGTTGAATGTCGAGCGGCTTGCCCGCGGCGATGGAGATCTGGTTGCGGACGATGTCGATCGCGGTGATCTGCTCCGTGACCGTGTGCTCGACCTGAAGGCGGGGATTCATTTCGATGAAGTAGAAGCGGCCGTCCTGGTCGAGCAGAAACTCCACCGTCCCGGCGTTGTCGTAGTTGACCGCCCGCGCGATCGCCGTGGCGGCTTTCCCCATCTCGGTCCGAAGCTTGGGCGTCAACACGAGTGACGGAGCGATCTCGATCAACTTCTGATGCCGGCGCTGAATCGAGCAGTCCCGTTCGCCCAGGTGGATGATGTTGCCGTGGCGGTCGGCCAGGATCTGAAACTCGATGTGATGGGGCCGCTCGATGTATTTTTCGATGAACAGGCTGCCGTCGCCGAACGAGGCCAGGGCTTCCCGAGCGGCGACTTCCATGTTTTCGCGCAGTTCGGCGTCGGATCGCACGACGCGGAGGCCCCGGCCGCCGCCGCCGGCACTGGCCTTGATGATGACCGGATACCCGGCTTGTTTGGCGAAGGTGAGTCCTTCTTTGACGTCCGTTATCCCGCCGTCCGTTCCCGGGACGATGGGCACGCCGATCTTGCGGGCCAGCTCGCGGGCCTTGACCTTGCTGCCCATGGTCGTAATGGCCAGGGGAGACGGACCGATGAACGTAATGCCGGATGCGTCGCACAGCTCGGCGAACTGCGCGTTTTCGGAGAGAAATCCGTAACCGGGGTGGATGGCGTCGGCACCGATGCGTTGGGCCAACTCGACGATCTGACGGCTGTCGAGGAAGCCTTTGACCGGTCCGGGCCCCACGAGATAGGCCTCGTTGGCCTTCTTGACGTAGATTCCGGTAGAGTCGGCTTCGGAATAGATCGCGGCGGTGGCGATGTTCAGCTCGCGGCACGCGCGGATGATGCGCATGGCGATTTCACCGCGATTGGCCACGAGAATCTTCCGAAACATCTTCATCCAGCTTCCCGGAATTCCGCGTCCCCAGAATTCCTTGACGGTCGGCGCAAAGGGAGCGCGTACGCTAGCATAGGTAGAAGAGGTCTGTCGAGGGAGTCGGACGATTAAAGAGCCCGGAAAGTCGTAGCGTTTCCGGGCTCCGCGGGCCTATTTGGATTTGATGAGGAGGGGTTTCGACTGTGCGCTGCCGCCGCCTGCGACGATAATCAGAAACGACATCCCGGCCTTGGCTTCCGGCACGGTCGCTTCGATGGTCGTGTCGTTGACGAACTTATAGTCGACGGGCGCCTTGGGCGACGCGCTGAAGGTCACGGTATGAAAGCACTCTTTCGTGCCGAAATTCTCCCCGGAGATCACGACCTTGTCGCCTGGCTTGGCCTCGTCCGGTTCAACTTTGGCGATGCGAGGCCGCCTGCTGCGGTCGCAGACCGGGTCCTTGTCGACCTTGTCCGTATCGGATCCTTTGATCGATTCCATGTCGTAGAGGGTAAAGCCGGCTCCTTCCACGATGGCGCCTTTTCCCCCCTCCTCCGCCCGAGGCGCCGAGAGGGGTACCAGCAGCATGAGGCCGGTCAGCGTCATCATCACGAGCCCCGATGATCGCCACGTCTGCATAAGACCTCCTTGGTATAAAAAAACCGGGATTAATTCCGCGTCACGGGAACATAGACTTCCGTGACGATCTGTTGTCCGGGAGGCGAGAGGGCAAACTGGATAAAGGCTTCGGCCAGCGGGTTGGATTCCTTCCGCGAGAGCAACAAAACCGGCCTGCGCAACGGGTAGCGGCCGTCCTTGACGGTGGGTATCTCCGGCTCCACCTTGTCGATCGGAAGGAGGCGGACCGCCACGCCGCCGGATACCACCGACAGGCCTTGGCTCAGGGAGATATAGGACACGGCCGACAAGGGGGGCAGGGTGCCGACGACCGTCTTGACGACCTTATCGTCCCTGGCGATCACCTTGGCCGTATCCGGGATCTTCCCCGTGATGCCGAGCTGCGACTCAAAGGCGTCGCGGACGTTTTGATTCCGCGGCCGGTCGATCAACAAGATCTTGGTTTCAGGGCCGCCCAGTTCGGACCATTCTTTGACTTTCCCGGAAAAGATGTCGGCGACCTGCTGCTTGGTGACCTCTTTCGTGAAATTCGACAAATGCACCAAAATGCCGATGCCGTCCCATGCGATCTGCGTCGCGGCAAGCCCGCTTTCTTCGGATCCCGTGACGGCCAGGTGCGCTTCTCCCGCTTTCACCATCTCGACCGCTTTGGAGTGATCGTCCCAGACGACGTCCACATAGGCGCGCGGGTTCGCTTTTTCGAACGCACGTACCAACAGCTCGATAATGGGCTGTTCCGGTCCGTTGCCGACGATGACCAGATTGCCGGACACTTCGGCCGACGAGACACCGGTTCCCATGAAGGTCCAGAGTAAGCCGAGCCCCAGACCGACGAGAGCGCCTTGTAGGGTGACCACTGCCGGTCGGGGGGTGAGCATCCGGTGCAGAAGCCTGCGTGTCGCTGATCCGGGCATGTTCAACCTTCTTGAGAAGGTTTGGAGGGAGAGGGTGTCTCGAGGCTGGAAAACAGATTGGAAGGCGGCATCGCCCTGGTGCCCATCACCGGGGGGAGCTTCGAGAACTTATCCATGCGCTCGTTCAGCATGTTGTACGCCTTCATCTCGGCGAATCCCGGCTTGTGGGTGCCGACTACCTTGGAAGCGAACGAGGACAGCAGTTTCGTCGCGTCCTGGGCCTGACAGAAGGGACATACGGTGTCTTCGGCCCGCGCGTGGACCGACTGGGTCGCCTCGAAGACCTTTTCGCATTGGCCGCAACGGTATTCATAGATGGGCATGTGATCGCTCCTGCTGGAGATTTTCCATCCGTGCCGACTCTTGACCGGCTGTCGAACGATGCCGTATTGTACCACACCTGCCTGGTTCGGAGACTAGGGGTGTTCTGAGCGAGTGTTGAGGAGGGCGTGCGATGGCGGTGCTGATTCGGCGGTATAAAGGCCACAATGGAATGATGCAGGAAGAGCGGATCGACGATGATGATCGCATCGAACGCTACTTTCGCCTGTTCGAGAAGGACGACGTCAAGAAACTCGAAACCGGCGTGAAAGTCTTCATTGAAAAGGACGAGTGGCAGCTCCTCCCCTGACGCACGGTCTATTCCCGTCTGACCCCACGTGATTTATTGGATTCACATCGCGCGCTCGATCGATCGGGTGACGTTGCACAACGAGCGCTGCTCCGAGGTGCCGTCGACCCAATCGTCCACCGACTATTGGGCCGGCGGATGGTTCGACTACCCCGACAAGGAGCGCGCACTGGCGGCGATGGAACAGGCGGGCACCACGGACCAGCGCCGGTGCCCACTGTGCAAACCTTGAGTCCGGTGCTCTGAACTTCGGGCGCTTCCCATGCCACGACTCGCGCTCTTGCTGACGACCCTGATCTGGGGCGCGACGTTCCCCGCGACAAAGGCGGCGCTGGAGCAGATCCCCCCGCTCTCGTTCCTGTTCCTCAGATTTCTCCTGGGCACGCTGCTGGTCGTCGGATGGTTTGCGGCCGCAGGCCACGGGCTCCGGCGTGAGCGGGGAATCCTGCGCGCGGCGGGGATCGCCACCGGATTTCTGTTTCTGGGCTACATTTTCCAGACCGTCGGATTGCGGTATACCAGCGCGTCCAACAGCGCGTTCCTGACGGCCTTATATGTGATCATCGTGCCGCTGATCCTGCGGCGATTCGATCGACGGATTATTCTGGCCACCTCCGTTGCCACGGCCGGATTGTGGCTGCTGGTCAAACCGAGCACGACGATGAGCGTGGGAGACCTCATGACCCTGGCCTGCGCGGTGGCCTTCGCGGCGCACATCGTCTGCCTCGAACGATTCTCCCGCCTGTTCGATGCGCCGTCGCTCCTGCTCTGGCAAATGGCGGCCATGACGTTGCTGTTCGTCCCCGCGATGGGGTGGGAGCAGGCTCCCGCCGAAGCCTTCGCCCCGAGCTCCGTGCTGCTCATTGGATTGGGGGTGACCGGTGTATTGGCTACCGGTGCCTTTGCCGTTCAGATGTGGGCGCAGCAGTTGGTTCCCGCACAGCAGGTCGCGCTCGTGTTCGCCTCGGAGCCGGCCTATGCCGCCTGGCTCTCCTGGTATTTTCTGGGTGAAACCTTGGATGCCCAAGGATGGTTCGGCAGCGGTCTGATCCTGCTGGGGGTGGTCGTGGGAGCGCTGGCGTCCGGCGCCAGTGCCGATGCGGAGCACGGTCGCGCCGCCGCGGCTGCGTAAGGAGGGACGATGGCACAGAAGTTCGGCAACGGCCGATGGGTGCGGGAGGGGTTTCTCGATAACCGGGTTGAAGGGACCGTGGTCGGACGAATCATATTGGCCGCGGTGGGACCGGTGGACGTGTTTCT
>DAOLIU010000064.1:0-16974 GCA_035328385.1 Nitrospira sp. | reverse complement strand
CGCGGAGCCGGCGAGTCGGGCGGCGCCTCGGGGCTCGCCGCGGTCATGCTGTACCTCGTCGTCTACGCCTTCATGACCCTCGGCGCCTTCGCGATGATCGGCCTGTTCCGTCGTGGAGGCCTCGAAGGCGAAAACATCGAGGACTTCGCCGGTCTGGCCAAACGCCAGCCGCTGGCGGGCTTCCTGATGCTCGTCTTCATGGTTTCCCTCGCCGGCATTCCGCCGACGGCCGGGTTCATCGGAAAGTTTTACGTCTTCATGGCGGCCGTGGAAGCAGGATTGACCTGGCTCGCCGTCGTGGCCGTGATTTTCGCCGCCGTGTCGGCCTACTATTACATGCGGGTGGTGATGGTCATGTACATGCGCGAGCCGGAACCCACGGCAGCCGAACCGCCCCGCCTGCTTCCCTCTCCTGCCCTATCCGTCGTCCTGGCCTTCGCGGTGGCGGGCGTCATCATCTTCGGGCTCTTCCCCAGCACGCTCGTAAGCCTGGCGCTGCAATCCGTCCTCTCCCTCAAGTAGGCGCCCGCGAGATTCCGTTCGTGCAAGGACGACCCGCTCGTGCTAGGGTGAAGTGATCCCCTCCCGTTTGCGAGCCCGTCATGGAAATCTGGCGCTTGCTGGGTAGTTTGATACGGTCGTTTCTCTGGCATGGGTGCGGCAGCCTTGCCGCGTCCCTGGCCTTTTTTTCGCTTCTCTCCCTGTTTCCGCTCGTCTTCCTGCTGCTCTACGGCGTGAGCTTCATCGTGAGCCACGATGTGATCGGAGGCCAGGTTCTCCTGAGTTTTCTCAAAGGCTTCCTGCCCATTCTCGGCGAGCGGCTGGCGGAAGAGCTGCAGCGGGTGGCCGAGATGGAAACGGTTCGTTGGTTGGTCTTCCTGTCCTTCGCATGGTTCGGCACCCTGGTCTTCTACGAGCTCGACTACACCCTCAACGTCGTGTTCGACAGCACCAGACAGCGCCACCCGCTCATTTCCATCGTCATTTCGGTGGCCCTGCTCGGGGCGGTCGGCCTGTTGCTGATCGTGTCCTACGTGGCGACCCAGTCGGTGAACATCCTGGTGGCATACGCCCCGCGCCTGTGGGGTCTGGATTTTCTGGCCTTGGCGGCGCATGACTTTTTCCTCACCTACACGCTGCCTTTCCTCCTCTCTTTTCTCACGGTGACCGCCCTCTATCGGTACGTCCCGCGCCGCCGTCCCGCCTGGCGCGAGGCCATGATCGGCGCGCTGACCTTCAGCCTGCTCTGGGTCGCCGCCAAACTGATATTCGTGACGTACCGGGACTATGCCACGGTCTATACGGACCTGTACGGCTCCCTGCTCGAAGTCGTCCTGCTGTTGCTGTGGCTGTATTATTCGGCCAGCCTCTTTCTGTTCGGAGCGGTCGTCGCTCGTTCGCTGCAGCCGCGGCTTCAGACGGCCAGAACCCCCGCCGCCAATCCACCTCCCTCTGCAATCTGACGTGACGCCGGCCGCGCCGGTCGGCGGCTTGTGGGCTTTTTCTGGCGAGGGGTCTGCTTCCTGGCTAGAATGGTCCACACGACGGAGGGAATTCGGCATGTCCGAGGACTTCGGAAAAGAATTCATGATGCTGGGGGGCACCATCGCGGGCTTCGTGGTGGCGATGCTGACTCTGATGGAAAAGCTGCTGGACGTCCAGAACCGCCTGAAGACCAACAAAGAATCCAAGAGCGCTCCCTCACCCGCCGAAAAATCCTGGCCCGAAGCGGCGCCCGCGATCGATTTCTTTTCGGCCAAACCGCTCCGGGGCGCGTCCTATCTGCTGATGTATGAGACCGGCGTGATCGTGGCGGCCGGCCTCTTGTTGAACTACGTCGGACTCACCCTGAGCCGCCATCTGGAGAGCATCCTCTTCCTGGACATGACGGGAACGGCGCTGGTGGCGTTTCTCCTCGGACCCTGGTGGGGCGCCATTGCGGCGCTCATGTCGAATTCGATCGTCAACTGGCTGCTCTATCCGGAAGCCGGCGCGGACGTCGTGATCTTTCCCTGGTCGTTGGTCAGCATGACGGGCGCGTTCTATTGGGGCTGGATGGCGAGGCAGGCGGGCTTTCGCAAATACCTCAGAACCGGGAAAAGCTCCGCGCTTTCGCACGCCTGGTTTCTCTACATCTTCGGCGTCGGCGGCGCGGTCGTGATGAGCCTCCCCGGCACATCCGTCCAGGCGGCGCTGCACGAACATTCGGTGTTTTCCCTCAATCCCGAGGTCGCGGAAACACTCAACGCCAGGGTTCTCCAATGGGAGCGGATGGCGCACGAATACATTGAATCCCTCTTCGGCTTGACCTGGGCGGAAAGCATCAGCTGGTGGATCGTGAACTGGTTCCAGAACTGGGTCCGTTACGTGCCGGACAAGACCATGAGCGCCGCCATTGCCCTGGTCGTTCTGAAGTACGGATATCCGCTGTTCGAACGCGAGCTCATCCATGGCGGCCCGGAAGGGGAGCGGCCGCGCGACGAGCGGATTCTGCCGTTGGTCCTCGGGCTCATCTACGCCCCGTCGTTCGCCACGCTGCTGAGCAGCGATCTCTATCAGGGTTCCGCCTATTGGCCGTTGTGGGCCATGCCCTGGGCACTCATCACGTTGGGATATTTCCGTCTGCGGTATTGGGGGCCGAGCAGCGCGGCGTTGCGCGATGCCCGCCTGCAGCGCGCGGAGCGCTATGCCAAAGCCTTGAAACAGATCGGCAAGGAGGCGTCTTACGAATTCTGCCGGCGGCTCACGTTCGCCACGTTGATCGCCAGCCTGCTCTTCGCGCTCTGTCTTCCCGTCCTGCTCATGGACTTCTATCGGGTGACGTTCAAGTTCTTCTGCGTCGTCTATGGATTTCTCCTCGTCGTCCATCTCATCCGCATCGCGATCGCGCAGAATATTTCAGCCGCTCGAGCGGAATAAGCCTGTGAAGCGTATCCCGTGAAGCGCATCTCGCGTGCGCCGGGATACGAACGACGCTTCACGCTTTTCGCAGTTGCAGGAACCGCGCGACGGACGACCGCGTAATCAGCCCCACCGGCTTGCCATCCTCCGTCACGACCAGCCGGTCCCAGCCTTCCTGAATCATCCGGTCCAGCGCCAGCCTGACCGACCAGTCGGCAGGGACGAAGAGCGCCCCGGTCGAGGGACGCATGATGTCGCGGACGGGTTTCCACGCCCACAGCGCCTGCGGGACGGCCTGCACGTCGTCCGCCGTCACGATGCCGACGATCCGGTCGTCCTCCGTCACGGGAAATCCGCTGAATCCGTAGGCGACGAAAAAGTCGTCCACGGCGCTCTGCACGGAGAGAGTTGGAGAAATCGACACGACGTTGCGAATCATCACGTCGCGGACCGCAGTGGTGTCGAGCACGATGCGGAGTCCGACCTGACGTCGTGCGCTCCATGCCGCGCCGGACAGAAACGCACCGATGAACAAGAGCCAGCCGCCGTTGCCGGCCAGCGAGCGATCCAACGCGCCGGCGATCGCCCCTCCGACGAGCAGCGCCCCGAACCCGGCGAGAACGATCCCGAACAGGAATCCGACCGTGGCGGCCTGTCCGGTCGCCCGGTGGAAGTTTTTTCCCCAGGCCCACAGGCCGGCGCGCAGGACCCGTCCTCCGTCAAGGGGAAAGCCGGGGATCAGGTTGAACAGTCCCAGGTTGACGTTGACGATGCCCAGCAATCCTCCGAGCACGACAAAGCCCTGCGTGCCGGAAAGATGGAGCACCGACTCCGCGACGATCGTCCCTCCGAGGCACAACAGGCCCAGCACGAGGCTGACGACAGGGCCGGCGATGGCAATGAGGAATTCCGCCCGCGGGCTCGGCGGTTCTTTCCCCATGTGTGCGACTCCCCCGAATATGAACAACGTAATCTGCCCGATCGGAATATGGTACCGCTGCGCCACGTACGAATGACCGAGCTCGTGCAGGAGCACGGAGAGGAACAACAGCAGCGCGGCCGCCGCGCCCATGCCCCAATACCGTTGACCGGAAAGGCCCGGCAGGGCCTCGGGCAAATAACCGGTCGCCAGCGTCCAGCTCACGAACACGAAAACCAGAAACCACGACATGTGGACACGGATCGGGATACCGAGGGCGCGGCCGATTTCGAAGGCGGGCATGGGCATGCCCGTCACGGTAACAGCGGGCGAATTCCGGCGTCAACTCTCGGTCGTTCGGGTATACTGACGGACATGTCCACACTCGCCGCATGTCTCCGACTCGTCCTCGTTCCGGCGCTGCTGTTTTCCGCCTTTGGCGCCACCGCCGTCGCACAGGTCATCACGTCCGGGCCGGCCTCCTGTCCGGGAGTCGCGCTGACCTTCGACCTCTGTCCGGTGCGCGGCGGCAGCGGCTACGACCAACGGCTGATCGACTATCTGATCGAACACCGCATCGCCGCCACGTTCTTCATGTCCGGCACCTGGATGGCCAAGCACGATGACCGGGTCAAGGAACTGCTCGCAGTCCCGTTTTTCGAAGTCGGCACGCACGGACAGGTCCATGCCCACCTCCCGACGCATTCGTCTGAATCCCAGAAACAGGAGATTCTCGGGCCGGTGACCCTCTTGAAGACGAAATACGACCGCCAGGCCCCGCTGTTTCGACCGCCCTACGGCGAATACAACGCGGAGACCGTAGATCTCGTGAAGACGCTCGGGCTTCGATTCATTCTTTGGAGCGTCGTTTCCGGCGACCCGGATCCGTCGCTGTCCGCGGACCAGATTGAAAGACGACTCTCCCGACTCACCAGACAGGGCAGCATCATCGTCATGCACGCCAACGGCAAGGGCGCGCATACCTACGAAGTGGTCACCCGCCTGTACGAGCAGATGTTGCCGCAACGGCATCTGACGCCGATGACCGTCAGCGACGTCCTCTCATGCCAACCGCCGGCACCATGAACCCCGCACCCATCAGAATCATGAGGCCGGAAGACCGCGAGCCGGTTATCCGCCTGCTCCTCGCCTCCGATCCATGGAAACGGTTGGGACATACCGCCGCCGATTGGGAGCGGTATTTCGCTCCCCTCCCGCAAGGCCGCGACAGCTACGTGGCGGAACAAGGCGGCCTCGCCGCCGGCATCGCCGTCGTCAGGCGGAAGTTTCTTCTCGGCGACTATCTGGAGCTCTTCGGCGTCGCGGAAGCCGCCAGGAGCCGGGGGCTCGGAGGCCGATTGTTGGCGTACGTCGAATCCCTGGTCTTTGCCCGCGCCAAGAATCTCTTCATCTGTGTCTCGGACTTCAACGAGCCCGCCCGCCGGTTCTACCGGAAGCACGGCTATCAGGAGATCGGCGCGATTCCCGATCTGCTCATCCCCGGCTCCGCCGAAGTGCTCCTCAGAAAAACCACCGGTCCCTTCATGCGGGAGTAAAGGAACGAATCATGCGCGTCGCCAAGTTTCTCCACACCAGAATGCGCGTCAGCGACTTGGACCGGACGATCCGGTTCTACACGGAGGTCCTGGGTTTGGAGGTGCTGGAACGAAAGACGTCCCCCCGGGGATCGCAACTCGCCTTTTTGAAAGTGCCCAACAGCGATGAGCTGATCGAACTGACCAGCTTCCCGCCCAGCGGCCCCGTGCGGGTGCAGGAAGACCTGGTGCACTTGGCTTTCCAAGTCGAGAACCTCGAAGACACCATCGCCGCGCTCGGAGCCAAGGGCGTTCCGATCACGGACGGACCCACAACGACCTCGTCGGGCAGCCGGTTCATCTTCATCGACGCTCCGGACGGCTATGAGATTGAACTGATCGAGCGTCCGAGCGGCGTGACGATCGTCTAGCCGGCTGTTTGAAAAAGTCCGCCGGCTTCGTTCTCGCATCGCTCAAAGGCTCAACGTACGGGACAGAGTACGATTCGCCTCTTCGCTCGCTGCGGCCTTGCCTGGGGAATGGCGCGTCTTGGCGCGCCGGGGTGGGGCGGGATCTCCGACCCTCTGTGGCCAGGCTTTTCCACAGTCCCAAATAATTTGTCAACATCCTGCTGGGCCGCAGACAGCGCCTCCCCATTGACGCATTCTGCGGTGACGAAGTATTGTTCCGGCGCTTCACGTTTCACGGACGACGAGAGACGAGAAAGGAACGTTGCATGAAGAACGGATTTTTTCGGGGGCACGGCCTTGGGAACGATTACCTCGTCATGGATCCCAAGGAACTGACGTTCTCCCTGACGCCTGGTTCGATCAAACGGATATGCGACCGCAACTGGGGACTCGGCAGCGACGGTATTCTGGCCATCGTTCCGACGAAGCGGGCCGATTTCGGCCTTCGTATTTTCAATCCGGACGGCAGCGAAGCGGAGAAGTCCGGCAACGGGCTCCGTATTTTCGCCCGCTACCTGCATGCGACCGGACGGACGAAAAAAACCCGTTTCACGGTGGAAACGAAGGGGGGCCTGGTGAGCATCGCCTTGCACCTCGACCGCCACGGAGACGCCGCGGCCGCCACCGTCGAGATGGGCCGGGCGACGTTCGACCCGACCGCGCTGCCCTGCACGCTGCGCGTCGACGAATTGCTCCGGGAGCCGATCGACGCGGCCGGACGTTCGCTGCGGTTCACGGGAGTCAGCGTCGGCAATCCCCACTGCGTCGTGTTCAAGCCGTCCGGCGAATCCTGGTCACGGGAAGATCTGCTGGCGCTGGGGCCGGCGCTGGAGAACCATGCGATCTTTCCGAAACGGACCAACGTGCAACTGGCCGTTCCCACCGGTTCGGCCGAGCTCTTCATCCTGATTTGGGAGCGGGGCGCGGGGGAAACGCAGGCGTCCGGTTCCTCTTCCTGCGCCGCGGCTTCCGCCGCGGTCAAACTGGGACTCGTGCGTTCTCCGGTCACGGTCAAGATGCCGGGCGGCGCGCTCACCATCGAGGTGGCGCAGGACTTCAGCCTGACCATGAAGGGACCGGTCGCCGAAGTGGCCAGGGGCACCCTCAGCCCTTCCTTCCTGCGGGAGCTTCGCGCCAGGCGCGGCAGGTGATCGGGTTCCGCTGCGCGCCTCGAACGGTTGCGCCGCATTTCTCCCGGTCGTTACAATGACTGGCCGTCCTGAGACTGTCCGGGACGTCCGATTCCCATGGCCCTGTCAGCCGATCTTCAAGCCAAACTGGCCCGCCTTCCGAACCAGCCGGGTGTCTACCTTTTCAAGGACGCCGCGGGCGACATGCTGTACGTCGGAAAGGCCGCGGTGCTGGCCGATCGCGTGCGCTCGTATTTCCAAAAAGGCAGCGACCATTCTCCCAAGACCGCCCTGCTGGTCGGCCTGATCGCCGATCTCGAAACCATGGTCACGCGCTCCGAACTCGAAGCGCTGATCCTCGAAAGCAACCTCGTCAAACGCCACCGGCCGCGGTTCAACGTGGTCCTCCGCGACGACAAGCAGTATCCCTACCTCCGGCTGCCGGTCAAGGAAGACTTTCCCCGCCTCTCCATCGTCCGGCGGGTTCAACGGGACGGCGCGTTGTATTACGGGCCCTATACGCCGGCCGGCGCGCTGCGGGAGACGTTGAAGGTCATCAAAAAGGTGTTTCCCTTGGCCACCTGCAGCATCGACATCGACGGCAAGGCGGAACGTGCCTGCATCGAATTCGAGATCAAACGGTGTATGGCCCCCTGCACGGGCAATCAATCCAGGGACGAGTACCACGAGATCGTCAAGCAGGTGCGCCACTTCCTGGAGGGACGGGACCGGGAATTGTTGGAGGAGCTTCGCGCGGGCATGGAGGCCGCGGCGGAACGGGAGGATTTCGAAGAGGCGGCGCGGCTGCGCGACCGCATGTTCAAGATCGAGCGGACGTTGGAACGGCAGCGGATCACGCAGACCGCGTCGGTCGATCAGGACGTCATCGGCATCGCGCGGCTGGGCACGGCGGTCGACCTTCAGCTCCTGTTCGTGCGGGGAGGACTCTTGATCGGCCGCAAAGACTTTTTCTGGGCCAATGCCGCCGACACTCCCGACGACGAATTGGTCGTCGCCGCCATCGAGCAATTCTACAACAAGGACGGCCAACCGCCGGCGGAACTGCTGGTCCCGGTGGACATTCCGGACGTCGACTTGATCGCCCGATGGCTGTCGGAGAAGCGCGGGAACGCCGTGCGGCTGCTCGTGCCGGAGCGGGGCACGAAACATCAGCTGATAAAACTGGCCGAGGAAAATGCCGCTTCATCGGCGGCCGACCATCTGCGCGACGAGGCGATCGACCGCCAGGCGGGCGAGGAACTCCGGCGCCTCTTTCGGCTCGACCGGGCGCCCCGCCGCATCGAGGGCTTCGACATTTCCAATACCATGGGCACCCAATCCGTCGCCTCCATGGTCGTGTGGGAAGACGGTCGCATGAAGAAGGCCGATTATCGGAAACTCAAAATCACCACCGTCGAGGGGGCCAACGACTTCGCCAGCATTCGGGAGGCCGTCTCCCGGCGGTACGGCGGCATGGAAGGCTTGGCACGGCCGGATCTTGTCCTCATCGACGGCGGGCTCGGCCAGTTGGCCGCCGCCATAGAAGGGCTCAAACAGGTCGGAGAAGACCGTTTGCCCGTGATCGGTCTGGCCAAGGCGCGCGGTGAGAAGGACGAGCGCGTCTACCTGGCGGGACGAAAGAACCCGATGCCCTTGAGGGGGCAATCGCCGGCCACCCATCTGCTGCAACGGATTCGCGACGAAGCGCACCGCTTCGCCGTTTCGTTTCATCGCACGCTCCGCGGCAAGGCGCTCCTCTCGTCGAAATTGGATCAGATCATCGGCATCGGCGAGATCAGACGGGCCCGCCTGCTCAAGCGCTTCGGCAGCGTCGAGCGGGTGGCGGCGGCCAGTGACGACGACCTGAGGGAATCCGGGATCGACGAGCGGACCGTCGCGGAACTTCGTAAGGCACTCACGGATTCTCGGTGAAACCCACCGGTCAAGAATGGGTTCGGTCAGTAGACAAATCTCAGGCTGACAATGCCCACCTGAACCGAGACACGATAGTTGCCGTTGACGGTCGGATTGATGTTGCCCGTCACGGTCCGCGATTCGTAGATCCACGCCTGGTATGCCGCATCCACCCCGATCGCCTTCGGCAAGAGCCGTGATTCCCCCCCGCACGGAATCATCCTGAGAAATCGGCCGCCCTCGCGGCACAGAAACCCGCCGCCGACCGAGATCGTATTGGCCGTCAGTGAAATCGTGGCCGGATTGAACGTCCGGTCGGGAACCGGATCCTGCGTTCGAGTGTATCCGCCTCGAAGGGCGACGTCCCAATGCCGCAACCATTCGGGACTGAGCCATTTATACTCGGTTCCCAAGGCCACGACCGGCACATTCTTCCACTGTTGCGGCTGCGGTATGGTCACGCCGTTGGACAGATGGATATCGAGATTCCTGGCCGACTGCCAGCCGACGTATTCCACGTCGACCTCCAGTTTCCACTCCCGCTCCACCGTCCGGATCGGCCACAGTGCGATTCCGCCGGAGAAAATTTGCGGCAATACCAGACTCGCGGACCCGTCCGACGCCTTGGTCCCATTGACGAGCAGAGCGCCGCTGAGAGGCAACACCGCCTGGCTGTGATACGTAAACCCGATCGACAGGACCGGCAGGCCTTCGCCGCTCTTCAATGGCGTATAGAGCAGGCTCGCCGCAAACCCGGCGCCGGTGCCGTTGCCGGAAACTTCCAATGAGGCACCGGCCGGAATGCCGCCCCCTCCCGGCCACACCTGCTGCTGCTGAGCCTGACCTTCACCGAGAAAACTGGCAAACGTGTAGATATCCGCGTTGAGACCGATGGAAAGAGAGTCGGTGACTTTGTAGGCCAGAGCCGGCTTGATGTCGATAAGCGGCAATGTCGCGGACGTGACCGCCGTATTGAACGGCCCGTCCGTGGGATAGCGAATATTGAGCCCGAACGGACTGGTCACGCCGATGCCGGCCGTCACAGCGGAAAGTCCGGTCAGGCCGAGGGCGCCGAGATTCGCACTCATATAGAAATGACTGGGAGGCGGAAAGGCGACGCTCCCTCCCAAATCACCCCGAGCCGTCGCGCCGGTGGGAGCGGTAAAATTGATCGAGCCGCCCACGAGTGCCGTCCCCATGTACGCTTGAAGGCCCGCTACCTGGGTCAATCCGGCGGGATTATAGTGGATGGCAGAGGGATCGTCGGCTTGCGCCACGAAAGCATTGCCCTGGCCGGTGGCAGACGCGCCTTGGGGCTGAAACCGTAACGCTTGGGCAGCGGCGCTGGAGTATTGTAAAAGGACTGACAGAACAATTCCGATGGTCCAGATCATGCTTGGAGATAAGGCGCGCGGGACAAGCAACCCAAGATGGTACTCAGATACCTTTGTCCTGTCCATAAAGAATAGAGCCTTTAGGACCCATCATTGAGTAGGGCTATTCAGCTCTATCGCCATGCCTAACGTCTCTATTCCTTCTCTTGTACTGGCGGCGTATACTGTTCGTAGCTAGCGGCCCTCTGAGGGGCGGTCACTATGACAGACGCATCGAAATATCCTTTCCCAGGTCACGTGTTCACCGCACTCTCCAAATCGGAGTGCGAACGCTCACTCGAAGTCCTCCACTATGCGGCCCAGGCGGAAACGTCTCAGGACATCAAAGCCGTCTTGGAGCTGATACAAACGCATTTCCCCTTCAACCGGTTGCTCGGAGGTTTGGCCAGACTCGGAGCCGGAGGAAAATTCGAAGGGTTCGCCAACGTCGTCAATGTGAGTTACCCGGATGAGTGGCTGCGTTTGTACTGGCAAAACAGTTTCTTCGAGGTCGATCCGGTCTTTCAGAAAGCGCTGAAGGCCCCCGGCACCCAGTTGTGGAAAGATACCTACCGTTCCGCCACCTCCAAGAAGGAAAAGGAGTTCATTCGCACGGCGGGAGAGTTCGGTCTCCAGAGCGGCATTACCACCGGATCGGCGGACCAGGCCTGCAGCGTCGCGACATTCTGTTCGTTCGCCGGCGAGAGCGATCTCGAAGCCGAACGATATCTCTCCCTGATGGAATATCTCGGCTACCATCTCCATCTCGCGCTCATGAGGACAGAACCCCGTCATACCTATGCGCTCGACCGCTGCGTCAAGAAACTCTCCGTCCGTGAGCTGACCATTTTGAACTGGATGAAAAACGGCAAGACGAATTGGGAGATCGCTCAGATTCTCGGCGTCACCGAGCGCACCATCCGGTTTCACGTGGAGAGCATTTTTTCCAAACTCGACGTCACCTCCCGCTCCCAGGCCGTGGCGACGGCCATCGAACACGGCCTACCAAACTTGCACGGCCTTCCCAGCGCAGTCTAGTCGACGTCCCCTCTCTCCGAAAACCGGTCATCCGCTTCGATTCCTCTCCGCGCGACCCGAACGGCCAGGCGACACAACCTCAGGCGGTTTCGTATTGGGGGTCGCGAACCTCCGTGACCGAGGCGCGAAGCGGCGACCCGGAACGGGAAGCGCCGATCGAACCCGCATCGGCGGTGGAATACCACTTCAACAGCTCCGGTCGCTTCACCGCGGCATTCAGACGGAACGCCTCCAGGTCGATCAGTGCGGCGACGGAAACCGCTTGGGCGGGAGGAAGCGCGATCGGAGTCCCGAGGGGCTGACAAGGCCATCCCATCAGGCGAAGCCCCCGCAGCAAACGTTCCTCCACCACGATATACGTGTAACGGACGTCGTTCTCTACACACCAGAGATAGGCGCCTTTGATGGCCGCCTGCATGACGCGCGTCGAAACCGTCCGGTCGGTAAGGGTTGGATCCACCGCCAAGCGTGTGATCTCCGCGGTATCGAGCTCCTTGCGGATGGGATGCGTGCCCGTCAAACAGGCACTGAATTCACTTTCCAGCATGAAGGGCACCGGGGCATGCGTCATGCGAACCAAGCCCAGAAGGGTCGAGTCGGCTGAAAAGACTCCGATGGAGGTGCTCCAAGCGTCATACATATCGGTCTCAAGTCGTCCCGGACGCTCCGGTACCCATTTTAGCCGCTCGGCAAATACCCGATGGCGGAGTCGGTACGCCTGGCACCATTCAGATTCGGCTTCCAGGGTCTTCACAAAGAAGACACCTTCATGGAAGAAAATCCGCTTTTCTTCGGCTACCACCAAGTCGCTCATCTCGTCCTCCTTCTGAGCAGCGGTGCAATTCCGTCTAAGACGCGGCGAATGGTTCCATTTCCCGCCAACTGCGTCACCTGGCCGACTCGCCAGGTGATCGCAAACGACGACCGTGATAGTTAGGTATCCGGTATTGAGAGAGGCGCAGGGCAGCCGCCGAGACAGCCAGGGCGATTCGCCTGGCGGAAAGGGAGAGGTGAGGCGTGGGTGACCGCACGCATGGGTTACAGGTGATCAGGGGTGCCGGCCAATCCGGCACGAGACCACAGCACTTTCGATCGGCTCAACGTACGAAGAGCGCGATCGGAACTACGGAGAGCTTCGGCTCGGTGAAGAGCCGCGACGATCTGGCCGTGGCATTACGAGCAATGGAGCAACGATTGGCGACCTTGGTCGAGGATCGCGGACAGCTTACCCGTGACTTGCACGACTGCGTGCTGCAGTCGCTGTACGCCATCGGCCTCACCATCGAATCCAATAGACGGGCACAGTCCCAGCGGCCGCCGGCCTCGGACCAGACTGATGATCTGCTCATCGACCAGCTCAATACCCTGATCCAAGAGGTCCGCGGCATGATTCGCACCCTGGAATCGGGCGACGTACAGGAATTCGACCTCGTCTCCGAGCTCAAGACCCTCATCAAGACCTACGGGGAAATCAGCACGCTTCAGATCAGCATCGACGTCGCGCCCCGCGCCATTGCCATGGCGACCAACGAAGAAAAGCGGGAAGTTCTGATGATCGTCCGCGAAGCGGTGAGCAATTGCGTCCGCCACGCCAAGGCGACTCGGGCCAGTATCTCCCTCTACGCGCAAGGACGCTACCTCCGTTTGGCGATCGCGGACGACGGGGTAGGCTTCACGCAGGGGGACAATCGCACAAAGGGTTATGGGTTCGCCAACATGTCCGCACGGGCCAAGAAGCTCGGCGGACGGCTCTTGGTCCGCTCGCATGTCGGAGAAGGGACCCACATTCTCGTGGAGTTCGCCTTGGAACCCGACCATCTGGCGTTATGACAAAAGACCTACCGCTTAAGATCGTCATCGTCGATGATCATGAGGTCGTCCGACACGGTCTTCGCTCGCTGCTGAGTCTGGAACAGGATTTCAGAATCGTCGGAGAGGCCGGGACCGTGGCGGAGGCGTTGGCCGTGGTCGAACGGGTCAAACCTCAGGTCGTCCTGCTCGACGTCAAGTTACCGGACGCGACCGGCATGGAAGCGTGCCGCAAGCTCCTCACTATTGCACCCAGCCTGCGCATTCTCATCCTGACGAGCTATGCGGAGGACGCGTCGATCATCGGGGCCGTGCAGAGCGGCGCCCATGGATACGTCCTGAAGGACATTCGCACCGACGAATTGATCCAGGCCATCCGCGCGGTCGCCAGTGGCCGAGGCCATTTGGACCCACGGGTGGCCCAGCAGGCGCTCCATTGGATCCGGACGCAGTACCGGACGGAGAGCACCGGCCGCCAAGGGCCCAAACTCTCCCCGCAAGAGCGTTTGATCGTGCCGCTCCTCGCGCAGGGGAAGACCAACAAGGAGATCGCAGCGCACTTGAGCCTGAGCGACAAAACCGTCAAGAACTATCTCGCCAACATCTTTGAGAAGCTCAATGTCAGGCGTCGTACTGAAGCGGTGGCCTGGTTTATCAGGGAAAGCCGTTCCAGTTACTCAGGGCCCAATACCTAGGAAACCGTTCCGTCTCCATTCACCCGTTCCACCCGATTCCGATACCCCCCGCCCTTTGGCCTAGCAATTCCGGGACGAAGCGTTCTATGCTAGCGGCCTATCCGTTCGGCCCTGACAATCCGCTCGGCATCGGGTACCCGATCCGGTCAGGCAGCCGACCGTCCGACATGGAGCAGACCATGATTCGGCAGTCCGACAGCGAGCCCGCCGCCACGACCGATCTCCATCTCCTGCTCACGCAATTGACCGGACTCCGTCAGGCCATGGAGCAATCCATCGAACACGGCGACGGACTCGACCGAAGCCTGCACCCGGGACTCCAAAGCCGCATGCGGGATTGTGGCGCGCAGCTGGCACGGGTGATCGGACACTTGGAGTACAACCTGCTCCAGCGCGAATCCATCGAGTCGGCGCTGCATGAGAGCGAGCGCCGGTATCGGTCGTTCTACGACAACAATCCGTCCATGTCTTTCACCCTGTCCCCGGACGGCCTGATCCTCTCGGTCAACAATTACGGAGCGGAGCAACTGGGGTATCTGCCCCAAGAACTGATCGGCCGCTCCGTCCTCGCGGTGTTCAGACCGGAGGATCACGAGACGGTGCTCGCGCAGATCGACGTGTGCACGGCCAGTCTCGACAAGTTGTTCGAATGGGAAATCCAGAAGATCCGCAAAGACGGCACGGCGTTATGGGTCAAGGAACGGGCTCAGGGCATCCTGGACCGCGCCGGCAGAACGCTGGTGCTCGTGGTTTGCGAAGACGTCACCGCCCGGCGGGTGACCGAGGACATCGTCCGGGAAAGCGAAGAGCGTTGGAAGACCTTGTTCGAGCATGCCGGAGTCGGCATCGCCCAATGGAGCCTGGGCGGGCAGTTTCTGCGCGTCAATCCTTGTCTGTGCAAGACGCTGGGCTTCACCTCGTCCGCCATGCAGGGCCTGACGTTTCAGGAGCTGACGCATCCTGACGACCTTCCGGTCAATCTTCGCTACCTCGATGAATTGACGGCGGGCATTGTCGCGTCCTTTTCGACGGAGCAGCGGTGCCGCCGGAGCGACGATACCTGGATCTGGGTGAGTCTGACCGTCTCATTGGTCCGGGCCGCGTCCGGATCGCCGGCGTACTTCATCGCCGTCGTCGAGGACGTCTCCGAGCGCAAGCGGGCGGAAGACGCCTTGCGCGCCAGCGAACTGCTCTTGCAGCGATTCGTGTCCGAAGCTCCCGTTGGACTGGTGATCCTCGACTCACAACGGAAACTGCTGACGGCGAACAAGGCCTTCTGTGCGTTGACGGGTCACGCGGAACAAGATCTATTGGGCCGAACCTACGATCTCTACACCCATCCCGACGATCTTGCGCCTAACCTGAAGCTTACGAACGAATTCTATCGGGGCATCCGGGAAGGCTACACGATCGAGAAGCGATACATCCGGAAAACTGGGCAAGTCATCTGGGTCTCAGTCAAGGCCACCGGCGTCGAGTTGCCCAATCATTCCGGCCCCCTCTTGCTGGCCGCCGTGCAGGACATCACGGACCAAAAACGCGCCACGGAGGAACGCGAGCGCTTCAGCCAGGATCTGCACGACAACATCCTGCAATCCCTCTATGCGGTCGGCATGCAGCTGGAAGCGAGCAAGCTGGCGTCCGGCAAGTCCCCCAGGCGGGCGAAGATCCACGCCAGCCAGGCGATCGACCAGTTGAACCACCTCGTGAGCGACGTGCGACATTTCATCGCCTTGCTGAAGCGGGGCGGAAGCGCAAAGATGGACCTCCGCGAAGCGCTGCACCAACTGGTCTCGGCCTTTTCGACGGCCGGACATCGTCCTCCCGAACTGGAGATCAAGGACGGCGTCCTCGGTCTCATCACCACGGAGCAGGCCGAACAGCTGCTGAATATCGCGCGCGAAGCGCTGAGCAACAGCGTGCGCCATGCCAAGGCGACGCATCGGTCCGTCCGGCTAAGCCAGCTGGGAGCCGCCGGCATGCGGATGCAAATCTGTGACGACGGCATCGGCTTCGTCCCGAAGCTCAAGCGCAAACAAGGTCACGGTCTCATGAACATGGCCGCCAGGGCGAAAAAAATCGGCGCCAGGCTGCGCTTGACCAGCAAACCGGATCGCGGCACCTGCGTCACCGTGGACCTGTCGAGACCGGAGCCGTCGTGATGGTGACGCGCACCGCCCCTATTCGTCTCCTGATCGTCGACGACCACGAGGTCGTGCGGATCGGCTTGGGCGCCGTCCTGGATCTGACCCCCGGCCTGAAGGTCGTCGGACAAGCCTCCCGAAAGGACGAAGCCAAACAGCTGAGCCTCAAACTCAAACCCGATCTGGTTCTCCTGGACATCCGCCTTCCCGACGGCAGCGGCGTGGAGGCCGCGCGCGACATCCTTGCAGCCTGTCCGAATACCCGGGTGTTGTTTCTGACCAGTTTTGCGGACGACCATACGGTTCTGGAGGCGATCCTGTCCGGAGGACAGGGCTACGTGCTCAAGGACATCGCGTCCGATGCGCTCGTCAAGGCGATCAAGACCGTCGCTTCGGGCCAGCCGTTGATGGATCCCCGACTGACCAAATACACGCTGCACCTGATCAAACATGGACCGACGCAGCCTGGGTCCTCGAAGCGCCCCCTGCTGTCGCCGCAGGAGCAACGGCTGCTGCCGCTCGTCGCCGAAGGTTTGACCAACAAGGAGATCGCCGTACAGTTGAACCTCAGCGAAAAGACCGTCAAGAACTACCTGGCCAACATCTACTCCAAGCTTCAGATCGGACGGCGGTCGCAGGTTGCGGCTTTCTACGCCGGAAGCTTCAAGAATCTCGGAGCACCGCTCACCTCCAAGTGATCCACTCCGTCTGAGCCACAGACGGACCCGATGTGACCAGTACCATCCGGATTTCGTCGCCGCGCGGACCGCTCGAACAATTGACAGCATCGCCGCTCGCCACTAGGATACCGATCACTTGGATCGATCCGCCAAACAGCGAGGGAGAGACATTCGTTCGTTCCGTCGATACTTCCACCCAAGCCCGTCACAGAGATCCATACGTTGAGGAGACACTATGTCCAGCGGAACTCCGCCCGCTTCCGATGATGCCCTCGAATCCAGCCAGGAGGCCGTCCATCCCATCGAGCATGCATTCGAGACCGTCGTGTTTGCCAGCCGCTGGATCCAGGCGCCGTTGTACGGAGG
>DAOLIU010000063.1:0-16979 GCA_035328385.1 Nitrospira sp. | reverse complement strand
TCCAGCACGAAGGTCACCGGCCCGTCGTTCACAGAATCGACAGCCATATGGGCCGCGAATACTCCCGTCTCCACCGGTATTCCTCGCTCGCGCAATTCGCCGATGACGAATTCGTACAAACGCTTCGCGTCCGCGGGAGGCGCGGCCCCCTCGAAGCTCGGACGGCGGCCGTTCGTGGTGTTGCCCAACAGCGTGAATTGGGAGACGAGGAGCACGGAGCCTCCGGTATCCGTCAGGGATCGATTCATCTTGCCCCGGTCGTCGGAGAATATCCGCAGCGTGCGAAGCTTCTCGGCCAGCGAGCGTCCGTCGGCGTCCGTATCCCCGATTGCCACTCCCAAAAGCACCAACAGCCCCTCACGAATCTGCCCAACGATCTGGCCGTCCACTTCCACCCGCGCTCGTAAGACCCGCTGGACGACAGCCTTCATATGGATTTCGTCTTGCGCGCCGAGGAACGTGAGTCGGCACCAGGCTGGCGCGGCCGCCGGCCGGGACCCAGCTTGGACAACGTCCCCTCCAGAGCCAGCAACCGTCGTTTCATCGCCAGGCCGCCCGAAAATCCGCCCAGCGATACATCATGAGCCACAATCCGATGGCAGGGAATGATGATGGGGATCGGATTGGCTCCGACCGCATTGCCGACGGCCCTGGCATAACGGAATCCTCCGACGCGGGAGGCGACCCACCGATAGGAACGCAGGGAGGCGTACGGCAGGCTCCGGAGCACCCGCCAGACCTTTTGTTGGAATATCGTTCCGTGCCGAACATCCACGGGAAGAGAAAACGTATGACGACGGCCCGACAGGTACAGCATCAGCTGCTCCCTGGCTTGCTGCAATCCGGCGGTGGGAGGACCCATCATGACCGGCCCTGCGGCTTTCCGGAGGTTCCGTTCGGCATCTCTCCTGGTCGCTTTCGGCAGGCTGACGGCACAGATACCCTCGGTTGATTCGGCAACGCCGACCCACCCCCAATTCGAGCGAAAGACCGTCGCACGCACCATGCCGGACTCCTAGCAGGCTATCGAGTTGGAAGAGTTCCCGGGATGTTCAAAAAGGCCACGGTTCTCACCCGCCCAGCCCTCGGTGCGCCAAGACGCGCCGGTTCCCCTGAAGGCCGCAGCAAGCAAAAACAACGCTGGAGGCCTTTTTCAACATTCTCCTAGCGCCTGAGGAGACGTCCCAGTTTCCGTTGCACCATTCCCCACACGAGCTGCAATTCCTCCGAGCTGAACATCGCCTGCACCCCGACGTATCCGCTCGCGCTGACGCCGACGGCCAAACCCAGCATCGCAGATTTTACGGCCCAATCACCGGGATCACTCCATGCCCTGGATTCGGCGACCCAAAGACAGACCGCGACCAACGGCACGCATGCGATCCCCGCCCGCAGCGACGATCGACCGATCGATCGCCAATCGACGCCACCCAGTCGCCGGGCCAACATCACG
Source organism: Nitrospira sp. (assembly GCA_035328385.1). Taxonomy (GTDB): domain Bacteria; phylum Nitrospirota; class Nitrospiria; order Nitrospirales; family Nitrospiraceae; genus Nitrospira_C. The sequence goes on along the minus strand of DAOLIU010000063.1, from coordinate 15,526 downwards.
ACCAGGATGCCTCCGTTGAGCATGGCCGCCAAGGCGGTGGCCAAGGCCAATCCCGCGGCGCCAAGAGGACCCATGAGCGCCAGCGAGAACGCAATGTTGCCGACGACGGCCACGGCGGCGGAGATGGCCGGGGTCTTCGTGTCCTGCAAGGAATAGAACGCGGCAACGATGATACGGAGGCCGGCGAAGGCCCACAGGCCGATCGCATAGCAGAGCACCGCGGTGGCGGTGGCAATCGTGTCCGCATGGGTAAACGAGCCGTGCTCGAAGAACACATGCACCAGCGGCACGCGCAGCAGGATCAAGCCCAGCATCGCCGGCAGAATGATGAACATGATCATACGGATGCCGAAACCTACCGTGGCGGCCAATTCATCCAGGACACCCTTCGCCGCTTGCGCCGACAGCGTCGGCAGGATGGCCGTCGCAAGCGCGACGCTGAAAATTCCCAGTGGAAATTGGATCAACCGCATTCCATAGAAGAGATAGGTCGGTCCGCCCGAGAAAAAGGACGCCAAGATCGTGCTGACCGTGATATTGATCTGCGTGACCGACAGACCCAACAGCGACGGCACCATCAACGTGCCGATTCGCCGCACGCCGGGATGACCCGGTTCCAGCCGAAATCCGAACAGCATGCCGCGCAATTTGAGCCCGGGCAGTTGCATGGCAAATTGCGCCGCTCCCCCGGCCACGACCCCGATCGCCACACCGAGAATCGGCTCTGGCAGCGCGGGCGACAGGAACAACGCGCAGCCGATGATGAAGAGGTTGAAAAATACCGGGGAAAAGGCCGGTGCGGCGAAGGCCCGCAGCGAATTCAGAATGCCCATGGCCAGCGCCGCCAGACTGATGAAGAGCAGGTAGGGAAACATGATGCGCGTCAGCAGCGTCGTCATCTCCAATTTTGCGGGGTCGCCGTGAAACCCGGGGGCCAGAACCCAGACGATGGCAGGCGACGCGACCACGCCGAGCAGGGTAATGCCGGTGACGATGGTCAAGAGCGTCGTGAATACCGCGCTCGCCAGCTCCCATGCATCCTGTTTGGATTTCAACGTCTGATATTCGGTGAATACGGGAATGAACGCCGAGGACATGGACCCTTCGGCAAACAGCTCCCGCAACAGGTTGGGAATGCGATAGGCGACGAAAAAGGCGTCGGCGGCGGGCGTCGCGCCGAACAGGCGGGCCAGCACCATGTCTCGAATGAAACCCAGGATACGGCTGGAGAACGTCGCGACCCCGATGAGCCCGGCGGCCTTGACGATCGAACGGGTTTCTTCCGGGAGTTGGACCGGAACCGCTTGTCCGGCTGGAGAGCGCGACATGATTCGGGATTCTAGCGGAAGGATCGCAGGCAGTCTATTGAACTGTCGCTTAGGATTCTTCGATCACGCGGTCCGGAATTTCGTTGGGATTGTCGTCCGATGTCGCCGGACATGCGCGGGCAAGAATCTCTCCGCAACGGTTCACGCCCGCACACAACGCCACGGCCATGTCGCCGGCATGGATTCGCTCAACCACGGACTGTACCACCTCGTTCCATTGGTCGATGGACACCAGCCGAACCAGTTCTTTGTCCGCCAACACGTAGACTTCGCGTTCGAGCACCGAGAGCATGAGCAGGATCCCGGTCCGCTCGCGAGTTTGGAAGATGCCATGCTGTGCAAAGGCTCGCTCGGCCCTGAGCCGGACTTTCTGGCGCATCCGCTCGCGCGAGGTGACGAGCCGCACCATCGGCGCAAAGGTACCTGCCCAGGCTCCAATGGCATAGGCGACCACGGTGCACAGGACCAGCCACGCTCCGTCTCCGCCGTTCCAGCCCCAGGGCAGCCATGCCGCGTCCAGCATAAGAAGGGCGGTGAGCGTGAACAGGGCCAGGATGAGGCCGGCTCGATGTTTGGCGTCCCGATAGAGACCCGATCGCGACACGATCATCGGGACGATTTCCGCCCGGGTCCGTCGTTCTGCCGTACGGACGGCTTCTCCGATGCGCTCCCGCTCCTCCGGTTTCAGCAAACTCTCGTCACCAATTGCCACTGGCCCCTCCGCCTCCGAAGTCCCCGCCGCCTCCGCTGAACCCGCTGTCGGACGAGCCCCCGCTCCACCCGCCGCCGCGGCTGCTGTACCACGTCCAGTCGTCATACGTTCCTCGGCTCCAACTTCCGCGATTGGTCCGGAGCACCAGCCAAAGCAGGAATGCCGTCACCGCAGCCGCCACGACTCCCAGGGTCACGCCCGCAGATTGTGCCACCAGATACGCCAGCACGCTCCCAAAGAGCGCCCTGGTTCGTCGCAGTCCTTGGCTGAGCACCATGCCGGCCAAGAACCCGACAACGACTCCGACGAAGACGAGTTGCAGCGCGTCCGTTTCGTACCCCCAGCCCCTTCGAGCGGTGGAACGGTTCTTCGCTTCGTACGTCCCTTCTATGGTTTTGAGGATGGCTTCGGTCCCGGCGCGCACGCCCGCCGGTATGTCGCCGGCTTTGAATCGCGGTACGATTTCGTCGCGAATAATATGGGCGGAACGGAGATCGGTCAGCGTTCCTTCCAGACCGTAACCGACTTCGATGCGCAGCCGGCGTTCCTTGACCGCGATCAGGAGCAACACGCCGTTGTCCGTGCCCCGCCGGCCCAGTTTCCACGAAGTCGCCACGCGATGGGCATATTCTTCCAGCGGCTCGCCCTCGAGCGACGGCACGATCAGGACGGCGACCTGGTTGCCGGTCTTCTCCTCATGAGCCTTCAACGCCGCCGTCAGCCAGTCCACGTCGGACGCCGGGAGCACGTGGGCGGAATCAACGACACGGCCCGTCAGCGGAGGAACTTCGAGAGCGAAGAGCGGTACCGCGACCGAGAGGAGAGCGAACCAGAGGAAAAGCCGGACCGGCCCTCGCCAGACCAGGTTCGTGCGTGCGGGTTTCATATCCGGCCGGGAAGGCTTAGAACTTGACTTGCGGCGGCGTAGCGACGCTCTTTTCGTCGGCCACGGCGAAGTTGGGACGCTCCTCCAAATGGAGCAAGAACTTGGCGGTCAGGTTCGTGGGAAAGTACCGGACCATTTTGTTGTACTCGGCTACGCGGTCGATGTAGCGTTTGCGCGCGACGGCGATGCGGTTCTCCGTGCCTTCCAATTGGCTCTGCAGATCGCGGAAATTCTGGTCGGCTTTGAGGTTGGGATAGTTTTCGGCGATCGCAATCAGCCGTCCCAAAGCCGACGTGAGACCGGCCTGCGCTTGCCGATACCGCTCGAACGCTTCGGGATCGTTCAGGAGTTCCGGCGTGATCTGAACTCCGGTCGCTTGTGCCCGCGCCTGCACGACTCCTTCCAATGTGTCCTTCTCATGTGCTGCATAGCCTTTGACGGTGGCCACGAGATTGGGAATGAGGTCGGCCCTCCGCTGGTATTGATTCACCACTTCACTCCATGCGGCCTTCGTATCCTCGTCCAGCCCCTGTAAATCGTTATAACCGCACCCGCTCAGACAGGCGACCAGCACCATCCCGCCGGCGATCCTCCGCATCGTATCCATGATCTCCTCCTTCTGATGAGCCGCCTGCTCATGCTATCATGGCCTTCCGTCTTGATATATTGCGCCTCAAGGGACGGACATGTCACGTGACCACTCAACGCGTTCTTCCGGCGGATTCCAAGTCCGCCACCGGTCGCTCGGTCTCTACCAAGGAAGCGCGATCGAACTGGCCTTCTGGCATCCGTCGTCCGGGATGCCCGAGTATGGGCTTTATCGATTTGCCACCGAGATGCAGGCGCAGTCCCTGATAGACTTTCTCGTCTCTGCCGCCTGTGCGGAGCCGCTTGGCAGGGAAGATTTGCAGATTGAACCGTTCGACCTGGCCGAGCACGAGCGACTCGTTGCCGAATACCCGTTGCCGTCCGCCTGGGAACAGCCGCTGTAGCGGGATCCGTCCGCCTGGGTCGCTCACATCCTATGGTTGCAGGAATTCGGGAACCGAGAGACCTTAGCTGGCCGCCCGCAGCTTGGGAGCGAGCCGCTCATGGTGTTCGAGGGTTCGGGATTGGACGAAAGCCAGCAGGCGCTTGTTCTCCTGCGCGGCCCGGAGAAACTTGAACGCAATACCCCGCTGGCTGACCGATCGGACCATGGCCGCCACTTCCAGCGGCGGCTCATCCTGATCGGTCGTGATCTCCAGATAAAAAATATCATCCACGTGGACTTGAGTGTCGCTCTTGATGATGCATCCGCCGACCGAAAGGTCCATTACGATGCCCTCTCCGCGCACTTTGCCCCCGGAAAACGACAAATAGAGGCGCACCGGAATCCGGAGATGCTGACGTCGCTCGACCTTTCGTTCGGGAAGAGCCACGCCGATCCGGGAAGCCATGAATCGGCAGCTGCAATGCTGGCAACTGAAGGGGGACATCATCAACAGCGCCGCGACCCGCTCACCGGCGGAAACGGGCTGCTCGCGCAGGACTTTTTCTTGACGGCACTGCGGGCAATGGAGGAGGCGGGCCATAGCGTCGTCGGATGTGATCCGCGTCCGGCTTGTTGATCGGGACTGTCTTGAGACCATCGATAATGCAACTCTCCGATCCTGTCAACAAAACAGCGCTTTTTCCGGACGACGGTGAGGCGAGCCGGAACTGCGGCGGCTAATGAAACTCCGCGTGCGGGTCGGCCGGCGCATCAGTGAGGGGACCGGGCTCGGCGATCGTCGATCGGAGGAATTCCCGATTGAACGCGGCGATGAAATGCACGCTGATCGATTTCGGACAGACGGCCTCGCACTCGTATTGGTTGCCGCAGGAACCGAATCCCTCCCGATCCATGGCCTTCATCATCGCATTGGCTCGTCTGGCCCGTTCCGGTTCTCCCTGGGGCAGATGAGCCAGATGGGACACCTTTGCCGCGACGAACAACATGGCCGACGCATTCCGACAGGCGGCCACGCAGGCACCGCAGCCGATGCAGGAGGCCGCATCCATCGCCGTTTCCGCCCGATCCTTGCCGATGAGAAAGGTATTGCCGTCGACGGCGCCGCCGGTGTTCGAAGAAATGTATCCGCCGGCCTGCATGATGCGGTCCAGGGCTCGACGGTCCACGATGAGATCCCTGATCACGGGAAAGGCTTTGGCACGCCAGGGCTCGATGGTAATGATCGTCTCGTCGGTGAACCGGCGCATGTAGAGTTGGCAGGTGGCGACTCCTCGGTCGGGACCGTGAGGAATACCGTTGATGACGAGAGAGCAGGCCCCGCAGATGCCTTCGCGGCAGTCGGATTCAAAGGCAATCGGCTCTTCGCCCTTCAGAATGAGCCGCTGATTGACGACGTCCAGCATTTCGAGGAAGGACATCGCGGGGCTGATATCGTCGGCAGGATAGCTGACGAACGTGCCCGCCTCGTCCAGACCCCGTTGCCGCCACACATTCAACGTGAAGTGCATGTTTCCCCGCGATTTGCTTCAGGCTCGTCTATTGATAATTCCGCATCGCCGGTTGGACGAACTCAAAGGTCAGCGGTTCTTTGTGCAGGATCGGCGTCCCCTTGGGCTGATATTCCCATGCGGCGACGTAGGCGAACCGTTCGTCGTTACGAATCGGCTCCCCGTCGGGGGTTTGGTGCTCCTCGCGGAAATGCACACCGCAAGATTCTTCACGGTGCAGCGCGTCATGGCACAGCAACTCCGCGAAGTCGAGGAAGTCCGCCACCCTGCCCGCATACTCCAATTGCTGATTGAACATGTCTCCCGAACCGGGCACGGCCACCTGACGCCAGAAATCGTGCCGCAGCGGCGGGATGGTCTGCAGGGCGTGATGAAGCCCGGCGCGATGGCGCGCCATCCCGCATGCGTTCCACATGATGTGGCCCAGCGCGCGATGAAACGAGGCGGCCGTGCGCGTGCCATTGCCCTGGAGCAACTTTGTCGAGCGGACGGCCACCCGCTCCACCGCCGCCCGAGCGTCCGGATGGTCAAGCGTAATCGGCACGTTCTTGGTCGTGGCCAGATAGTGCCCGATCGTATACGGCAGGATGAAGTACCCGTCGGCCAACCCCTGCATCAACGAGCTGGCCCCCAATCGATTGGCGCCATGATCGGCGAAATTGGCCTCGCCGACGACAAAGAGGCCCGGAATGGTGCTCATGAGATTGTAGTCCACCCAGAGGCCTCCCATCGTGTAGTGCGGCGCCGGGTAGATCCGCATCGGAATTTTATAGGCATCTTCTCCCGTGATGCGCTGATACATTTCAAACAGATTGCCGTAGCGTTCCCGAACCAGGCCGAGGCCCTCCCGCTCGATCACCTCGGCAAAATCGAGATAGACTCCGTGGCCGCCCGGGCCGACCCCGCATCCCTCGTCGCACACGGCCTTCACGGCACGTGACGCCACGTCCCGCGGCACGAGGTTGCCGAACCGCGGGTACCGCCGTTCAAGAAAATAATCCCGCTCGGGCTCGGGAATCTGCTCGGGCTGGCGCGTATCCCCGGCCCGTTTGGGCACCCAGATTCTGCCGTCGTTGCGAAGGGATTCGGACATGAGGGTGAGTTTGGCCTGATGCTCCTCGCTCGGCGGAATGGCGGTCGGATGGATCTGGGTGAAACAGGGATTGGCAAACGCAGCGCCTTGCTTCCACGCCCGATAGGTGGCGGTCACATTGCAGCCGGTGGCGTTCGTCGAAAGGTAGAAGATATTGCTGTATCCTCCGGTCGCGAGGACCACGGCCTGCGCCACATGCACGCCGAGCCGTCCGGAAATCAGATCGCGAACCACGATTCCACGCGCGTGACCGTCGACAACGATCAGATCGAGCATTTCGGTTCGCGGATGCATGACGACCTGACCGCGTTCGATTTGCCAGCAGAGGGCCGAATAGGCGCCCAGCAGCAATTGCTGACCTGTTTGCCCCCGACAATAGAACGTACGCGAGACCTGCACGCCCCCAAATGAGCGATTGGCCAGCTGCCCCCCGTATTCGCGGGCGAAGGGTACGCCCAGCGCGACGCATTGATCGATGATCTGCGTGCTCACCTGCGCCAGCCGATAGACGTTCGCTTCGCGGGAGCGGAAGTCGCCGCCTTTGATGGTGTCATAGAACAGGCGGGCGACGCTGTCGCCGTCGTCCTGGTAATTCTTGGCCGCATTGATGCCGCCCTGTGCGGCGATGCTGTGGGCGCGGCGCGGGCTGTCCTGGAAACAGAAACAGTCCACGTGATAACCGAGTTGACCCAGCGTGGAGGCGGCGCTGGCCCCCGCCAGCCCCGTTCCGACAACGATGATCTTGATGGCCTGCTTGTTGTTGGGGCTGACCAGTTTCTCGGTAAACCGGTGCCGGTCCCATTTTGTTTCCAACGGACCCGACGGCACCTTTGAATCGAGACGAACCATCAACGCAGAACCCCGAGGGCGATCGCCAGAACGATCGCCGAATTGCCCAGCGCCACCGTTCCGGCCACGAACGGACCGGCAGCCCTGAAGACTCGATTGAGGATCGGATGCTCCAACCCCAAGGTTTGCAGGCTGCTGGACACGCCATGACTGAGATGCACCGCCAGAACTCCTTGCGCAAGGAGATAGAACAGCGCGAACCACGGAATCTGAAACGTGTGGATCATTCGACTGTAGACGTCCCGATGGCCCCTCGGATCCAGCCTGTCCACGAAGGAGGGATCCACAACCCCGGCGGTCAAGTGCAGCAGATGAAACACGATAAACAACAGAACGAGACTCCCCGTCAGGGCCATCGAGCGGGAGGAGATCGATGCTTGACGGTAGACCCGGCTTGCGTAGGCCACAGGGCGAGCCCGACGGTTTCGTATCACCAGTTGGATTGTCAATCCGATGTGCAACGCCGCGGTCAACAAGAGCCCGATCCTGGCGGACCACAACAAAATGGGCAACTCTCGAAGAAACGCCGCATAGGTGTTGAGCGCCTCTTGGCCCTCGAACACTTGCAGATTGCCCAGCATATGGAACACGACGAATCCGGCGAGCACCAGACCCGTCAATGCCACCAGGACCTTGTTGCCGAGGGACGTGCAGAAGATGGTGAAGAACCGCGTCATCTTCGAGTCCTCATGGCGACGGCGCTCCCTCGCTGCGGACCGTGAGTGTCGAGACAGGATACCAGCGGTCCGCGCGCTTTCCGGCGATCGCCAATTCTACGGCCGCCGTTCCTCCGTCCTCGCTCAAGATCGCCACGTCAAGATGATAGCGTCCGGCCGGAAGGTCCCTTCCCAGGGGCTGCGCGTCCTCAACCAGGATCGGCGAACCGGGGAACCAGTTCATGGGACGGGCTCGGCTATGCCATTGTGCCACGACGTCGTCCTGCTCCGACCGCAGGCGATAGGCAAGCGGATGATCGTGATACATCGGAGCCACGCCGACGTTGTCCCATCGCGACTGAACGGCGACGACACCCCCGGGAGTGGTTTCGGCGGTGTGAGTCAATTCGCGAAGCACCAGCCGATATCCAAGCCGCTTCTGAAATTCGTCGATGCGCGAGCGCCAGACCTCAGGGATGGGCGAGGACTTGGCGTTCAGCACCGAGACATGCCATTCCAATCCTTTCCGCAAAATCATGTCGAGATCGAAGCCCTTGTCGATCCAATCCTGCATGACCCCGCACACTTCGAACTCTACGGGGTTGTGCTTCCACGCTTCCGCAACGACCGGATCACGGAGTTTACGGGCATAGACATGGTCCATATGGTTCCAATCAGACCTGAAGTAGCCGTAGTCACCGAAGCAGTCTCCCCGCCAACCAGCCCCTCGGGCTGTTGCATACGCCAGCTGGCCGCCGACCAGCATCACGAGAGGGACGGCTGGAAAGTATTGGAAGTACCAATCGGTAATCTTGCGCTGATTATCCTCCGTCGCATACAGCTGCTTGCAACGCGCTTCCACCCCGAAACAGCAAGCCATGTTCCATTCGCCCCAGCAACCGACCGACCCAATGTCGACATGATCGATATCCGGAGAATGGCCGTACCGGACGCCAAACGCCCTCAGGAGGCGCTCGTGAGCTTCGAGGAAACGGGGATCGTTGTAATCCGGAAACGTGCCGCCGGCGACCGACACGCTCGCCACTCCCTTCTCCAGCAGCCAGGCCGGTGATCCCTTCTCATATTCGGTCATGATGCGAAAAGCCAGGGTTTCGCCCTTGGCTCTTGCTTGCGTGATGACGTCGTCCACGAGCCGGAAGTTGTATTCACCCTCCACCGGTTCAAGGTCGGCCCAGGACCAGCGGAAATAGGCCACGGTGGAACGGGGATACTGACTAACCGAGGGGGGGTGGCCGAAGCCGAAATGAAAATCGGCAAACCCCATGCCGGGGTTATAGAGAATATCGTCGATCTCGGCCGGATACACGGTGACCAATGACGCTGGCGCCTCCGTGACGGAGGGAGGCTCACCGGCAGTAACGACATCGCTCGAGGTAACGAGGCAAAGGAGGAGAGAGCAGGTCGCGAGAAAGCTCGGAAACGGATGCGAAGTCTTCACCATCACTCCGCTGGGTTGGAGGCCCACTTCCATTCTCACTCATTGTTGTGGTCGTGCCGTAAAATGTCAATCATGGCGGACGAATCATGTGCCCTGGCGAGGGCACGGCCGGCCAACGATCCTGTCGCCCAGGCCCATTGAAAATTGAATCCGCCGATCCGCCCGTCACAATCGAGCATCTCACCGATAAGATAGAGACCGGAGACCAGCTTGGATTCCATCGTGCGATAATCGATCTCTTCCAGCGGAACGCCGCCGGCCGTCACCTCCGCATAGTTCCACCCCCGGTCGCGCACAATCGGCAGACGAAATCTGACCAGTGCATCCACCAGACGAAGGCGGTCTTGGCGAGGGCATTGGGCCAACAGACCTGACGGATCGCACCCGACATGCCGGCTGATTTCCTCGGCAAAGCGTACCTGCACACGTTGGGCCAGGGTCTTCACAACGGTCCTCTGTGGCGACTGCACGGCCTGCTCGATCAACCACTGATCGATATCTTCGGGCGCCGAATCAGGCAGGAAATTGGCGAACATCTCCACCTCTTGGCCCAGATGCCATGCGCGGGCCCAGAAGCGGCTCGCATCCATCACGACCGGACCGCTGACCCCGAAATGAGTCCAGAGCAGACTCCCGGCCCGCTGATCCACCTTTTTCCGTTCAATGATCGTCGTCAAACGGACGACTTGAGAGAGACCCGTGAGATGCCGGTGAAACATGCCTTCGTCCAGGACGAGCGGAACCAGCGCCGGACTTGTCGGAGAGATCCGGTGTCCCAACCGTTGAGCCATGACATAGCCAGTACCATCGCTACCGGATTTCGGAAGGGAGCATCCTCCCATCGCCAATACCACCTTCCTGGCGGTCATGCTTCCATAAGAATGGTGCACCATGAATGCATGCCCATCCTGGGGATCCGGCACTCGATCGATCCGACTCACGCGATGCCGACATAGAACTTCCACGCCGCGGGCCTGACAACTGGTCACCAGAGCGCTCAGGATCGTTCGGGCTTTGTCGGTGACGGGGAAGAGCTTCCCCGTTTCTTCGCGTTTGAGTTCCACGTCCAATGACGCAAACCATGCAATGGTATCCCGAACCGGGAACGCAGCGAGAACGTTCTTGATGATGCGCCGGTTTCCGAAAAAGTCGGTCGCCGCAACCGTGTCGTGGGTCACATTGCAGCGTCCGCCTCCTGACACGAGAATCTTCGCCCCGATCGTCGCCGCTCCGTCGAGAAGCACGATGCGGCCATCAGTCACGTGGGCCTGAGTCGCGAAGAGTGCAGCGGTCAGGCCCGCCGCCCCGGCACCAACGATGACGACGTCCGCTGTCCCTTTGCTCATGACTGGGGTCGCACGGAAAAGGCGAGTTCCTCGACAAATGATCGGCGCCTAACTTATACACCGTGGCTCTGATGGGCAAGGGCGTTCACCGGTCGAAGCGTTCGTTTTCAAGAAGGACTCAGAATTTTCCCTGAAAACTTGCAGTGATCGGATCTCTCGTTATGCATTAGAGGGTTTTAACTAACCGTTAACTCCCCGTTAATCTTTTGCTGTTAGAGTTCCGCTCGTGCGCAAACCTGTTTCCTGGAGGTGGGCAATGACCTGTCAAAAATGTCACGGACTGATGATCGAGGAGTGGCGGCCGGAGTACTCGACGGACGTCACCGTACACCGTTGCATCAATTGCGGTCTGGTACTTGATCCACTAATTGCCCAGAATCGCTCCTTAAAAGGACGCGGCAAGCAACCGATTCTCGATGCAGCGTAGGGGTTCTTCTGGTTCGGCCGGCACGGATGACTTGCCGTGCCCGGCCGAACAGGGCAGGCGTGGACGTCGCGCACACGACTATATCGAAACCTGGAATGGTTCATCGGAACCAAGGGTTCTCGCTCGTCGCGGCCCGACGTCTACCTCTACCCTTCGATGATTCTTTCCTTATGATTCCGCACTCTTAATTCCTTTTGACTTCCCCTCCCCGCTCCCCCACGGTCCTGTTCTTCCTATGGCAATACGATCCCGTGTCTGCCGCCGTAGATTGTCGGAAGGTCCAACCCGGCTTCCACTGCATCAGGCCTGTTGGAGGACGGCGGCTCTCCTATGGTAGCCTAGCGGCTGCGACAGGTAAGACCCAACGAGAAGGATATGAGCATCAAACCGGTGACCGACAAGGTTTTCACCATTCTGCTGGTGGAGGACAACGGCAGCGATGTGGAAGTGTTCCTGCGTACCGTTGAGGCGGAACTTCCCCGCGAAGAAGATGAACAGGTCGACTTGGTGATCGCCGCACGCGCAGAGGGTGCGTTGAAGATCCTCGAAGACAGGCGAGTCGACCTCGTGATCACGGAGGTCCGGCTGCCGGGAATGAGCGGGATCGAGTTGCTGCAGCGAATCCAGGCGAGAGACCGTCGCATACCGGTCATCGTGATCAGTCGAGTCGGCACCGTGGATACGGCCGTCGAAGCCATGCGATGTGGAGCGTTTGACTATGTCACCAAACCGTTCGAAAAGCTCGACCTCGCCGCCAGAATCCACCGGGCAATGCGGATTTCGGAGATCTTGTTCCGCTACGAGCCGCCTCAGAAGGGAGAGCCTCAGACGTTCAAGGAATTGGTCGGGGTGAGCCCCGCCATCCGCAACGTGACGGCCATGATCGAAGCCGCGGCGCGCGTGCAGTCCACCACGTTGATCATCGGAGAAACCGGTACTGGGAAGGAGCTGATCGCCAGAGCCATCCACGAACGGAGTTCCGAGCGTGACGGTCCCTTTCAGGTCGTCGATTGCACGACGTTCTCGGAAGGAACGGTCGAAAGCGAGCTCTTCGGCCACGTGCGCGGCGCCTTTACGGGCGCTGTTGGAGATAAGCTCGGATTGATCGAACGGGGTATTGGCGGCACGCTGTTCCTCGACGAGATCGGCGATCTGCCGCTTCCGTTACAGGCGAAGCTGCTCCGGGTTCTTGAAGAGGGAGAAATGCGTGCCGTGGGGAGCGTGCAAATGAAAAAAGTCAGCGCACGCTTTATCGCAGCGACCAACCAAGAACTCACCGAGAAAGTGAAACGGAACGAATTCCGCAAGGATCTGTTCTTCCGACTCAATGTCATGGCCATCAGGGTGCCGCCCCTGCGCGAGCGCACACAGGATATTCCTCTCCTTGCCCGGCATTTCATCGCCCGATACACGAAGGAATTCGGTAAGTACGTGAATGAATTGCATCCCTCTGCCGTCACGGAGCTCGTGGCTTATCCCTGGCCCGGGAACGTTCGGGAGCTCCGCAATGTCATGGAGCGGGCGGTGATGCTGGCCAAGGGGGATCGTATCAGCCAAGACGATGTCATAGGTCTACTGCAGTTTACCGATCAAGCAAGAAGAGCCCAAGGGGACGACTACCTCTCTCTTCCCTATGCGAAAGCGAAGGAGAAGGTGCTGGAGGATTTCAGTCGCCGCTACATCAAGTCCAAGCTGGACCATCACCAGGGCAACGTCACGCATGCGGCACAGGAAGCTGGACTCCCTCGCCCCTATTTCCACGAAATCATGCGGCGATATTTGCGAGACGAAAAGTAATTCCAGCTGTCATTGTTTCCTTACACATAGCATCCTCTTTCATCATATCTTATCGATTTTTATGGATTTTTATCTAACACCCCCTCGCTGTCAGCATTAACTGACACACAAATATCCATATAAATCAGCGGCTTATATTATTCGCTTCCTCCTCGTCGTCAGGCTCTACTGACAGGTCCGTTCTCCCGCTGGATTCTGCAAAGATCCCCCTCTCATTCCAATACATACAACTTATTGATTTTAAATAGTAATTTTATCGTGCTCAATCAGCATCCTTCCTCGCATTAACGCAAGTCACCGGCATGGTGCTTGTAAAGATGCCCCCTCATGGAGCGGCGAAGCAATCTGTTCGTGCGGCTCGATTCTGGACGAAAGGGGGTGGGAGGGAAGGGTCGGTCGACCTTTCAGAATTGACAAAGGTAACGACAGCGTTACGCAAGATTGTCTTTGAAGTAGGAGGTGTTCGCAATGCAGCAATCACTTGTCTCACGTCGGCAGTTCCTAAAAATTACAGCTGGAACGGTCGCGGCTGTCGCAGTAGCGGACAAGGTTTTGGCCTTGACAGCACTGCAGCCGGTCATCGAAGTGGGCAATCCACTGGGTGACTATCCAGATCGATCCTGGGAGCGGGTGTACCACGACCAGTATCGTTACGATTCTTCTTTTACGTGGTGTTGTTCCCCGAACGACACCCACGGATGCCGCGTTCGCGCCTTTGTTCGCAATGGCGTCGTCATGCGGGTCGAACAGAACTATGACCATCAAACCTACGAAGATCTCTACGGCAACCGCGGGACCTTTGCTCATAATCCCCGGATGTGCTTGAAAGGATTCACCTTTCATCGCCGCGTGTACGGCCCGTATCGCTTGAAGGGTCCACTGATGCGGAAAGGCTGGAAGGAATGGATGGATGCCGGCTCTCCGGAGTTAACTCCGGATGTGAAGCGGAAATATAAATTTGACGCCCGTTTTCTCGACGACATGATGCGGGTGTCCTGGGACACCGCGGCGACCTATGCGGCCAAAGGCTGCATCCTCATCGCGACCCGGTACAGCGGCGAAGCCGGTGCGCGGCGTCTGCGCGAGCAGGGGTATGCGCCGGAAATGATCGAGATGATGAAGGGCGCCGGGGTTCGGTGCTTCAAGCATCGGGCCGGTATGCCTGTGCTCGGCATCATCGGTAAGATGATGAACACCCGCTTCAACGGCGGCGTGTTGCCCCTTTTGGATTCCTGGATCCGCAAAGTGGACGCGGACAGGGCCCAGGGCGGAAAGTACTATTCAAACTACACCTGGCACGGCGACCAGGATCCATCCCATCCGTGGTGGAACGGCACGCAGAACTGCGACATCGACCTGTCCGACATGCGGTTCAGCAAGCTGAACACCAGCTGGGGCAAGAACTTCGTCGAAAACAAGATGCCGGAAGCCCACTGGAAGCTCGAATCGATCGAGCGCGGCGGCCGCGTGGTGGTGATCACCCCGGAATACAATCCGACGGCTTATCGGGCCGACTATTGGATTCCGGTGCGTCCGGAGACGGACGGCGCCTTGTTCCTCGGTGCCTGCAAAATCATTCTCGACGAGAACCTGCAGGACATCGACTATATCAAGCAGTTTACCGACATGCCCATCCTGGTCCGGACGGACACGCTCCAATATCTGGATCCGCGTGACGTCATCGCCGATTTCAAGTTCCCGGATCACTCCAAGAGTTATTCGGGACGGATTCAAGCCCTCAAGCCCGAACAAATCGAGCGCTTGGGCGGGTTCATGATGTATGACCTGGCGAAGAAGCAGCCTGTATACGTCAATCGTGAACAGGTTGGTTTCCATTTCGTGCAGACCGGAATCGATCCGGCCTTGACCGGCACCTTCCGCGTCAAGCTGTTGAACGGCCGCGAAGTGGACGTGTCGCCGATCTACCAGATGTACCTGGTCCATCTCCAGGACTATGATCTGGACACGGTCAACCAGATCACCCGGTCGCCCAAGGACTTGATCGTCCGGTGGGGTCGGGATTCAGGCACCGTGAAGCCGGCTGCCATGCACAACGGCGAAGGTGTCTGTCACTACTTCCATATGACGGAAATGGGTCGTGCGGCGGCGTTCGTCGTAACCCTGACCGGCAACATCGGGAAGTTCGGCACGGGCTGTCATACCTGGTCCGGCAACTACAAAGCCGGTATCTGGAACGCGACTCCCTGGTCGGGCGCCGGCTTGGCGGTGCATACGGGCGAGGATCCGTTCAATCAGACCCTCGATGCCAATGCACACGGCAAGGAAATCAAGACGAAGTCCTACTACTACGGCGAGGAGGTCGGCTACTGGAACCACGGCGACACCGCCCTGATCGTCAATACGCCGAAGTACGGACGCAAGGTGTTCACGGGCAAGACCCACATGCCGAGCCCGAGCAAGGTCCGGTGGGTCACCAACGTGAACATTCTGAACAACGCCAAGCACCACTA
>DAOLIU010000062.1:0-17007 GCA_035328385.1 Nitrospira sp. | reverse complement strand
CCCAACCTATTGCCGCGGCGAAAGCCTATTTCGCGGGAGGATGTTTCTGGTCCATGGAGCGCGCGTTCGAAAAAATTGACGGCGTGTCCGGCGCGGTCTCCGGTTTCATGGGCGGGACAGTGAAAAATCCCAGTTACGAGGACGTGTCCACCGGTCAAACGGGACATATGGAGTCGGTCGAGGTCCACTACGATCCTTCGAAAGTGACATACGCGCAACTCCTCGACGGCTTCTGGAAAAATATCGATCCGCTCACGACCGACGCCCAATTCTGCGATCATGGGCCGCAATATCGCACGGCGATTTTCTATCAAAATGACGAAGAGAAACGGCTGGCGGAAGGTTCAAAACGTACGCTTGAACAGTCGAAACGATTTACACAGCCGATTGTGACGCAGGTCTTGAGCGCGTCGGAATTCTTTGCCGCTGAAGAGTATCATCAGGACTTCTATAAAAAGAATCCGGTTCGCTATCGGTTCTATAATTCCACGTGCGGGCGAACGCAGCGTTTGGAAGCCTTATGGGGTCCGGTTTCGTGAACCGGTGCGGAGTCGACGGACCTTCCGCAGGGGAAGAACTCGGCGCCTGATCTAGGCTTTGGCTTTCATCAGGAGCGCCCGCAACCGTTCACGCTGAGCGGGACGAATCCCCAAGAATTCCAGCCCGAAGGTCTGGTCCTTGACCCAGCGCACGATGCTGTCGTCGATGCGGAGCGGCCACGGCTGATCTTGCAGGAAGAGCGACAGTTTGAGGACCATGCCGCACTTCACCTCCGTCAGGGACGTGGCCTGGCAGCCTCCGGTGGAGATGTCGAGAATCGTCGCCTCCCCCTCGAACTCGTCTTCCCCGAAGAAAAACAGACGCTGGCTGACTTTCAGGCGTCGTCCGCGGCGATCCTGTCCCTCATTTCCGTTCATGTGTAGTGGCAGCCTTTCGCGTCCGAATGGGTTCGCTCATCCATCCGCTGGTACCAAGCCTGGCCGACGAGGTCGCCTCAGGCCTTCCCCAGCGTGGTACTTCCGACAGGGACGAACGGCCCTTTCAGGGGAACTGTATCACAGGCGCACAGGCTGCCTAGTGAAAACGCATACCCGCCATGGTTCGGAAGAGCAACCTTGACCTTTTCGGTGGCCTTCTGCCAGAAGGGACGAAACCATCATCAGGAGGATCCACGGTGGGACGGAGCTTTATCAATGAACGATTGGCCCGGCTCGGGCATTCTGAAATTCGGGCTATGACCCAGGCCTGCGCCAGGGCCGGAGGACTGAACATGGCACAGGGCGTCTGTGACACGCCTGTTCCTTCGGTCGTCGTTCAGGGGGCGGAGCAGGCGATGCGGAGCGGGAACAACACATATTCCCGATTCGACGGGCTTGCCGAGCTGCGGCAGGCGATCGCCGACAAGCTGGCGAGGGACAACCGTGTCACAGCCGATGCCGAGAGCGGGATCACGGTCAGCGCGGGGGCGACCGGCGCGTTTCATTGCGCCTGCCTCGCCCTGTTCAACCCGAAGGACGAAGTCATCGTCTTCGAGCCGTACTACCAATATCACTTGAGCGCCTTGCTCGCCGTGGAGGCGGTTCCCGTCGTTGTCTCGATGCATCCGCCGCAATGGACTCTCCCGCTCGAGGAAGTCGAGCGGGCCGTCACACCCAGGACCAAGGCGATCCTCGTGAACTCACCGGGAAATCCATCCGGCAAGGTGTTCGACCGGCGAGAACTGGAAGCCATCGCTGCCCTCGCCCGCAGACACGATCTGCTCGTTTTGACCGACGAGATCTATGAATACTTTCTGTATGACGGACGGGCGCACGTCAGTATGGCCTCATTGCCGGGCATGGCCGACAGGACGATCACGATCGGCGGGTATTCGAAGACGTTCAGCGTCACCGGTTGGCGAATCGGCTATGCCGTGGCGGCGCCTGAATGGTCCAAGACGATCGGTGCGATGAACGATCTGCTCTATGTGTGCGCGCCGACCCCGCTTCAAGTCGGCGTGGCGGCCGGTATCCGCGAACTGCCTCCTTCGTTTTACGCGGAACTCGCGAAGGAGTATCAGCGCAAGCGGGATCGATTTTGTGAGGCGCTGAGTCAGGCAGGTTTGACGCCTTCGGTCCCGAAGGGGGCGTACTACGTGTTGGCTGACGCATCAAGACTCCCTGGGAAGAACGGGAAGGATCGCGCCCTGCATGTGCTGGAGAACGTCGGTGTGGCCGGAGTTCCCGGCGAAGCATTCTTCTCAAGCCCGACGGGAGATCGCTTCATCCGGTTCAGCTATGCGAAAACGGACGCCGACATCGAAGAAGCCTGCAGACGATTGTCGAAGCTGGCATGATCGGCGCGCACACTTGCCGTGATCACAAGGCGATGATACAACCAAGGCATATGGGACGGTCCATCGGTCGTACAGTGCTTGCGTGCCTCCTGCTATGGGGCGGTGCTGGTTGCGCCAAATCGGTGCTCAAGGAGCCCGTGCCTGAGCCAGCGGGTCTGCCCGCCGACACCGTCGACGACCGCCGCATTCTGGCCGGCGAATGGGAGTATGAAGAAGGCACGGTCGTCATCCTGCGTCTCGACGAGCAGGGGAACGGCACCTATGCATGGAAGGACGGTCGGTTTGCCACCACTGGTCTGAAAGGGCGGATCTGGGAGGGCTTGTGGTCGCAACGCGAGAACGACCGGGAAGGCGGCTTTCGCGTGGAGTTCTCGTCCGATTTCTCGGAAGGGGATGGCCATTGGTGGTACACGCGGATTGGCCAGGATCACGCCCCCTCGCAGAAAGGGGGGACCTTTCACGTGAGCAGAAAGAGCGGGGAGGCCTCTCGCGGCGAGACCCCTCAATGACCCGCCCGCTCCGAAGGTAAAGATCAGTGATACAGAGGAAGTCACCGCGGTTCGCCGTTCAACTCCCCATCCGCTTCCAGGATGACACCGCCGAGTCGGGCGGGACGATCCTGAACATCTCTCATGACGGCTGCATGATCACGGCCAGCCGAACGCCGGATACGGCGACGTATCTTCGTCTCGACATGCACTTGCGTGAAGGGGAGCCGCCGGTCAAGGTGAGTTTGGCGGCGGTTCGCTGGGCGTCGAAGAGTCAGTTCGGCCTGGAGTACATCAAAGTCGGGGCTGAAGAGCGGGAACGGCTGAAAGATTTCATGAACATGCTGGAACAGTCGCCGGGATTCTGACCGCTCTTGAGGGCCGGCTCAGGCTGGACGATCATTTCATCGAGACGGCTCGGACTTGCTTGAACGTCGTCACGCCGCCGAGTATTTTCCGGATCCCATCCTGCATCAGCGTGGTCATGCCGGTCTGCATGGCGGCCCGCAGCATGTCCGAAGTCCTGGCCCGGCTCTGAATCATGTTCTTCAGCTCGTCGGAGTTGCAGAACAGTTCGTGCAGCGGCACTCTTCCCTTGAATCCCGTATGATGGCAGGAGTCGCATCCCTGGTTTCTGCTCAGCAGGAACGCCTCGTCGTACGGAATGCCCAATCGTTCCCAAGCTTCAGTGCCGTAAGCGGAGGCAAGCTCGTCATATTCCTGCCGCGAGGGATGATACGATTGTTTGCAGGCCGTGCAGAGCCGCTTGCACAGACGCTTGGCGATCACGCACAGCATCGAGTCGGCAAAATTAAATGAATCGCATCCCATATCCAGGAGCCGCGACACGGTTTCGACGGCGCTGTTGGTGTGCAACGTGCTGAGTACCAAGTGCCCGGTCAAGGACGCCTCAATCGCGACCTCGGCGGTCTCCTTGTCTCGCATCTCGCCGATCATGATGACGTCAGGATCCGCCCGGAGGAACGACCGCATCGCGGAGGCGAACGTGAAGCCGATGCGCGGGTGGACCTGAACTTGACGCAGCCCTTCCTGGGTGATCTCGATCGGGTCTTCGGCCGTCCAGATCTTGCGTTCGTCCGTATTGAGATGCCGGAGGATCGCGTGCAGAGTCGTGGTCTTGCCGGATCCGGTCGGTCCGACACATAGGATGAGCCCGTGAGGATTCTCGGCCAGCTGGAGCAGGATGGACTGGTCGCGGGGAGAAAATTCCATCGCTTCGAGCGGCAGCGGCTCCTTGGCGCTGAGAATGCGGAGGGCCACGTCTTCGTTGCCGCCCGCGGTGGGCAACGTCGCCACCCGCAACTCGATCAGGCGTTCGTCACCGAGCTTGAAGCGGATTTTGCCATCCTGCGGTTTCCGGCGCTCCGCGATGTCGAGGCTCGCCATGATTTTCATGCGCGAAACCAGCGCCCGGCGGTAGGCGGCCGGCACCCGCATGTAGGTCGAACACGTGCCATCGACTCGAAAACGGACGGCGGTCTCCTTGCGATCGGAATAGGGCTCGATATGGATGTCGGATGCTTCTTTGCGGTAGGCCTCGACGATGATCTGGTTGGCGAGCCGGACGATCGCGGAATTGTTCTCATCGATGGAATCGCTCTCTTCCCCGGCATCCCGCTCCGAACGGGCTTCCGACCGTAATTCCCCCAGGGTGTCGCTGATCGATCCCATGTCCTCGTCGCCGCTGGCGAGCTGCAGATAGCGCTCGATGTCGCGCTGGAGACTGACCGAGAACCTGATGGTGAGGCCCGGGAACGCGCGGCGGATGTCGTGGCCCTTCTCCAGGTCATGAGGGTTATCGATCAGGACGTCGATCACTTGCTCGTAGCGACGGAAGGGAATCCAGCGGTACTTCTTCAGATAGTCGTAGCTGAGGTCCTTGAGCAGGCTCGGATCGGCGACCGATCGCTCGTCGAACGGCACATAGGGACAGCCGAAAAACGTGCTGAGGGCCTTGCCGAGCTCAGCCTTCGGAACGCGATACTTGTCCAGCAGGAGCGATTCCAACTCGGCGTTGCCGGCCAAGGCGGTCTGAAACGCTTTGACCAGGTCCGCCTGGCGAATGAACCCGTCGCTCACGAGGGAGTCGAAGGCCTCGGGATTGATCGGTGATCTGTTCGGCTTTTGTACGGCAGTACGCACGTCGATCGCTATGATTTTGTTATTGAGTTTGACCATTCCCAGTATAAAAGATTCCTGGTGATCTACAAGGAATTTGCGAAGTGCCGACGGGTTGGGAGCGGATCTATTGCGGTGCAGTCGTGCCGGGCGGGTTGATGACTTCGAACAACGCGGAATAATCCAAGTCTTGCAGACCTCTCGCGATGGCCGCCTCAAGGATGGTCCCGACTCCCTCCGCGGACTCGGACCGAAGACGCAGGCCGGTTGCAAGGCGACCGAAGAGACGGAGATCCTTCAAGAGATGCGCCACTGAAAAATTGGGATTGTCGTACTGCCGGCCGAGCAGACGGGGCAGCTTCTTGTCGAAGGCGGGGGCAAACAACGCGCTCTCGCGAAGGATCGCCATGAACGTGTCGGGGTCGATGCCGGATCGTTGTACGGCGCCGAGGCTCAGAGAGAAGGCCGCCATCTGTGCCGCGATGAGTTGGTTGAGGGCAAGTTTCAGCGCCGCAGCGCGACCGACCGGACCGACCAATCGCGGATGCCCGCTCAAAGCATTCCAGACGGGGTGCCACTTCTCGAACTGCTCGGCCGTGGCTCCGACCATGACCAGCAGCGTTCCGGCCTTGGCTCGGCGAGGCTTCCGAGCACGGGAGCTTCGCAATATTCCGCACCGAAATCGCCGAAGTCTCGCTGCAGCTCCTGACTCTCATCGGGGCCGATCGTACCCATTTGAATCACCGTCTTGCCGGACAATCGTCGCGCGCAGGATGGACTCAGCAGGAGCGACCGGATCGCTCCTGCGTCGGTCAGGACCAGAATGATCCCGTTGGCCCGTGCAACGGCATCTTCTGGATGCTCCGCGATCACGACACCTTGCGACCGCAGGAAACGTGTCTTGGAGGCGGTTCGGTTGTAGGCCATGACGGATAGGCCGCTGTGATGCAACCGCTCGGCGATGGCGCCTCCCAGCAAGCCGGTGCCGAGGAGGGCGATCGTTTCGGGCTGCGTCATCTCGCCGCCTGTTTGCCGGCTCGAGCGACATGGCTGCGCAGGAGCGGTTGCAGATGAGGTTCGGTCGCTCCCGCCAGGGCGAGCAAGCCTGTGAATTGAGGAACAGGTCGATTGAACGTCAGAGGATGATGATCGGCGTCTTCGACGATGCCGCCCGCCTCTTCGATCAGCAGCACGCCGGCCGCCAGGTCCCATTCGTTTTCCTTCTCGGCCGTGACTGTGGCCTGGGCTCGGGCGGTCGCAACGAGGGTCAGGGCATGGGCGATGGAATGGAAGACGCCGGTTCGGATGCGTTGGCCCAATTCGTTCCAACGACCGCCCCGAAGCTCTCCCGGGCTGACCATCACCAGAGGAGGGTCCGTCTTGGTCGACCTGGCGACCGGTTTACCGTTGACCTGGAGGCCGCGGCCTCGAACGGCGGAGAAGAGCTCGTCGGTCGAAGGATTGAAGATGGCGGCCGCAAGGGGACGACCTTTCTCGACCAACGCGGCGGAAATGCAGAACTCGGGCAGTTTCTTGATAAAGGCCCTGGTACCGTCGATGGGATCCACGATCCAAACGCGGGTACGTTCCAGCCGGGCCGGGTCGTCCGGAGATTCCTCAGACAGCCATCCGTCCTCGGGGAAGTGTTTTTGCTGCATCGCGTGGAGGATCCGATTGACTTCCAGGTCGGCGGTCGTCACCGGGGAGCGGTCGCTCTTGGTCTGCACGTCAAAACCGATGCGCGCCAATTCGAGCACTCGGGCACCGGCTTCGCGGACGGCTTCGACGAGGAGGTTGAGTTCTCGTTCCATGCAGAAGACCTTTGAGACCGTGAAGTTTCAGCCTATCAGGTCTCGGACCGCTGTCAAAGGGGAAAGTCGCAGACCTCGCGCGGCACAGCACTTGACCGGCTGCCAAAACCTGCGTACAAGCAGGGCGGGATGAGCCGACGGTCCTCGAGAGATCGTCCTGCGTGCAGGGCAGGTGTCGCTCGCCTCCGTATTGGCGGGTAGAGACGGGTCGTGCGGCGTCGGCCCGACGGTCGGAACCTGTTGGCGGTTCTTCCGGACGTGCAGGAAAGACCCGGTCCACGGTCTGTCAGGTCACCCATGAAACTGCTCCAAAAACGCTCCAAGAAAGCCGGACTTCCGCCGGGGACCATCGTTCACATCGGCGAGAAGAAATCCGACATCGTTACCATCACGGCCTTCCACTATGCGGGCGGATACTGTGAGGAGCGCCAGGTGGATGATCCGGCCACGCTCGCGCCGCCGACCGACGAATCGGTCGTCTGGATCAACGTCAGCGGCATACACCGTATGGACGTGTTGGAAGCGTTCGGCAAACAGTTCGGCCTCCATCCGCTCCTGCTGGAGGACATCGCCAACACCGATCAGCGCCCCAAACTGGACGACTACGAGACCTATTTCTTTCTGGTGACGAAGATGTTGACCCTGGCCGAGAGCCAGAACGTGATGGTCGAACAGGTCAGCCTGGTCCTGGGGCGGAACTACGTGCTGTCGTTTCAGGAAAACGGAACCGATGTGTTCCAGCCGGTGCGTGAGAGGCTGCGCGGCGGAAAGGGCCGCTTACGGCAGTCCGGTGCGGACTATCTCTGTCATGCTCTGATCGACGCGATCGTGGACCAGTACTTCGCCGTGCTGGAGGTGGTCGGCGAAAAGATCGAGTCCCTGCAGCAACTGGTCGTGGCTGATCCGCAGCCGGAGACGCTCCGTGACATTCACGCACTCAAGCGTCAATTGCTCTTCCTGCGCCGCGCGGTCTGGCCGTTGCGGGACGTGATGAACAATCTCTCCCGGTCCGACTGTCCCTTTCTCCAGCAACCGACGAAAGTCTTCTTTCGCGACGTCTACGACCACGTGGTGCAGATCGTGGATACGATCGAAACCTTGCGCGAAATGGTTTCTGCGAGTCTCGACATCTATCTGTCGAGCGTCAGTTACCGTCTGAACAGCGTCATGCGGATGTTGACCGTGATCACGACGATCTTCATGCCGCTCAGCTTCATCGCCAGCATCTACGGCATGAATTTCGAGCACATGCCCGAGCTTCGGGCCGAATGGGGCTATCCTCTGATTCTGGGAGTCATGGCTGCCGTCGGAATCTCGATGCTCGTGCTGTTCAGGAAAAAAGGCTGGCTGTGAGGGGCGCTATTCCTGTACCTCGACGCGATCGACAAAGTAGGGCGTGTCTCCGAAGCAGGTGGTGGGAAGGTACCGGTACTCCTTGTAGTGCAACACTAGTCGCTTTCCCATCAGCTGCATCAGCTGTGCCGCCACGTTCTCGTCCCACACGGTGAATTCCCAGAGAATGGGGGCCACGCCCGGCACGGTCGTCATGGCCAATTCTCCCTCCGTGGTCTTGCAGACCCAGCCCTTCGTCGACAGCTTTTGGATGTAGCCGGCCCGGTTGCCGTCCGAATAACTGTAGTTCAGCGCCACCAGCAAGTAAGCCGCGCCGAGAAAGAACAGTACGGTGAACAGCAGTCCCGGTCGCCAGAGCCACCTCACGAAAAACCTCCTTGGCTAGGAAGGGAGATCGAGAAAAAGCCAGGGCGCTTCGTTCTTCCGCTTGGCTTCATATGCGGAGATCGCCGCTTCCTGCTGAAGAGTGAGGCCGATGGCGTCGAGGCCCCGATACAGGCAATCCTTTCTGAACGGATCGATCTCGAAGCGGTACGACACTCCGGACGGGGCGGTAACCGTCTGTCGGTCGAGGTCCACGGCGAGCTGGTATCCTTCCGTGGCCAAGACGTCCTTCATGATGGATTGGATGTCGTCGGATCTCAGGACGACCGGCAGGATGCCGTTTTGGAAGCAGTTGTTGTAGAAGATGTCGGCGAAGCTGGAAGCGATCACGCAACGAAAGCCCTGGTCGAGCAGAGCCCAGGGCGCATGTTCCCGCGAGGACCCGCAGCCGAAATTGTCGCGCGTCAGAAGAATCGTCGCATCTTGATAGCGGGGTTGATTGAGAAAGAAATCGGGGTCCGGCGACCCGTCCTTCCGCCTTCGCCAATCGTAGAAGAGGCCCTCGCGGAGCCCGGTCCGTTTGATGGTCTTCAAGAATTGCTTCGGAATGATCTGATCCGTGTCGACGTTCACACGATCGAGCGGGGCCACGATGCCGGTCATCTGGGTGAAGGCTTGCATGAGTTCCTGCTATGTCCAATGTCGGATATCTACAAAATGCCCTTCGACCGCGGCGGCAACCGCCATGGCGGGCGACACCAGGTGAGTCCGGCCCCCCGCACCCTGACGCCCCTCGAAGTTGCGGTTGCTCGTCGAGGCGCAGCGTTCACCCGGTTGAAGGACGTCGGCGTTCATCGCCAGACACATGCTGCAGCCGGCTTCCCGCCACTCGAATCCCGCCTCCAGAAAGACCTTGTCGAGCCCTTCCTGCTCTGCCTGCTGCTTGACCAATCCGGATCCGGGGACGACCATGGCGTGCACGGTCTTCGCGACCCGCTTGCCCTTGGCCAGCCCTGCGGCGAGACGAAGGTCCTCGATCCGCGAGTTGGTGCAGGACCCGATGAACACTTTGTCGACCTTGATCTGCGTAATCGGCATGTTCGCCGTCAAGCCCATATACTCGAGCGCACGCTCGACCGCCTGCCTGGCCTTGTCATCGGCCATGGTCCGAGGGTCCGGAACCAGACCATCTACTCCGGTCACCATGCCGGGGTTCGTGCCCCAACTGACTTGCGGCGCGATCGTTTCCGCCCGCAGCGAGACCGTGGCGTCGTAGCGGGCGCCCGGATCGGTCCCGAGCCCCCGCCAGGCTTGAACCGCCCGTTCGAAAAGATCCCCTTGCGGGGCGAGCGGCCGTCCTCTGAGATAGGCGAAGGTCTTGTCGTCCGGCGCCACCAGGCCTGCCCGCGCCCCCCCCTCGATCGACATGTTGCACAGCGTCATTCTGCCTTCCATGCTGAGGCCGCCGATCGTCGATCCGGTGTACTCCACCACGTAGCCGGTGCCGCCGGCCGTCCCGATCTTTCCGATGATCGCCAAGATCACGTCTTTCGCCGAACAGCGGGGAGACAGTACGCCGTCGACGCGGATTTCCATGGTCCTGGGCCGCTTCTGCACGAGGCATTGCGTGGCGAGGACATGTTCGACCTCGCTCGTGCCGATGCCGAAGGCCAGTGCTCCGAACGCGCCGTGGGTCGAGGTATGCGAGTCGCCGCACACGATCGTCGTCCCCGGCAGAGTGAATCCCTGCTCGGGGCCGATGACGTGAACGATGCCCTGCCGCGGGTCATCCATGCCGAACAGCGTGATGCCGAACTCGCGGCAGTTGTCCTCGAGCGTCCGGATCTGCTTGGCGCTGATCGGATCGGCGATCCCCACACGACGGTCCGTCGTCGGCACGTTGTGGTCCGGCACCGCCAGGGTGGCGCCGGGTCGCCGGGGTCGACGGCCTGCGAGCTTCAGTCCCTCGAAAGCTTGGGGTGAGGTCACCTCGTGGACCAATTGGCGATCGATATAGAGTAAGGTCGTGCCGTCCGGTTCCTGCCGCACGACATGGGAGTCCCAGATCTTGTCAAATAGCGTCCGGCTGGCCATGCACCGTTCCTCCGTTACACCGAGTCGGGGGAGCCCATTATACAGAGGTCGACCTAGGAATTGACAAGGGTGCTTTCCTCCTGCTTATGTCGACGCGGAGCATGCGTTTCCGTCCTGTTTGGTGGAACGTGGATGAAGCGGTAGAGCCTGCAAGCTGGACCACGCCTTCGACGGTGCAATGGTGTCGGTGGCTCCTGGACAGCTATCGGTATTGGATCGGCCAGGACCTCATCGAACGGACCGGGACCCCGGAGGTTCAAGCGCGCACACTGTTCGAAGCGCCGTTCGTGGTGGTATCCCACGGAGTCGAGCCGGATCCGATCTTGAACTACGGCAATCGGCTCGCGCTGGACTTGTGGGAGTCGACCTGGGAGCGGTTGGTCAGGACCCCGTCCCGCCTGACCGCCGAACCGGTTCATCGGGACGAACGGGAACGGATGTTGGAAACGGCGCGTTCACGCGGCTTTTTCAGCGACTATCGTGGGGTGCGCATATCCATGACGGGCCGGCGGTTCCGTATCGAAGGGGCGTGCGTGTGGACGGTCATGGATGCGCAGGCGGTCAGGGTGGGGCAAGCGGCCAGCTTTTCACAGTGGACCAGGCTCTAGAAACTGGAAACGGGGTACGTCCTTTCCATCGACCGTGACCGCCTCTTCAAACATGGCGCGAGGCCTGATCCACAGGCCGCGTGCTCCGTACAGGGCCCGATACACCACGAATTCCTCCTCGGTTTCCGAATGCCGCGCCGTCCCGACGACCTCGTACTCGTTTCCCTTGTAGTGGCGATAGCGGCCCGGCTCAACCATCATGTAGTACTATACGGCAACCGGATGAGTTATCCCAGTAGGGAGGCGCATGGCGGACTCGCATGACATCGTGATCATCGGCGGAGGATCCGCCGGCTATGCCGCGGCGCGGACTGCGGCCGACCGCGGCGCAAACGTGGCGATCGTCGATCAGGGCCCGCTCGGAGGCCTCTGCATCCTGCGGGGCTGCATGCCGACCAAGACGATCCTGCGCACGGCCGAAATCGCCGCACTGATGCGGAGGGCCAAAGAGTTTGGCCTCTCGCCCGTCGAAGTGACCGCAGATTTGGAGAAGATCGTTGATCGCAAGGATCGACTGGTCCGGGAGTTCGCCGACTATCGCATCGAGCAGCTTCGTGACCCGCGGTTCACGCTCTATCAAGGCGCCGCCTCCTTTCTCTCTCCCAACCGCGTACGGATCGGGTCGCAGGAAGTGGAAGCGAAGGCCTTCGTCATCGCCACCGGCTCAGCCCCGAACGATATATCGGTGCCGGGATTGAGCGAAACGGGATATGTGACCAGCGATACCTTGCTCGATCTGCGGGACCGGCCCGCGTCGGTGGTCGTGCTGGGCGGTGGGCCGGTCGCCTTGGAGTTCGGCCAGTTCTTCGGCCGGATCGGTACCACGGTGACGATCATTCAACGGAGCGATCATCTGCTCTCGCATCTTGACGCGGATATCGGGTCCGCGGTGGAACAAGCCTTGCGCGAAGAAGGAATCGCGGTGTTCACGGGCACGGCCCTGCAGCGGGTCGAGCGATCCGGTTCGAACAAACGGGTCACGTTTCGTCACCGGGGGCGCGAAGTCCATGCAGACGGAGCGCTCATTCTGCAGGCGTTGGGACGGCGACCGCACATCGACGGGTTGAACCTGGACAAGGCGGGAGTCACGGTGGTCGACGGTCGGGTGGCGGTGGATGATACCATGCGGACGTCCCAACCGCACATCTTCGCCGCCGGCGACGTGACCAACCTCTATGACATCGTGCACATCGCCGTGCAGCAAGGTGAAATGGCAGGTTTCAACGCGTTCCAGACGGCGGGGCCGCTGCGATCCTTCGACAGCCGGTTGGTGACCGAAGTCATTTTCACCGAGCCGCAGGTGGCGACGGTGGGATTGAGCGAAATGGCGTGCCGTGCAGGAGGGGTTCCGCATCTTGCGGCCTCCTACCCGTTTGCCGATCATGGGAAGGCCATGTGCCGCGGCGACCATCACGGATTCGTCAAGCTGGTGGCGTCTCCGGCCGGCGGGAAATTGCTTGGAGCCCAGATCGTCGGACCGGAAGCCGGAGAGCTCATCCACGAGCTCATTGCCGTCATGTACTTTCACGGCACAGTCGCCGACCTGCTCCGCATGCCGCACTATCATCCGACTCTGGCCGAAATCATCACATATCCGGCCGAATCTCTCGCCGAGCGAATAGGGTTGCTATGAGATTCATCACGCTGGCCGCCTTCCTCATGTGCTGGTCCGTCGCCTGCCAGCAGGCCACATGGGAATCGACCATGGCTGCGGGACAACAGGCTGTTCACCAAGGGAATTACGCGGAGGCGGAACGGCTCTTTCTCGTGGCGGTGCGCAAGGCGGAAGAGTTTGGCTTGCACGATCGTCGGGTCGCCGTCAGCCTGTCGCAGCTGGCGCAGGTCTATGCCGGGCAGGGGAAACACGTCGAGGCCGAGCCGGTCTATCTGCAGGCGCTCAAGATATATCAGGAAGTCCATGGAGAGGACCATCCTGACGTGGCGGCCACCTTGAACAACCTCGGGGTGCTGCATCGCATGTACGGGCAATATGCAGAGGCCGATCCCTTGCTGACCAGGGCGCTGCTCATTAAAGAGCGGCTTCTGGGACCGGAGCATCCTGACGTCGCGCTCGGCGCCGCGAATCTGGCTCAGTTGCGAGTGGCGCAGGGCCAGCCTGAACGGGCGGAACCTCTCTATCGCAAGGCATTGAGTATACGCGAAAAGACGTTGGGTCCGTCCCACCCTGAAGTTGCCAAGACCTTGGAGGATCTGGCCAATGTCTTGAAGAAATTGGGTCGCCGCGAGGAGGCCGTCTCCCTGGAGGTGCGGGCCCGCGAGCTTCGAGCCGCCCGGAGTTGAACCGGCGCCTCTTTCCAGTGTAGCGTACAGATCATGGATTCCTCATCCCCGTCCCGCGTGAATTGGCGAATGAACGCCATGATGGCGCGGTTCGTCGGCGTCGTGGCTATTGCGTCCGGGTTTGTCATGGGGATCTACGGGTTGGATGACCAGGGCTCTCGATGGCTCCAGACGGCGCTCGGCCTCTTGGTCACGGGCATGTTGGCGCAAGGCTATGCGCTGTATTGTTCGATCAAGCGCATGCAGGAGCTTCACGACCGGCCGAAACCATGATGCGCCCCCACCGCGTTTGTCGCGTTCTCCCGCTCCTCGTGATCGCCCTGCTGGTGGTGGCCTGCGGCGGCCCTTGGCGGGACGGGTACTTCAACAAGGGCGTGAATCGGCTCACCCAGGATGATGTGACCGAGAAACTCGGCCCTCCCCATACGGCAAAAACGCCCGCCCTCGGCGGAGACAGCGTGTGGACCTATCGGGTGCCGCTCACCGAGCGAGAACTGAGCCCTTTGCATTTTTCGGGATTGGCCAACGCCACCAAACAGGCGACGTCGCTTTTGAGCAAGCCGGGTGAGGGTCCCAAAGAAGTGCTCTACTGTTATCGATACACCTTGACGTTCAATGAACAGAAGGTGCTCAAGCAATGGAAGCGGGAGGAATGTGTGCCGGGAACCCGCGAAGCTCTCCTGCAGAACGAATAGGTCTATTCTCACCTTGCATCGAGAAAGTCCCTATGAGCCCGTGCCGTCCGGAGTCGATCCGAGCGGATGTGACGGTACTATCGTCGGCACGGCCGTCCACGGCGGAGCATTGTGAACCAATTCGAATGGATCCGCATCGATAGTGCGGTGGGCTGGGACGGGTTCAAGTCGCTCGTTCTGTTGGTGTCGCTCCTGATCATCCGCGCCTTGGTCGTGCGGGGAATCTCGCGCAATGCCGGGTTGTCGATGGAAGCGAAGCGGCGCTGGGTCGTGGCGACCAGAAACTCGATTCTCTTCGCGTTTCTGATCGGCCTCGCGGTGATTTGGGCGCACGAGCTCCAGGCATTCGCCGTCTCGCTCGTCGCATTGGCCGCCGCCCTTGTCCTTGCGACCAAGGAACTCTTGCTTTGCTGGAGCGGATCGGCGTTGCGGGTCGGCGGCAAGGTCTACTCGGTCGGCGATCGCATTCAAATCGCCGGACATCGAGGAGTGGTACTGGACCATGACATTTTTACCACCAAACTCCTGGAGATCGGTCCAGGCCAGGCGTCCCATCTCTACACCGGTCGTGTGACGGTGTTTCCCAACAGCCTCCTCTTCACCAACGCCCTGATCAAAGAGAATCCCGGCCAAGAGTACGGACTGTACACGCTGACAGTGCCGCTTCAGTCGGACGAGCACTGGCAGGAGAAGGAGAAGCGGTTGCTTGAGGCGGCCAAGGTCGAGTGCGCGCCCTTTATGGCCGAGGCCAGCCGTCAGATGAAGCTCCTGGAACAGACCAACTTGCTCGAGGCGCCCTCTCCGGAACCTCGCATCACGATCCAGCTGGTCGATTCGGGACGCATCCATTTGATCCTGCGGTTTCCGGCTCCGGACCGCGGCCGATCGAGAATCGAGCAGGCGATTCTCCACCGATTTCTCGTGCCGGCTTCTTCATTCCAGCAGCCTCCTTCATAGGCAAGCGATCGAGTCGTATGCCGTGACAGCCTTACCCCGATCTCCGGTCAGGATTTCGCCGTTCGGGTTTCTTGGCGAAGCCCTGAGGTCTATTCTTGCAGGCTGCCTCGGCCGACGCATTCCGGTTTCCGGACCGGTGCTGCTCCGCTTGTCCCTCCGGGGAAGCATCTGGTAGCATCGCGCTGCCTCGGGGGCACTACCGTGAAGATCGCCACGTTCAACGTCAATTCACTGCGCAAACGTCTTCAGATCGTGCTTGATTGGCTGGAGCAACAAAAGCCGGACGTACTTTGTCTGCAGGAGACAAAGGTTCAAGACAGCGAGTTCCCTCTGCTTGCCCTTGCTCCCTCCGAGTATGAGATTACGTTCCGCGGGATGAAGTCCTACAACGGCGTCGCGATTCTGAGCCGAAAGAAACCGGACGTGGTTCGAGCCGGATTGGACGACGGAGGAGAACCGGACGAGCCCCGGCTGCTGCACGTGGTGATCGACGGGATCCCGATCATCAACACCTATGTACCGCAGGGATTTGAAATCGATTCGCCGAAGTACGCCTATAAACTGGAGTGGTATAGGCGGCTCCGACTTTATTTCGACAAGCATCTCTCCCCCGATACGCCGGCCATTTGGTGCGGAGACATGAACGTGGCGCCGAGACCCATGGACGTCCATGGTCCCGAGAAGCATCTCAAGCACGTCTGCTATCACGAAGATGCGAGGAAGGCTTATCAGGCGGCTCTGTCCTGGGGATTTCAAGACGTGTTCGTGCGCCTGTATCCGGACCGTCAACAGTATACGTTTTGGGATTACCGGGCACCGAGTTCGCTGGAGAGCAATAAAGGCTGGCGCATCGACCACATTCTTGCGACAGCGCCGCTGGCTGAAAAGTGCATCAAGGCCGACGTCGACGTCGAGCCCCGCCGGGCGAAGGATCCTTCAGACCATACCTTTCTCTGGGCGGAATTCTCGATTCCATGACGAGGACGAACGGGTCGAGCGCCGGAGAGAAGGAATTACGTTTCCGAACGCTGAGGGGCGGCGAAAGCGGCAAGCAGCAGTTCCATCACCAGTACTCCGACGAACACGGCGCCGGCTTGGGCGGCCACCAGTTGCCAGAGCGTTTTTTTCTGCCGTTCGAGAGGAGCCAAGTCCGCTTCCGGAAATTGTCTGGCGATTTTGGTTTCGAGATCATCGAAGACCGCCGAGATGGTTTTCGCCAGCGCCAATCCTTCTCCGGCCCGGACATAGGCCAAAACTTCGTCCGATTCCCCGTTGGCAATCTTGGTGGCAAGCCGCCGTTTGGTCGTGACCAACTCATCAAGCCGCCGCTTGAGCACCTGGACGCTCCCCCGAAGCGCGGGGGTTTCTCCGGTCAGCCGTGTCAAACGCTCCAGCGCCATAGGAATTTCTTCCTCGGCCATGACCATGGGAGCCAGGAAGTACGGTTGCCGCACCAAGACATACCCGCGAAACCCATTGTCGATATCCGCCGTCCAACGGCGCAGGATGAGCACCTCTTCGCGGATCGCGCTGCGCTGTTGCTGCGAGACCATGCTGTCCTGCCACTGACGAAGGAGCATCATCTGCTCGACGGAAAAGATCACGATCAGGACAATTCCGGCACCGAGGTAGGCCCACAGTTTTGATTTTTGTGCCACGAGTCCCCTTGGCGCCTGCACGCTGAGCCGGTGCCCGGCTCCTTCTGACAATCCTGACAACCGGCAGATAAACGAAGGGCAGAGTATTGGTTCAATACTCTGCCCTTCGGCGCTCGACCGCCCGCGGCCCCGGGGCCGCGGGCTCGCCGGGCCGGCCTACAGCCAGTTCACCCGCTCGGCGGGGCGGACGTAGATCGGCTCTTCGACCTGAATGCGCGCCACTTCCTTGCCCGACTTGTTGAAG
>DAOLIU010000061.1:0-17343 GCA_035328385.1 Nitrospira sp. | reverse complement strand
AACATTATAGCATTCGACTGGAGAGTCGTGGTCCGGTCCGTCTATGCCCCGCAGACGTCTCAGGACGGCTCGGCATCGGCTACCGCAGCCCGGCGATCGCCCCCGCGATGGAGCGAATTCTGCCCTGGAGGTCGGCGCCGGTGAGACGAATCGGTTCATGCGGGACGCGCCAGACCGGTTCGAGCGGGGCCGGGTCTGCCGCCAGTCGGGGAATCACATGCCAGTGGATATGGGGGAGTTGGTTGCCGAGCAGTTCGTAGTTGATCTTCTTGGCTCCGAAGGTCTCGGCCAGAGCCTTGGCCGCGACGTTGACCTCTTCCATCAGCTGGATGCGTTCCGTAGGAGCCAGGTGGAACAGCTCCGTCGCGTGGCGTTTGAAGACGATGACCGTCCATCCTGGGAAATATTGATCGTCGTGCAGAAAGGCCGTGGAGAGCCCCAGGTCCATGATGAAGTGGTCGGTGCCCGGCCACTGCCCTCCGCAGGCTCGACAGGATGGATCGGTCACGGCTGGTTCGCCTTCCGCCATTCCTCCTCGGTAATAACGCCCTTTTTGAGCAACAGTTGGATGAGCTTCTCCGTCTGTCGCTCCTGTGCCTGGTTGCGCGGACCGTTGGGCTGAGCTTGGGGTTGCGCTTGGGGCTGCTGTTTGGGCTCTGGTGGGGGCCGTCGCATCCCATAGACTTTGAATGAGGGTGTGAAGACGATCAGGTAGTCCTTGTTGCGGAGCCGGACGCTGGCGGGAAGACTTTGGCTGTAGGGGACGAGATCGGGATTTGCGCCGGGTGGAATCCTGAAATAGGGTTTTCCGTCCGATGTTTCCCCCTCCTGCCCCAGGACGTCCATGCGGCTCAAAATCGGATCGCTGTTCAGGTTTTCGCGTTCCTCGCCGCCAAGGTTGGTCACCTTGTCCAGCACGATATAGAGGGAATCTCCGACGAAGGTTTCGGAGGACAGGTTCTTGGCGCTCACGTCGTACCGGTATTCGCTGTTGAAGTTGTCCCGTCCCTTGAGGGTGACGACGGCGGAGACCCTCCCGGTCAGGTCGCTGAGTTGGTCGATCGGAGAGGCGACGGCCACGGAGAAAGCGGTGACGACCGTTACCATGGCCGTCCAGCAGCAACCGCCGATCAGCGCGAGACGTCGAGGTGTCCTAGACATGGCTCCCTCTGTCGAAACGTAGGTGCGTGCCGATCGGTCGAACGGGCTAGAGCATAGCAAAGATCCGGGGATTCGGCGAGGTCCTTCTCGGGCTCGCCTTGACACCTCGTTTCAGCCGACGATATCCTCCGTGCATCCGAGGCAGATTCCGGGTGCCGTCGCTCCCCTCTATGAGACCATCCAGGCTCAGGTCCGCTCCGTTGGTCGTTCCGCGGACGCTGGTTTCGCGGTTGCTTCGACTCTACGACCATCCGCATCCACACCAGAGAGGCAGGACGATTCGGGGCTACGATCGCCCGCATGCGGTGCGGACGGCCAAAATGTGCGCGGCCGTCGCCGAAGAACTGGGCCATGACCCCGAGCGCGTACGTCAATATCAAATCGCCTGTCTGTTGCACGACTTGGGCCGCGCCGGCTTGGACCGCCGACTCTTCGGGAAGATCTGGTCTTGGGCCAAGGCGCACGGGATCCCCACGAGACCGCGCGAATGGCGGACCATACATCCGGAGACCGTCTATGGACGCGAGACCGAAGCGTTTCTCTCCCGCTATCGGCGGGAATTGGAGGCGGACGGGATCGAAATGACGCCCTGGGCGGTGGAGCAGGTCGAGATGCGGCTGGGCTATGCGCGCCGTCTCGCCCGCCGGCTGCGCGCCGTCCGGTCGGCGATCAAGCAGCTGGGTGTTCGATGGGAACCCTGGATGCAGGCGGTGATGCTTTACTATTATTATCCGGAAAAACTTGCCGGGGCCAAACCCTGGGTCAAGCAACTTGCCGAAGTGCTGGTGGCGTGCGAGCAGTTCGAGGCGTACAGCAATCAGCGCCGCGGCCGGGATTATTATGTGCGGCGGAAGGAAACGATTCCCGAAGCGTTTGCCTATCTGGCTGCGCTGGAGCGGCAGGGGATTTTGAGCGCCGAGGTCATGCATGCGCTCAAGCGCCTGGCCGCGGACGGAGCGTTCGACGAAGTGCTGAAGGAGGCGCGCGGCCGCCGGCTGACGCCGACGGATCGCAAAGCGCTCCGCGGGATGAAGAGGTGAGCATGGCCGTCAAGACCGTTCCCTTGCGCCTGGCGATGCGCGGCGGAACGCAGATCGAAAATGTGACCAAGTTGGTGCAGGAGGCGCTCGACGGCTCGAAGCTGGCGGCCGGCATCGCGACGGTATTCGTCCGGCACACCACCGCGTCGGTCATGATCATCGAGGACGAGCCCGGCATCCGGGCCGACACGCAAACGTTCTGGAACCGCGCGGTTCCGCCGGATCCTGCGTGGCAGCACAATATCCGCAACGCCGGGGAGGACAACGGGCATAGTCACCTGCGCGGACAGCTGCAGGGGCCTTCGGTGACCGTTCCCTTCGCCTCGGGTGCATTGTTGCTGGGGACCTGGCAGCAGATCGTCGTCGTCGACTTCGATACCAGGGCCCGCACGCGCGAGGTTGTGATCCAGTTGATCGGCGAGCCGGAATCATGACGCGAACCGCCGTCCATCCGTCCGGTCCGTTTGTCTGCCTGGTCGCACTGTTGTCCTGCACATTCTCTGTTCACGCTGCGGAATGGGGAAAGCCGCTGGGGGCGACCTACGACGGGCCGGAGGGCAAGGCGCGCACCGTGACTCCCGCACCTTTGGAATTGGCCCCGGACGAACGGGCCACGATGGCGGTGTTCGAACGGGCCACGAAATCGGTCGTCTTCATCGCGAACACGGCGATCCAACGCGATCCCTGGTCCTTCGACCTGTTCGAGGCGCCTCAGGGATCCGGCTCCGGATTCGTCTGGAACAAGCAGGGGCACATCGTCACGAACTTCCACGTCGTGTACGGCGCCAATTCCATCAGGGTCACGTTGGCGGATCGATCCGAGTACAAGGCGGTGCTGATCGGGGCGGATCCCGATCACGACCTGGCGGTGCTGCAGATTCAAGCGCCGGACGACGCCCTCTCGCCCATCACGGTGGGGTCGTCGAACGATCTCAGGGTGGGACAAAAGGTCTTGGCGATCGGAAACCCGTTCGGTCTCGACCATTCCCTGACCACGGGGGTCGTCAGCGCGCTGGGACGAACCATCAAGTCCCTGTCGAACCGTACGATCGAGGGCGTGATCCAAACCGATGCGGCCATCAACCCCGGGAATTCGGGCGGGCCGCTCCTCGACGGGAGCGGCCGGCTGATCGGCGTCAATACCCAAATCGTCAGTCCGAGCGGCGCCTTTGCCGGAATCGGATTCGCCGTTCCGGTGGACACGGTCAACCGGATCGTCCCCGAGCTGATCAAGCACGGGAAACTGATCCGTCCCGGTTTGGGCGTGTCGCTGGTGCCGGATTCCATGGCGAAACGGTGGGGCGTCAAAGGACTGATCATCGGAAAGGTGTCCCGCGGGGGCGCGGCGGAGCGGGCGGGCCTGCAGGGAGCCCGTGAAACCATGCCGGGCCGCGTGGAGTTGGGCGACGTCATCGTGTCCGTCAGCAACCGGCCGGTCTCGACTGTCGATGAGCTGATGGACGTGATGGAAGACCATAAGGTCGGCGACCGCGTCACGGTCGAGATTCTCAGGAACAATCGCCGGCAATCGGTGACGGTCACGCTGCAAGCCATCAATTAGTCGGCTGGACGGATCAATTCGGGTGCAGCGGAGAGGCAACGCTCGTCCGGGGACGAGAGGCGTCCGCGTCGAGCGGTAATCGACGGGACCTCTATGGTAGGATCACAGATCTTGGGAAGGTGGAGGACGAGTGATGAGCGATCGTCGGCCCAGCAATCAGCCGGATGAACAACCCAGGCCACGCGGTCAAGGGGGAGGCTCCTCCCAGAGCGGATCCGATCCTCTGGAGTTGATCGAAGAATGTCTTGCGTCGTTCACGGAGGCGGATCCCCGCCAGAAGCTGCTCTACAAGGTGCGGCATGCCATGATGGCCGCCCAGACGGCCAACCAGCAGCGCGAGGCCGAGTTCAAGAAAGTCAGCGAGGTCGTGGCCAAGCTGACCGCTCCCGCCAACCGGATCGGCACGTTGCTCGATGTGCCGGGTGAAGGATTGGCCAGGATCGTCATCGGCGGAGCCGAATATTATGCCAACGTCGATCCCCGCGTGCCGGTGCAGGATCTCAAGATCGGTACGCAAATTTTGGTCAACGAAGCTTATGCCGTCATCAAGACGCTGGGCTATGACCGGAACGGACCCATTTTGAAGCTGGCCGAACCCATGCCGGACGGGCGGTTGCGCTTCGAGCAGGAGATGGGCCGGCAAGCCCTGGTGCTGCAGCGGTCGAGCGATCTCGCTGGTGTCGAGTTGAAGGCGGGCGACGAAATCAGGATCGATCCCAGCCATCGGGTCGCGATCGAGAAACTCGAGGAACGCCAGTCGGGCCGGCACGTATTGGATGAAGTGCCGACGGTGACGTGGGAGCAGATCGGCGGACAGCGGGACGCGATTACCGCGATCAGAAAGGCGATCGAATATCCCCTGCTGCATGCGGAGACCTTCGAGAAGTTCAAGTTTTCCCAGCCCAAGGGGTTCCTGCTGTACGGGCCGCCGGGCTGCGGCAAGACGCTGATCGGACAGGCCGCGGCCGGCAGTTTGGCGAAACTGGTCGGTGAATCGAAACAGACAGCCTCAGGAATCGACCGTCGCCCGCCCGTCGTAACCGGCGCCTTCCTTCACGTGAAGGGTCCGGAGATTCTGAACATGTGGCTCGGAGAATCGGAGCGAATGGTCCGCGATCTGTTCGCCCAGGCGCGGGCTCGGCGCAAGGAAGGGGCTCTGCCGTTCATTTTCATCGACGAGGCGGAATCCGTCCTGGGTACCAGGCGCGCCATGCGATCCTTCAACATCTCCAACACGCTCGTGCCGATGTTCTGCAGCGAGATGGACGGGATCGAGTCGTTGCAGGACGTGGTCATCATCCTGGCGTCGAACCGGCCGGATCTGATCGATCCGGCGGTGTTGCGGCCCGGCCGCATCGATCGGAAGATCAAGGTCCGGCGGCCGAATCGGGACGCGGCGACCGAAATTCTCAAGGTCTATCTGACGGACGATTTGCCGTTCGACCAGGCTTTGCGCGAAGAGCGGGGAGGCGATGCGGCCGGGGTATCGGCGTCGCTTGCCCGGGAGATCGTCGACACCCTGTTCAAGCGGACGGATGACAATCGCCTGCTGTCGATCCGGTTGCGCAACGGGCAGCATCAGGTGCTCTATCGCAGCGATCTCATCAGCGGGGCGATCCTGGCATCCATCGTTCAACGGGCCAAGGAGAAGGCGATCGATCGTACGATTCAAACTGGACGGTCTGCCGGCATGACGGCCCAGGATCTTTTGGACGCCGCCGCGGAAGAATTTCGCGAGGGCGAGATGCTGCCGCCGGACGATGCCGCCGAGGAATGGCTCAAGCTCCTCGACCACCATCCGGAACAGGTCGTGGGGATCTCCTCGTTCCGCCGCGGGCGGCAGACGGAAGAGCGGGCCGTGAATCAAATCATATGACGGGCCGGGACGAGGCGTGACTGGTATGCCGGCAACAGTGCGGCTGTTCGGGATCGAAACCGAATACGGGATCGCCAGGGATGACCTGGAACAGATGGATCCCGTGGTCGAATCGATGGAATTGGTGCGGGCGCACCTCACGGCGTCGTTCGAGCGGCGCTGGGACTATGCCGGAGAAGATCCGCACGAAGATGCCCGGGGATTTCGCGTCTCGGGATTGCAGCAGGACCGGGAAGAGGACGAGTTCGCGAAGGTCGACGCCCATCGGCCGTTTTCGTTTCACGAGATGAAGAGCGATCTCGTATTGCCGAACGGGGCGCGCTTCTACAACGATCATACGCACCCCGAATATTCGACGCCGGAATGCCGGACCTTGAAGGATCTGGTGGCCCAGGACCGGGCGGGGGAGCGCGTGGTTCAACGGGCGGCCGACCGCCGGAACCGGAGTCTCGGCGGCGCCCACGTTCAACTCTACAAGAACAACACCGATTTCCACGGCCACAGCTACGGCTGTCACGACAACTATCTGGTGCCCAGAACCGTGCCCTTTGCCTCGCTGGTGTCCGGCCTGCTGCCGTTTCTCGCGAGCCGCCAGGTCATCGCGGGATCGGGAAAAGTGGGGACGGAAGCCCAGGAGTCGGGATTCGTGGCGGGCCCCTACCAGCTGTCGCAGCGCGCGGATTTCATGGAGACGGATCTGAGCGTCGATACGATGCACAACCGGCCCATCCTGAACACCCGTGACGAACCGCACGCGGATGCCCGGAAATATCGGCGTCTCCATCTGATTTTGGGCGACGCCAACATGTGCGAGTATGCGACGGCGCTCAAGGTCGGCACGACCAGGCTGGTGCTGGAGTTGATCGCCCGCGACGCGGCGCCGGATCTTGAATTGGAGTCCCCGGTCTCGGCGATCAAGCAGATTTCACGGGATGCGGACCTCAAAGTCAGGGTGC
Source organism: Nitrospira sp. (assembly GCA_035328385.1). Taxonomy (GTDB): domain Bacteria; phylum Nitrospirota; class Nitrospiria; order Nitrospirales; family Nitrospiraceae; genus Nitrospira_C. Next base: position 10,749 of record DAOLIU010000061.1, on the reverse strand, counting down.
GCCGGCAACACGGCTCGGCTCTTTCAGGACTGGACATTCAAGAAGAATATTTGGCCGCGGCCCGTCGGACGCTGTCGGGATCCGATCCGGAGACCGATTGGATCGTGGCCGAGTGGGAGAAGGTGTTGCGCCAACTGACCGGCGAACGAAGCCAATTGGTGGGAAAGCTGGACTGGATCACGAAGCAATGGCTGTTGGAGACGTTCATCCGCGAAGAGCGGATCGGCTGGGACGACCCATGGCTGGCAAGCTTGGATCTGGAATACCACAATGTGAATCCCGAGCGGGGACTCTTTCTGGGGCTTGAAGCGGAAGGCAAGGCGTGGCGGTTGACGACCGAGAAGGACGTCGAGCAAGCGCTGTCGTCCGGGCCGCGCGATACCAGGGGAGGATTGCGGGGTCTCTGTGTCCGCCGGTTTCCCGACCAGATCAAGAGCATGCAGTGGGAGCGGATTCAGTTTGCCGGCGGGTTTCGGTCGAGGGTGCTGGACATGAGTGATTTGTTCGAGCCGGAGGCCGTCTTGCGCTGCGCGGATGTCTTCGAGGCAGCGTCTTCGCCGGCCGGTGCGCTCGACGTCTGGGAAGCAAGAAAGGACGCTGAACCATGAGCAGCTTTATGACACCCGAACGCCGCGAAGGGCCGGCGGATCCGATGCCGAAGGGGCCCGGTCCCTCCGAAGAGGAACGAGGTCCCCGGCGTCCCGATACCGGTTCGCCGGAGACGGACAATCTGATGAAACGCATGCGCAAGGTCGATCCGAAACAAGCGGAACGGTATCGGCAGAGGACGGGGGAATGAAAAGGGAAGTGTTGAATGCTCAGCACTCGTAACTAAGAACTTGGCGATGTGGGTGATGTGATGGGGATGCAGGGGGATTTTTTTCAGTTGCTGAAGGAGCAGGGGTATCAATTCGGCCTGCCGGCCGCGGCGGCATCGGACGTCGACATTCCCACGGCCACGACGATTCTGGCCTTCAGATATCGGGACGGGGTCCTGGTCGCCGGAGACCGTCGTGCCACGGCCGGCAACATGGTGATGTACGATCGGACCGACAAAGTGCTCGAAATCGATCGCTACAGCGTCATGGCGATCGCCGGTGTGCCGGCCACGGCTTATGAAATGGCCCGCATCCTGGAACACTCGTTTAAATACTACCGGCGGACGCAGCTGCAGGAGTTGAGCTTCGAAGGAAAGTTGCGGGCTCTCTCCAAGCTGCTCAAGGAGAACGTGGCGGCGGCGCTCGCCGGCACGGGGGCGGTGGCGCCCATCTTTGCCGGCTACGACGCAGAGCAGGGAGTGGCGAAAACGTACTTCTACGACATTTTGGGAGCGGAATTCGAAGGAGTCGAATACGCCGTGTCCGGATCCGGTTCACCCACGATACGGGGGATTCTTCACTATCTGAATACCTGGGGGGAGCAGCCGTTGAGCGGCATGGCGGAAGAGCAGGCGGCGATTCAGGCCCTGCGCCTGTTGACCTGCGCGGCTGAATTTGATTCGGCGACCGGCGGCGTGAATCGCGAAGCCAATCTCTATCCGGTCATCAAGCTGATCACGCAAGACGGGATCCGCACGGTGTCCGATGCGGAGCTCAAACAGAGGTTCGAAGCAAATGTAAGCCGTCGAGCCTGAGCTCGAGTAGAACGGATCCTATGTGGAGGCGGGACCATGAGGCGGACGGCGCCTGATCGGTCGGTCCCGGCCTTCCGGGATTTTGATCGATAAGCTGAAGATTTCCATATCCGCCACGCGTGCTGAGTGGAGCTTTTTTATGTACGACGAACCATACCGTTGGGTCGAAGCGGTCGGCAACCGCCGGCAATACCTGGACGAACAATTCACACAAGGCAGCCCGGTGATCGCCGTGACATACGAGGCCGGGATTCTGCTCCTCACGGTGAGCAAGGGCACGCCGAAACTCTACGAGATTTACGACCGCCTGGCGCTGGGAGGCATGGGCCATCCGGCCGATCTCGAAAAACTGCGCTTCAACCTCCTGGAAATGGCCCACGTTGAAGGATTCAATCGGTCGCCGTCCGATGTCACCGGCGGCCGCATGGTCAAGTATGGGATTGCGCCGGTGATCAAACAGGCCTTCGAGGAGGTCTTCAAGGCGCCGTTCATTGTGAAAATCCTGTTGGCTGAACTGGGGCAGAAACCCGACAAGGACAGGTTCTTGACCATCAATTATGACGGGACATTTGAAGAACGGACGCACTGTGCCGTCGTGGCCGCCAATCGGTCCGTCGAGCAATCGATGCTGGCGTATCTCCAGACGCGTCCATCCGGTGCCGGCACCCTCGATCAGGCGGTCGGCCTTGCGCTGCATGCGTGGGTGCTGGGAGATCGGTCTCAGCGCAGGGCCGCAGAGACGCGATCGGAACAGGAGGCGGCCGCGCCGGAATCGGAACAGGCGGAGATCGATGCCAAGACAGTTGCGGAGTATGTGCGCGACCATCTTGACGGCCGGACGATCGAGTGCGCCGTGCTCGATCGGAATCAGCGCGGATCCGCGAAATATCGCGCCCCCCTCAAGCCCGCCGAGCTCGGCGAATGGCAGAGAGCGTGATCCAAGCCTCGTGAAGCCATGCTGAACCGTATCTTCGGCCTGGAGACCGAGTACGGCCTCCTGGTCCACCAGGACCGGCCGGACCATTCTCCTACCTGGTTTGCCCATAAGATCCGCGATCATCTGTTCCGCGTCCGTCGGCAGGGGCTTCTGGACGTGCATCATCGCGGGCACGACGAGCCTCCCGGCAACGGCGGGTTTCTCACGAATGCGGGCCGCGTGTACCTGGATATGGGGCATCTCGAGTACGCCTCCCCGGAATGTCACTCCTTGACCGACCTGGTCGCAGCCGATCGAGCGGGAGATACGATCCTGCAGCAGACGATCGACGACCTTGGATTTTCCGACGAGGTGTCGCTTATCAAGAACAACGTCGATCACGAGACGGACGCGACGTTCGGCTCGCACGAGAACTACCTGGTCTCCCGGCGGTTTCCGTTCACGCGTCGCGGCTTGGCTCCGCTCGTGACCTTTCTGGTCACGAGACAGATTTTCACCGGCGCCGGTCGAGTCGGATCGGCCGGTCCCCAGGACGCCTGGATTCAGACGGATCGGTTGATCGTACCGCGCGCGTCGCTCGGCGCCGGGCGCTTCGATCCGTCGGTGCGGTTTCAGATCTCGCAGCGGGCCGATCATATCGTCAATGATTTTTTCGAGTGGGTGCAGCAGAATCGGGCCATCGTCAACACGAGGGACGAGCCCCTCGCGGACCCGAATCAGTATCGGCGCATCCACTTGCTGCTCGGCGACTCCAACATGACGGAGTATGCCGCCGCGCTGAAAATGGGAACGACCGGCTTGGTCCTGCAGTTGATCGAGGAGGGACATGTCCCGGACGGTCTCGAGATCAACGAACCGGTCGAAGCCCTGCAGGAAATTTCTCAGGATCAGGATCGGCAATGGATGGTGCAGCTACGATCCGGCAAGACAATGTCGGCGATCGACATCCAGGAGAAATTTGTCGAGGCGGCGAGGCAGCATTGCAGCGGACAGGATGAAGAGACCGATTGGGTGATCCACCAATGGACCGCGGTGCTCGAGGATCTGCGCGGCGAATACGTCAAGCTCGTGGGACGGGTGGACTGGGCGTCAAAGCTGTGGCTCTTGGAGTCGTTCTGCGAAGCCGAAAAGGTCGACTGGACCGATCCGATCTTGAAGAGCCTCGACCTCGAATATCACAACCTGAACCCGGACAAGGGACTCTACTTCGGATTGCTGGACGAAGGACGCGTCCCTCGCGTGGCGACGGACAAGGCGATCGAACTTGCCGCGGCGCATCCGCCCCGGAATACCCGCGCTTACGGCCGCGGAGAGCTGGTTCGGCATTTGCTGCGCAACGCTCCGCCTTCACACGAACCAGATTCCGGGCAAGAGGAGCGCTTCTTCCCGCCGTACGTAATCAATTGGTCGATTTTCCAGGTCAGGGGCCAATCACCTTTCCCCATGCCGGATCCCTTCAAGACCTACGTTCAGGAAGTGCACGCTCATCTTGCCGGATCGTAATACCGGCCATCAGCTCGATGATCCGATTTTCGGCCCAAAAGCGATCCTCATCGGGCCGGTTCGGTTGGACGAACCCGCAATGGCCCCCATGCCGAGGCGCGATGAGTCTGATGTTCGGATTGTCTCGAACGGCCGACGTGTCGAACATGCCAAAGGGGATGAAGGGATCGTCCTGAGCCGTGATGATGACCGTGGGAACGGCGATCGACTTCAAAACATGTCTCGCCCCCGCTCGGTCGTAGTAGTCTTCCCCGTTTCGATAGCCACCGTCGCGCGCCGTAAAACGGTCGTCGAATTCCCGGAGCGTGCGGATGGAGTCCAACTCGGCAAGGTTCCACCGGCCCGGAAAGAGCGCCGCTTTCCGGCGCATGCGCGCTTTCATGCTCGTAAGGAAATGGTTGTGGTAGATCCAGTTCCTGGGATGCTCCAGGGCGGCGACGCATTGTGTCGGGTCGATATTGGGACAGACCGCGACCGCTCCGGCCAGCGCCGGCTGTGATGAGGCGGCTTCACCGGCTGCCTTCAAGACCAGATTGCCCCCCATCGAATAGCCGACCAGCCATATGCCGGTCAGACCGTCGGTACGGACCAACCCATCGATCACCGTTCGATAATCGCGTCCTAATCCGCTGTTGTACAGCGTGGGAGTGAGATGCTCCGTTCCACCGCAGTTGCGCTGGTTCACGCGGATCACGTTCATGCCTGCTCGGTACGCTTTGGAGGCGATTCCAAGCATGTAATGGGATTCGCTGCAGCCTTCAAGTCCATGAACCAGCACCACGGTTGGGTGAACTCGTCGATCTGCCTGCCAATGGCAGAATCCCAGGATCCTCGTGTCATCGGCGACGGTGAAGAGCCGGGATTCGACTGGAACCCCGTGCAAGAGCCGCCTTCGAGGCCAATACCGAGGGACCAGCGTCATGAGATGAGGGTTGCGTAAGAGTGGGGACGGGACAAAATCCGGAAGCGGTGTCACGCGCCCATCCTATCAGGATGGTGAACGGGTCCGCCACAGCGGGAGCCCGGCCGGGTGAATCGGCTTGAAATTCACGGTGCCGGCTCTATTTGGGCGAGAGCGGGATGCTCAGCAATATACCTCCCATCACGTCTCCGGCCTTGAAATCCCTTCTTGCGCTCCTGGGATGCACATTGTGACAATCGGCGCATCGTTGAGAGAGGGCTTTGTCGGCATAGAGTGCTTGAAACACACGGGTTTTGCCTTCCATCGCAATGCCGGTATACGGACGATCGGCATTCATGAGGACTTTCGCCAGGGCGGTCCGTTCGAAGTCCGTCATCGGACCGTTCTTTTTGTTGATCGGCCAATTGCTGATCAAACGGTACCGCATTCCATTGGCTTGCTGAGCGACAATCCGGCCAGTTTCAAGCACGAATTGAGCGGGCAGCGGGAGATCCCCGGTCTCCTTCCAATGCTCCGAGGCCGAGACAATGCCTCTCGTCTGCATCCGTTCCACGATCTCATTTGTGTAGAACGTCCGATCCGCTTGGATGATGCTATGGATATAATCGGCGACGGCCTGCGGCGCGATACCATCGGACACGGCGCTATCTTTGCTTGCGGCAGAGAACACCCACGGGCCGAACAGACAAGTGGAGACGGTTCCGACGGCAAGTCCCAACCAAAAGCCTTTCAGGTCCATGGTTCATCCTCCGGTTATGCCATGTATACCTTCAGCGATCGTAACGGCAGAAGGGGGCTCCGCCTACTTGGACAGTCGAGGCACCCAGACCGCCAGAGGAGGATCAATTGACAAAATCCCTGTTCCTCCGTGTCCGACTGCACAGGCGTCTGAATGTTTCGATGCAAACACCGCGAATCCAAGTCCTGTGCTGCTTACCGGTCTCGCTCGGGTTATTCTAGCCAAATGATCCGTTCGATTGCGAATCTTGATGGTGCGGGAGGAGGAGGAGACTACGCAACGTGGAGGAAGTGGATTGCGGGCAAGCCAGGTGACTGCAAAAGAAACGGGGACTGTTCCTCTGGAACAGCCCCCGTTGTATCAATTTGGCTCCCCGGGCAGGACTCGAACCTGCGACCAGCCGGTTACAAGGACCCCCTATCTTTCGAAAGGGCTTGGACTATCTCTTCACCCACCTGGGTTTCTTCAGGAGAGGGTGTCGGGCGCTCGTGAGGCGGTATTGGATCGGCTCCTCAGCCTCTAGTCTCTGCACGTTCCTGCCTACTGACTGCCGTTCGGCAGGCTTCGCTCAGGATTACCGTTCCGGTTGTACGGGGACGGCTTCCCTGAATTCACCCGATGTTTCAACCACAGTTTCCTGTGGAAGCTGCAAGCTTTACAGCCGGCTGCTCTACCAACTGAGCTACCGGGGAACGGTATTCAGTTCAAGCGAACGCATTCTAGCACAGATGGTACGGCTGAAATCGAGGGTTTTTTAGAGTGGATGAATCAGGAAAGCCTTGGGACAGCTACGTAAACGTTGAGTCGACTACACGTCGAAATCTTCGGTTTCGTCCTCATCGGTGGCCGCGTCGGAGTTCCCTTCGGCCAAGGCTGCATAGTGCTTGGCCCACGTCAGATAGAGGTTGCCGCTGTCGCGCATGGTATCGGCGGCCTTGACCAGTTTCTCCACGAGCTCGGGATCCTTGCCCGTGGCCTGGATCATCGCCGCGCGGCGTTCGATGGCTTTCGGGTACTGATTGATCAAGCCGGTGAGCTCTCTCAACAATTCATCGATGACGTTGTCTTCGGATTCCATGATGCGCCCCTTCGAAGGTCCCAACAAAAAACCCCATAGCGAGAACGCCATGGGGTCTTTAGATTCGAACCGTGTCGGTTCAGCCCTGGTACGCTTGCCCCAAGGCCGCGGATTCTCCCTTTTTCGACATCAGCTGGCCGGTGGCGCTGACCGCCTGCATCACGATGGCTTCATGCTTGGCGGCATTGCAGACCACGACGCAGAGCTCGCAACCCTTGCAGCGATCGATATTGACCTCGGCGACCATCTTGCCGGAATTCAGGTCCAAGCAGTTCGCCTCGGGGCAATACATGATGCACAAGCGGCATCCCTTCTTGGCTGTGCACTTTTCGTCGATGACTTGCGCAACGTTATACATGCAACGGGTTTCCTTCTCTTATGCGGCGACAGCAGGATTGCCGACTCGCAGCTCGACCTTGTTCTTCTCGGCCCACTCGCTGGCGATTTCGTATGCCCGCTTGACGGTCGCCAGGTTCTTCGCCAGCAGCATCTCCTTCTTGGCGAACTTCTTCTTGATGGCTTCGTCGAGAGAGGCCGTTCCACCCGACGCGACGAACTTCTTGCCGAACCGTTCCTGAAGTGCGCCGTCCAAAGAATCCATGGACACACACTTCGTAATGCCTGAGACGGATCCGATCATCGCCATGTTGGTCGACAACTCGGTTCCCGCGACTTCGATCGCGAGCTCGGTTCCGGCAATGTAGAACACGGCGACGTTCAAATCCTTGAGTCGTTGAATGTCTTCCTCCGAAAGAAGGGGCTGGGCCGAATTGATGATGACCACTCCACCTTCCTTCACGCCGGAATAGAAGGGCATCGTATAGCTTTTCCCCATGGTGATCACTTGAGGATGAAACACTTGAATCACGTCGGGAAACACGAGCTCGCCGCGATCGTAGATGCGTTCGATCCCGATGCGGCAGTAGCTCTCGGCAGGCGCCATTCGCTTCTCGGCGCCAAAGAACGGATTGGAGATGGAAAACTTACCGTCCCGGTTGGCGGCCATAGCTAAGACATGCGCTGCCGTGACGGCGCCCTGTCCGCCGAGTCCGGACATTCGAATGTTGAGTCTCTTCTTGATCATGGGCGACCTCCGCGTTCGATTAAGCTTGTCCGGCCAACTGCTTGGCGGCCGCTTTCCGTTCCTTCTCCTTCGCGGCCATCTCGGCCAGAAGTTGCTTGGCCGGCTCGCTGATGTATTCCTTGTAAGCAAACCGTTCGGTCGGCTTTTCTGAGTCACGCATTTCCTGCAAACCTTCCATGCTGTTCTTCCCGATTTCCAGAATGCAGGGCGTGTACAGCTGCAGATAGGTGGGCCCGATCTCGCGCGCCACGTGCACCGCGTTGCGGATGACTTTCTCCACCAGCGAAGGCTTGCTGACCGTGCAGTTGACAACGTAGTGACAGCCGGACTCTCTTGCAATCTCCGGCAACCGAACCTTGTCGAACAGTTTGCCGACCGGAGCCATCTTAGCGACGAAGCCCTTCTGCATGAGCCCGCTCTCTTGACCGCCGGTATTGGCATAGAGCTCGTTGTCGAAGCAGATGGTCGTAAACTTCTCTTGACGGAACCAAGCTTGGAGCGTCATGTCGAGGCCGATGTCCACCGTGGCGCCGTCACCTGCGAGGACCACGACGTCTTTCACGCGGTCCGGAAATCGCACGGTGAGGGCCCGCTTGAGACCCGATGCGATCGCGTTCTGGTTGCCGAACAGAGAGTGGATGTTATGAACGGCCACCATCGGAAACACCAGACTGGTACAGCCGGTCGAACCGACCATGACCGTATCTTCCGGGTTCGGAAGCGAGGCCAAGATGTAACGAAAAGCCATCGATTCCGGACAGCCGGCGCACAGCGAGTGCTGCTCGATCAGCTCTTTGGATGTGCCGATATCCTTCCAGCCCCGATCTTCCTTGCCGTAGGTCGCGCTCTTGACTAGGTCCTGATAGTCCGATGGCATGATGTCATAGAGATCTTCAGAAATCTTAATTCGTTCTTTGCTCATGTGGCCTCCTCAAGATTCGCTCGCGGGAGCGAACAGGTTCTTAGTGTACTGCTCAGCTTCCACGACCGGCCAGGGAGAAGCTCTTCATCCCGAGGGCCGTCTTAATTTCCTGAACGATGATCTCTGGCGGCATCGTCATGCCTCCGCAGACGTGCGGGCCGGCATGGACGCGCTGAGGGTTCGGGATGGACGCGCGGAGTTCCTTCGCGAGCCAGCCGGTCACGTTGAACTCCGGCACGAAGATGTGCTTGGCGTTCTTTGTGGCTTCTCGAATCTCCTCTTCAGGCCAGGGACGCAACGTCTTCACTTTCACGAGTCCACAGCGAACACCCTCATCTTCCAATAAGCGGATAGCTTCGCGCCCTTGAGAGACGGCGGTGCCGGAGGCCACGATGAGAATTTCCTCGTCGGTGTTCTCCGTATCGATCAACCCATTCAGCCAGTGAATCGAATGCTTGCGGGACCGTTCAACCGCGGCCCAGATTTCCTGTTGCCAGCTCGCATGCGTCGCATAACTGATGTAATTGCTCTTCATGACGAAAGGATCCCGCATCATGCGGACAGGCGGACATTCCATGTCCATGCAGGGAACGGGCGAGCGATAGGGATCATAGGGTGGAAGGCACATGTCGGCCGGGGTCAGGTTGACGACGTCCTTCGTGTGCGTCACGAAGAAACCGTCGCAACAGAGTGCCAGCGGAAGATGCACGTCCGGTTCCTCGGAGACCATGTAGCCCTTGAGAATCCAATCGAAGAAGTCTTGGGCCGTCTCCGCATGCCAGACCAGCATGCCGGTATTCAACAGATAGGCGATTTCCAGCGTGTCCGGTTGGATCGACAGCGGGGAGTTGATGCCGCGACAGGTGACGATCATCTGGATCGGCAACCGCGCACCGGCCCACATGGGGAAGTTTTCCATGGCCCGCATCGTGCCAGGCCCGGCCGTTGTCGTGAAGACTCGGGCGCCTCCGAAGGCGGCGCCCGCGCATTGCGACATGACCGCGAATTCGCTCTCACCACGGAAATAGTCGCCGATGTAGCCTTCGGCGAACAACTCTCCGATTAACGCCGCCGCTTCGCTTTGCGGGGTAATCGGATAGGCGATCATGACGTCGCAGCTGGCGCGACGAACGGCTTCTTTGATCACTTCGCTGCCAGTATAGAACGATGGAGTTCGGGGAGCTTCGTGAAGCATCTTCCACGGATCGGTAAATGTCTGGCCTTTCTTATTCTGAGTCCCGATATGGGATTTTATTTCCGCCATGGCCCCAGCCTCCTTTCACTGCATGCAGGTAGTGCTTAGCTTGTTGCGCCGTTCTTGGTCGTCAACCGCGGTTTGACCGTTCCCTTGAGTTTTTTTATCCAATCGGCGAGCGTCATGATTTTTTCGACCGATGCGTCACGGAACGATAGCATTGCATCCTCATGGCCGGCCTGGGCGCACATGGCGATCGTATAGCAGGAAGTACCGCCCCGGATGATCTTGAGGGAGAGATTCGCTTGGTGACAATGAACCCCCACGAACATGCAGCAATCGATCTTGTTATGCCAGATGGTCAGATTGGGATGGTTCGGATTGATTTCGACTTCGGGATTGATCTTCGGATACTTAGGCCTGTAGTCGGGCATGGGAATGAGCATCGCTTTCTGGCCCGGCTGCACGCATTCTTTCAGCGTGTTGTACAGATGGCGGATGGCCGTTGCTTTCTTCGCGGCCTTTTCGTTCCACGCCCACAAGACCAAGGGGCCGGGGAAAATCGTCGGCACGGAGGCCATGAGAAACTGGCGCGCGGCTTCTTCGTACGCCTTTTCCTCCGATGCAATCACACCGTTGATGTGCGCCTCACCGGGATTGGGCAAGTACACACCCATAGACGCTGCAGCAGGAGGAAGAAAATGTTCAGGACCTGGCAACACGCGATATTGACTCA
>DAOLIU010000060.1:0-17525 GCA_035328385.1 Nitrospira sp. | reverse complement strand
CTGAGCCGGTCAGGACTGCAATTCCGGAATGTCCCTTACGAACAGATCGAACACCGGCCCGTCCGCGAGTTGGCGGGCTTCGCACTTTGCGACGAAATCGACCGGAATCTCGAACAGCGACGGGGCCTTGCTCGTGGCCTGATTGTACGTCAAGATGTGAAAGTTCTTGATCCTGGCGAAATATTTTCCGATGTCCTCGTCCGACGCATAGCCGACATAATACGCGATCCCATCGCGGCGCTTCTGCACCTCCAGCGACGGCTTCCCTCCCCGTTTCGCTTCAAGCGATTCGCTGCACTCCGAAAAGCCGAATACTCCCATGGGGAGGTTCTGGATCTTCGCGCCGCTCTCCTGATCGGTCAGCGGACGGAGGTTGTGCGTTCGCCGTAACTCTTCCAACAGAACGTCCTGAAGAACGGTCTTTCCCTCCACGGATTTTCCAACGTCGCCCCGCACGTTAGCAGGTCGGTTGCCTTGATTCCATAAAGCAGACAGCTTGAACGACGGGCTCCATGCGGCGGTCAGATACGCCGTCAACATCAGCGCCAACAATACAGCGACGAGTGTTGGGTACAACCATTTCATGCCGGCAAGAATACCCTCGTTTCTTCCTCGAAGCAAAAGGACCAGGGCCACTCGGCTCTATCGGTCCCCCAAAAGCCGTCTGTCTTTTCCTTCACCCATTTATATTCTTGCTCCCGGATTCTCCATTTTCCTACAATGCGCCGGGATGACCAACCGGAGCCCGCCGGAGCATCAGCGGACTCACGCACGAGACGACGCGCTGAGGAGGTCAATCATGTGGGCACTCATTGTCGCGCTTTTAATGATGCTCGTCGGGTGCAGCAGCGGCGGTGGAGGAAGCACTTCGGACCCCGCACCGACTAGTTCAGCTCCCGCTTCACCGGCCGGCGTGATCTGGGGACGGACGGCCGGTTCCCAAGAATCCCTCTTTCGCAGCCAAAGCGACGGAAGCGGCCAGGTCACGCTGGTGGACGAACCAGGAATCCGTGCCACTTTCGCCAAACTCGCCGGGCAGCTCGTCATCTATCAAACCCAGGCAGTACCCTTTTCCGGTGCTGACCACCGTGACATCTGGAAGGTATCGACGTCGGGCACAGGCCGGCAAGCACTGGCCAATACGACGGATGACGAGTTGGTCCGGGATGTGGTGGGGTCCCGAGTCATCTATGATCAGGGATTCTCCTTGCCGAGCGGCGTACAGTTGATCGACCTGACCAGTGTGGTGACGGACGGCACCGGACGGCAGGTCATCGGCCAGGCCGTCAGGACCCCCGGAAGTGAATCGATCGCGAACTATGAGGGCAGTCTCGGCGGACGAGTCGTGTATCGCCGGAACAACGAGCTTCACAGTCTTTTGCCCGACGGCAGCGACCCTCGCCCGCTCGTGAATGCCTCCGGCAGCCCCAGCGGCCAATACACCATCATCGGCATGCAGGGATCGATTGGGTCGTCCGTGATCTACTCCGCCAAGCCTTCGTCGCAATTCTTCCCCGATCTCTATGACGTACCGGTGACTGGAGGAGCGATCGTGCCCCTGGCCTCCGATCCTGACAATGACATTCTCGGCGGCGTGGCCGGCAACCGTGTCGTGTACCACCGTTGTAACGGCCCTTGCGATCTCTACAGCGTCGCGGGCGACGGAACCGGCACCGTTCTCCTTTCCACCGATCCCGGAAACGAATTCGTGGAAGAGATCGTGGGCGGGCGTGTCATATATACCCGCTCCGTCAACGGCCAAAAGGACATCTACAGCGTGAACCTGGACGGATCGAATACCGTACCGCTTGCCGCATCCGCCTCGAATGAAGACGTGGCGGGAGTAGTGGGCTCCCGCGTCATCTTCCGTCGCTCCGTGGGAGGGCTGGACAATCTCTACAGCATCCAGGCCGACGGCTCGGGCGGTGAAATCCCTTTGGCGACTTTTCCCGAAGACGACTCATTCGGCGGAGTGGTCGGCTCCAGGGTGATCTTCGAGCGGGTCATGGGTTCGAACGTCATGACCAGTCCACGCGCACTCTACAGTGTGCAGGCGGACGGCACGGGGCTGGAACAACTGACATCAGGAACGTCGTTGGATGAATTCGCCGGAGCGGCCGGAGGATTCGCCTGCTTCGAACGCGCGCAATCTGGCCAGCACGATCTTCTATGCGTGCCGGCCGACGGCAGTGGCCCCGCCGTACCGATCGCGGCCACGTCGGCGGACGAGTACTTTATCACCGGCTTGTAATTTTTTGAGGTGATGCCCCCCGGACCGACCGGCCGAGGGGGTGAACAGACGGGGTGATCTCGGAATTATCGTTCCGCTTCGGTGAGATCGCTTTCTTCTTCCAATTCTTCGACTTCGGGTGCGGCCTTGCCTTTCGTCATCGAGGGATGGAGCCCGTATTTCTTGAGCATCTTGTAGAAGTCCGCACGGTAACGGCCGGCGAATTGCGCGGCCCGCGAGATATTCCCGCCCGTCAACTGCAGCACGTTCTTGAGATAGGTCTTTTCGAACTCCTCTTTCGCTTCGGTGAGCGGCTTGAGTTGCGCATCCGGGGCGCTGCCGGTCGAGGGCAATAGGTCCGGGGTGATCATGTCCTGCCGCGCCATGACGACGGCCTTCTCGATCGCGTTCTCCAGTTCCCGCACGTTTCCGGGCCACAGATTGGTGACCAGGCGATGCAGCGCCGCCGGGGTAAATCCCCGCATGTCCTTATTGGCGCGTTTGGCGCTGATGGCAAGAAACTGCTGGGCCATAATGGGAATATCCTCGCGCCGGTCCCGCAACGGGGGGATGAATAACGGGACGACCGAAATGCGGTAATAGAGATCGTTTCGAAACGTCCCGCTCTTGACGGCTTCGTCCAGATCCTTGTTCGTTGCGGCGATGATCCGCACGTCCACCTTGGTCGCATGCTCGGCGCCGACTTCGCGCACTTCCCGTTCCTGAACGGCGCGCAGCAGCTTGACCTGCATCGAGAGCGGCATTTCACCGATTTCATCCAGGAACAGAGTGCCGCCGTGCGCGCTCTGGAAGAGTCCCTTCTTGGGGCCATGCGCGCTCGTGAAGGCGCCCTTGACGTGTCCGAAGAGCTCGGATTCGAACAGCGTCTCCGGAATCGCCGCGCAGTTCAGCGCCACGAACGGTCCCTTGCTCCGCCGGCTGTTCGCGTGCGTCACGCGGGCGAACACCTCCTTGCCCGTGCCGGTCTCCCCGAACAGGAGCATCGTCGCATCGGAATCCGCCACCTGTACGACCTGCTGCAGCAGCCGCTGCATGGACGGGCTGCGGGCCACGACGTTTTCCATTCCGTAGAGCTCGTTGACGAGCGATTTCAGGCGCTGGATTTCGCGGCTCATTCGCTGGGGGGACAATCCTTCTTCGATCTTGGCCTTCAATTCCTTGTCGTCGAAGGGCTTCGTCAGATATCCGAAGGCGCCGCGTTGAACGGCTTCAACCGCATTGGGAATACTGCCGTGTGCGGTCAGAATGATGACGGGAAGCCCCGGATGGATCCGCAGGAGTTCCTCGGTCACGTCCAACCCGTCCTCCCCGCCCAATCTCAGGTCGGTGATCGCCAAATCGAACCGGTTGATCTTGGCCGCCGAGACGGCTTCGCGGCCCGTCGTGCACGCCGTCACGGTGAAGCCCATCGCTTGCAACCGCATCTTGACCAGCTGCAGCAGGCCTTCTTCATCATCCACTACGAGAATATGCTCCTGTTCCATGGGTGTCCTTTACTGGGGTGTCGTCGGCTCAGGGATCGGCAGCGGCGCCACCGTTGAGGGTGGACGAATCGGTCGAATCTTCTCTCGCGTTTCCTGATCGATGCGTTTGAGGGCCTCGAGCTGATTATACAGTTCGTCGATCTTTTTCTCGCGCTCCGCCAACTGCTTCTGCAATGATTGGATGGTTCCGCTCTCGACCGGCGTTTTCTGTGATTCCTTCTTATTGCCGATCAGCGCATCGGCCTTCCGGTCACGATCGGCCAGATCCCTCTGCAGTTGTTCCAGAACCTGAGCGTCGGCGTCCCGGGTGGCCCGCAATTGCTGAACGACCAATTCCCGATCAAGCAAGTCCCGCACCAGCCGATCGGATGCCTGTCCGAGGACGACTTGTCCTTCGGACACAGCCGGGGCTCCCACAACCGACGAGAACCAAGACCGTTCGCTCGGGGTGGGATACTGCTGCAACAACTGCAGCCACAACCGGCTCGAGGAAGCCAACTGACTACGGGGAGCCACCGCGATTACCTTCTCGAAGTTTTTCACCGCTGCATCGTGACTTTCGTACAGGCTCATCAGGGCGCGCGTAAAGTAGGCGTGATCGCAGGTGTTATGTTCCGCGCACCTTACAATCATCGCGTCCTGCTTCTTGGCCAAATTATGAATGCTTTTCGCATCTGCCGGATCGACGGTGAAATACGGTTGCGTTCGTGACGGCTCGGGCGCCCAAGACGCGCAGCCGGATAAGATCGAGCAGGCGAGCGCGCAAAGTCGTACGGTCTTCATGCCGCCCCTCCGCGCTTGGTGAGGCGTAGGATAAACCGTACAGTGGTGCCCTTCTTCAACTCGCTTTCGATCCAAATCCGTCCTCCGTGCGCTTCGACCACTTTCTTGGCGAGAGCCAGGCCCAAGCCGCTCCCGGGCAGTGCCTGTTTACCTTTCTGACGTCCCTGGTAGAACCGCTCGAAGATGTGCGGCAATTCGTCTGGCGGGACTCCGGGACCCACATCGGAGACGGAAACCTCAAGGACCCCGGCCTTCATGTCCGGCCGCATGTGGATCTTAACAATGCCTCCTTCCGGACTGAACTTCAAGGCATTTGATAGCAGATTGTCGAGGACCTGCTCAATGCGAATGGAATCAGCCTTCACCCAGACCCGCTGTGCGGGCGATTCCACGACCAATTGAACATGCTTGGCGTCGGCCAGCAATCGAATCTTGTTCACGGAGATGTCGGCGATGCGCCGCAGATCCGACGAAACGATTCGGTACTCCATCATGCCGGCGTCCATCTTGGACAGATCGAGGATGGTCGAGATCAGGTGAATCAGGCGGCGGCTGCTGTCGGCCATGATCCGCAAGGTCGTGCGCTGTTCCGGCTGAAGGGGTCCGGGAATCTCATCCAGGAGCAGGTGCGTACCCTCCTGGATCGAGGCCATGGGCGTCCTGAGTTCGTGGGAGACGTGGGCGAGGAATTCCCCCTTCATATCGTCGAGCTCCTGAAGCTTGCCTCCCATCCAGTTCACCGTGTCGACCAGACTGCGAAGTTCGCTGGGCGCGCGGATGTTCAACGACTCCCGAAAATTCCCCTGCCCGATCTGCTTGATGTGACTTTGGAGCTGGCGCAAGGGCCGTAAAATCGTATAGCTCGCAATACCTGCGAGCCCGATGCCGAACAGCAGCGCGAGCAAGACCAATTGTTCCGTGACAGCCTCCGCCTGCGCAGAGCTTTCGCGGGAACGCCGGACTCCCGCGCTGATGCCGGATTCGTGAAAATCGACATAATGTTGGAGCGTCGTCGTCATCTGGTCCATCACGAGGTCCCGGCGGCTTTCATAGTCGGGGGACGCGCCCCCCTTGCCCTGAACGGGCTGTTCCAGTTCGACGTTCAACATGCCCAAGCGTTCCTGCTGAAGCCGTTGGACATGCTCCAGGAGTTGCAGCCCTTCCGGAGAGACTTCCTGAGCCGCCAGGGCGGTCATACCTCGGCGAAACTCCTCCAGTTCTTCGTCCAAATGTTTGAGGAACGTATCGTCGCGCACGGCCAGATATTTCTTTTCGCTGTTGACTTGGACATAGGCCAGGGTCAGCAAGCGCTTCGCCGATTCGATCGCCGGATAATGATGCACCGCCATGCTGGTACTCAGGGCGGAGAGCTGACGCAGCTGAAACAGCGCGTACAGATTCACCCCTCCCATCACTACGATGATGAGCAGGGACGTGAGTACGATTCGCCAGAAAATCGATAAACGCACCAACCTCTTCCTTAGGGCGGGAGGACCAAGCAAAATGAAACGTGTGTAGGTAAATCCATACACTACCTGTTCGCCCACCTCAAGGCAAATGGAAAATTCGCCGTACGTTCCAGCTCATTCGAGGAAAGTCAGAACGCTGCCGTACGAAGCGGTTTCCTCTTCGTCGAGACGTCCCGATGCTGGTGAAATTTATTCGCCCCGGTAATGCTGGGAAGCGAACCGCCGTTGCCGCCGGGAGGATCCCGATAATAATGCAAAAAGGTGGCCACGAAAGAGCAACATGGCGACCGCCGCAGGAGGCGTCAGCAGCAACAACAGATACCAGGTCATGGTGGAGGGAATGCCGAGATAGCCAAGCCATCCGCCTAGGATCGTGAACGGAAGGACGAGCAGCTGAAAAAAATCCAGCCCCGCGCCCCGTCCCGCCCGACTCGATAGGGAAAACACCTCTCGAATGCCTGCGGGCGACAACACGATCGGAAGCAGGAGCACGGCAATGGGCAGGAACCACTCCATCCAATTCTCCAAGACGAACTCATACGAAGTCTTCATGACGTCGAGCGGAGAATCGTGGCGAACCTGATAGATGACTTCGGGAGCGGGATTCAGTAGAAGGAACAGCAGTAACAGAACCGCATAGGAAAGGAAGGGACCATAGGGATTGGTTTGGGTTCCCATCTCCAAGGCCAACAAGGGCAGCCACAAGACGAATCCGACTCCGATCACGTCCCAGAAGTATCGGCCGAAACTGTCGAAAACGTCTTGCAGGGTGAGCGTGCGGCCATAGGAGATCGATTGCTCGACCAAACTGAGGACCGCCCCCACGAGCAAGGCGTTCACCGCACCAAGGAGGAACCCTCCGGCGATGCCCAACGGTCCTGCCAACTGGGTCGTCACCGCCAAGATCAGCATGAACCCGATGAGGGCGACCATGATGATCCATCCCCGGACGAGCGATTGCCAAGTCTTTCGAAGAGCCTGGCGGTACAAATCGACGGTCGCAGTCACGATCTCAGCCATGAGGCGACAATAGCGAGGCCGGGGCCGACTGGTCAAGCGCGCGCTGCGGCGGATCGTGGGTCAGGTCAGTTTCCTCTTGCGTCATGCCCGCGAAGGCTGGCATGACGCCTCGATCAGGACGAACTGCTGAGGAGAGGGCCGTGACTGGATCCGCTTCCGCGGGAATGACACACTTCAGTGCGTCTGGATGGCGACCGACCCACTACCCTGCGGCTTTCAGGCATTGACTTGGGGGACCGCATGATTATGTGATGCCCAAGAGGCACTCGCACGGAGGAGACACCCCGTATGGATATGAATCGCGCCACGATCAAACTTCAGGAAGCCCTGCAATCCGCGTCCTCCCAGGCCATGAGGCGGAACCACCAAGGCATGGATGTCGAACATCTGCTGCTGGCCCTAATGGAACAGGACGGCGGCATCGTACCGACTCTGTGCGAGCAGGCCGGCGTCTCCGTGCAAGCCGTCAAGCAGGCAGCCGAGCAGGCGCTCTCGAAGATTCCCCAGGTTCAGGGCGCGAGCGGCGGCCCGGGACAACTGCACATCACACCCCGACTCAATCAGATCTTGACCAAGGCCGAAGAGGAGCAGCGGGCGCTGAAGGATGATTATCTCAGCGTGGAGCACGTGCTCTTGGCCATGGTGCAGGAGGGCGGCGTTCTGAAAAAACTGGGGCTTACGCGGGAACGACTGCTGGGCGCACTCCAACAGGTACGGGGCAATCAGCGCGTCACCAGTCAAGATCCGGAAGGCACCTACCAGTCGCTTGAAAAATACGGACGTGACCTCACCAAACTGGCTGCGCAGGGCAAATTGGATCCCGTCATCGGACGGGATGAGGAAATCCGCCGGGTCATCCAAATCCTGTCCCGTCGTACCAAGAACAATCCCGTGCTCATCGGCGAACCGGGCGTCGGTAAGACCGCCATCGTCGAAGGGTTGGCCATCCGCATCGTCAAGGGCGACGTCCCGGAGGGACTGAAACACAAACGGGTCGTGGTGCTCGACATGGGGGCTCTGGTGGCCGGCGCCAAGTTCCGCGGCGAGTTCGAAGAGCGCCTGAAGGCGGTTCTCAAAGAGATCCAGGCGTCGCAGGGGCAAGTCCTGTTGTTCATCGACGAGCTGCATACGGTCGTCGGCGCCGGAGCGGCGGAAGGCGCAATGGACGCGGCCAACCTGCTGAAGCCGATGCTGGCCCGAGGCGAGCTCCATCTGATCGGCGCCACGACATTGGATGAGTACCGCAAGCACATCGAGAAAGACGCGGCATTGGAACGCCGCTTTCAGACCGTGCTGGTCGATCAGCCCACCGTCGAGGACACGATTTCGATCCTTCGCGGATTGAAGGAACGGTACGAAGTGCATCACGGCGTCCGGATCAAGGATGCCGCGCTGGTCGCAGCGGCCAAGCTCTCGCATCGCTATATCGCGGATCGTTTCCTTCCCGACAAGGCCATCGACCTCGTCGATGAGGCGGCCGCCCGCCTGCGGACCGAAATCGACAGCCTGCCGGCCGAATTGGACGAGGTGTCACGTAAGGTCCTCCAGTTGGAGATCGAGCGTGAGGCATTGCGAAGGGAAAAGGATCAGGCCAGTCAGGCCCGCTTGGCGACGCTGGAACAGGAGCTTCAGGAAAAGCAACGGGACCTTCAGGCGCTGAAAACCAGATGGGATTCGGAAAAAGCTTCGGTCTCGCGGCTGCGAAAGACCAGAGAAGCCATCGAAGAGATCAAGCTGGCCATCGAAAAAGCCGAGCGGGCGTACGATCTGAATCGCGTGGCCGAATTACGCTACGGTGAGCTGCCTCGCCTCGAACGGGAGCTCGCCATCGAGCAGCAGCAGCTCGGCAAGAAGCAGGGGGAAAGCCGTCTGTTGAAAGAGGAAGTCGACGAAGACGACATCGCGGCGATCGTCAGCCGTTGGACCGGCATTCCGGTGTCCCGGTTGATGGAAGGCGAGATGGAAAAGCTGCTGAAGCTCGAGGAGCTGCTCCATCAGCGGGTCGTCGGACAGGATGAGGCGGTCCAAGCCGTGGCCGATGCCGTGCTGCGCGCGCGCTCCGGCATCAAGGATCCCAACCGGCCGATCGGCTCGTTCCTGTTCCTGGGTCCGACCGGCGTCGGCAAGACGGAGCTCGCGCGGGCGCTGGCCGCCACCTTGTTCGACGACGAGGGCAATCTGATCCGAATCGACATGTCAGAATACATGGAAAAGCACACCGTCGCCAGGTTGATCGGCGCGCCGCCCGGCTACGTCGGATACGAAGAGGGCGGCCAGCTGACGGAAGCCGTCCGCCGCCACCCGTTCTCGGTCATTCTCTTCGATGAGATCGAGAAAGCCCACCACGACGTCTTCAACGTGCTCCTTCAGGTCTTGGACGACGGACGGCTGACCGACTCGCAGGGCAGGACGGTCGATTTCAAGAACACCGTGCTCATCATGACGTCCAATATCGGCAGTCCCCAGATCCTGGAGGCCCAGCGGAGGCGATCGACTTATGACGAGGTGCGTGAAGTGGTCATGGAAGAACTGCGGCGGCACTTCCGTCCGGAATTCCTGAACCGGGTCGATGAAACCGTGGTCTTCCACCCCTTGGAGACCGATCAACTCACCAAGATCGTGGACATTCAGCTGGAACGGCTGCGGCTGAGGTTGGCGGAGCGGCGCATCACGCTGACGATCACGCCGGGGGCGCTCGAACAGTTGGGCAAGCGGGGCTATGACCCGGTCTACGGCGCCCGCCCGCTCAAGCGGCTGATTCAGCAGGAAATCGAAACCCCGATCGCGCGGCAGCTGGTCAAGGGTGAATTGCGGGACGGCGACACCGCCGCGGTGGACCTGAAAGACACCCGGATCGTGATCGTGCCGTTGGCGGGTTCGGAGACGTCGGCTAGCCGATCTTGACGGAGCCGCCGTTCACGTCCTGAGTGGCTCCGCTGCTCTTCTGCCGGTCGATCTTCCATTCTTTCGGCGAGACCTCCAAGAGGTGTCCCTTGATCGAATGGAACCCCGCTTTGCTGAAGACGATCTGATCCGGAGACTTCACGTCGATTTGCAGCACGACGTTCTTCGATTCCGAATGCGTCAGAGTCAGGCTCGTGGGGGTCTTGTCGAGCTCATACGCGCGCCGCTCGTTGAACGTCAGCGTGCTGTCCACCAATTTGGCGATCATCTTGCCGTTGGAATCGAACAGCGCAAAACTGACCAGCATGGCTTTGGACGGCTCCTTCAGTTCGATTTGAATCTGCGGAATCCCCTCGATCTCCACCGTGCCGTTGGTGTTGCGGTACACATTCGAACCGATTTCCATGTCCATCATACCCCTCGCATGCCCTCGTCCTTACCGATGATTGTCCACGACCGTTAAGATTTCTTGATCCGATCGAGAATCAGGGCGATGCAGCCTCCAAGGAGCCCGCCGCCCATGATCGTCGTCATCAATTCCACCAACTTCAGCTCCCACACGGAGCCTTGGGCTTGCATGACTTCACGGATGCCTCCCTGCAGCATGATGACCGCCAAGGCCATCGTCGCGCCGATCACGAACCACCAGAGAAAGACTTTGAGTGACGACACCATGACTGCCGTTCAAAGCTCCACACGGCGATCCAGGCTTCGATACTGGATCGCTTCAGCCACGTGCACGGGATCGATCCGCTCGCAGCCGGCCAGATCTGCGATCGTCCTGGCGACGCGAAGGATCCGGCCATGGGCCCTCGCCGACAAGCCGAGCTTGGCCATGGCGCGCTCCAGCAATTCCCGTCCCGAACGATCCAAGCCACAATACCGCTTCACCAGCCTCGGCTTCAACTGGGCATTGGTATGAATGCCGTCGTCGCGGTATCGCGCGGACTGCCGGTCCCTCGCCTCAAGCACCCTGATGCGGATGGCGGAAGAGAATTCAGGCTCCGCACCCCGGTCGTGAAATTCACGAACCGGTACCGGAGGAACTTCGATGTGAATGTCGATCCGATCCTGCAACGGCCCCGAGAGCCTGGCTCGGTACCGCCGGATCTGCTGAGGAGTACACAGGCAATCTTTCGACCGGTCGCCGTAGTAGCCGCAGGGACAAGGATTCATGGCCGCGACCAGCATGAATCGGGCGGGATAGCGCAACGATCCGCTGACTCTGGTCAACGTCACGTGCCCGTCTTCCAACGGCTGGCGCAAGGCGTCGAGTACCGGCCTGCGGAATTCCGGCGACTCGTCCAGGAACAAGACCCCGTTGTGGGCCAAGGATACTTCACCGGGACGGGGAACCGTTCCACCGCCGATCAATCCCGCGTCCGAAATGCTGTGATGGGGCGCTCTGAACGGCCGAACGGTCAGCAACGGATTTCCAGCCGGCAATTGCGCGGCCACGCTGTGAATGCGCGTGGTCTCGATCGCTTCGTCCGGCTCCATTAGAGGCAGGATCGTCGGCAGCCGTTTCGCCAGCATCGTCTTGCCAGAACCGGGCGGCCCGACCATCAGGACGTTGTGCTCACCGGCCGCCGCAATTTCCAAAGCGCGTTTCGCATGAGCCTGTCCTTTGACGTCACCGTAGTCCTCGTCCTCCACCGGTCGAGCCGCGCCAAACCCCGCCCGGGCCGCCACCACCGGCTCGATCGTCAGAGTCTCGCGCAAAAATCCGACCGCTTCAGGAAGCGTATGAACCGGGTAGGCGACGACGCCGTCCACCAAGGCGGCTTCATCGGCGTTGCGCGCCGGCAGGAGAAGACCGTACGCACGGCCGCAGGCGATCCCGATGGAGAGCGCCCCGGGAACCGGCTTGATGTGCCCGTCCAGAGACAGCTCCCCGACCAGCACGCGCCTGAGAACGCGGTCTGCCGGCACGAGTTCCTCGGCGACCAGGATCCCGATGGCGATGGCCAGGTCCAGGCCGGCTCCTTCTTTCTTCACGTCCGCCGGCGCCAGATTGACGGTGATCTTCTTGGCCGGGAAATGAAAACCCGTGTTCTTGAGCGCGGAACGCACCCGATCCCGGCTCTCGCGGACCGTCGCATCAGGAAGACCGACGACGGAAAATTGCGGGAGCCCGCCGGCAATATCGACTTCCACCTCGATCAGATGCGCATCGAGTCCGACAAGCGCCACGCTCAGAACCTTTGCCAACATGGGCCTAATCCTCTCCTCGAACCAACGTCCATTGTCGGGAGGATTATAGGAATCTGACCCAAGACGTGCAACCATAACATATTGTAATTGAAGGGAAATGATTCCATTTCCAATTACGAATAGACGACGACTCCCGAGCATGCCGTACATCTTGCCTGGGACAAAGAAGGACGCCGAGTTGCCATTCACCGATCGGCTCATTCCAGAAGTCGTCGACTTCTGTATAATCCGCCCATGTCGATCCGGACCGGACTCCTGCTTTCAGGAATCGCCAGCGCGACGATGATCCTCTCCGCCGCGTCCACGGCAGCGCAGGGCCGGGCCCCTTCGCAACATGTGGGATCCGCCATGGCGCTGCTCGCCACGCTGGAAGACGCGCGGGTTCTGCCGCCCGAAGGCACACCGGAAGCCAACCATGTCATCAGGGTCGTCATTCAGTTCCAATCGGTCTTCACGAAAAGCACGGACCCGGCCGTTCGCGAATTCTTTCATCAGGCGCTGGTCACGCACTTCGGAGAGGCGCAGGCGGCACAGGAGCAAGCCGCCTTCGCCAAAGCCGGATGGACGGGGGCGGTCCTCGCGGCACTTGCGGAGCGTCGGCATTCGGCCGATCCCGCCGCCTTGGAAAAGCTGGCCGCGGGATTCTCGGCCTTTAACCTCACATTAGAGGACTTCGCATTCCTGACCGGACTCTTCGACCAGGCTCGTCGCGAATACCAGAATCGAGGGCAAGATATCGAGGATGTGTTCGTCGAACGCCGGCGGGACATGCCGGGAGGGAGATCATGACGACGATATCGATACAAGGAGGAGGGGAACTATGGCGACCAAGGCCTATATCTTGATCAAGGTGAAAGCCGGAAGAACGAAGGACGTGCTCCAATCCCTCAAACGGTTGGCCGGCGTGGAACAGGCCCATTCCTGTTTCGGACAACCGGATATTTTCGTGTTCATCAGCGTCAACGACGAACGCGCGCTGTCCGATGTGGTGATCACGAAAATTCACCAGATCGACGGCGTCGAAGAAACGGACACCCACATCGTGGCCGATACCTAAACTCGTCCGCGCCGGCGGCGCGACACTATCAGCGCGATTCCTCAGCGGAAACAGCCGCTCCATCCAACGCCGCCGACCGATAGCAGGCGTCCGCCAATTCAACGGCTCGGCAACCGTCCAGTCCCGTCACCGGCGGCTGGGTGTTCGTCCTGATCGCGTGGATAAAAGCGCGCAGAACGGCGACGATGGTCGGCGATGGCTCGACCGTCCATCGACGTTGAGGCTCCACTCCGATGCGGCAGGTCACGGTCCGCTGAACCCAATCCGCGGTCACCGTTCCTTCCGTTCCCTCCCATCGCATGGTCCCGACCCTGCCCGTATCGACGCGGGCGGCGTCGATCGAACAGACGACTCCAGCGGAGGTATGCAGCACAGCCCGTGCGGCAGCCTCAGCCGCGCCGCCCGGCCGATCCAGACGGCACTGTACTTGGGCCACTTCCTCTCCCGTGAAGAACCGCACGAGATCCAGCAAATGCACGCCGATTTCGAGAAGCGCTCCCGGGGCGGCTGCACCGGAGGAACGGGTTGCCAGGCTTGCCGCCGAATCCACGTGGTTAACCAGATCGACCAGCCGAAGTCGGCCGATGGACTGCAACTGCTCCCTTGCTAAGAGTACCGTGGAGTCGAATCGCATGGTATGGGCGGTCATCAGCAGGACGCCGGCCCGCTCTACGGCGCGCACCATCGCCCGTGCTTCCGCGCCGGCGTTCGCCAAAGGCTTTTCGATGAGCACCGGTTTGCCGGCTGCCGCCGCGGCGAGGCAAATCTCGGGGCACAACGAAGGTAGTGTCACGACCACCACCGCCTGCACCAGCGGATCGGCGATCAATTCTCGATAGTCGGCATAGAGGGAAAGGCCGGCCAATGCCCCGGTCGCCGGCACGTCCGTCCGCTTCCGACAGACCGCCACGACGCCGGCTCCAGGCACGTCCGTCCGGAGATGATCCAAGTACCGGCGGCCATGCCGTCCTACGCCGATCAAGCCGATTCCGATCTGTTGATTCGACGACCCGCTCATGGATCAGACTCTACGCGCGCGGCATGACAAGTTCAATCGTACGGCCGATCTCGATGTTGCAAACGCAATCGGCGCCTATGACGCAAGCCGATCGTCCGCACCGCCATGGTCGCATTGACAATCCGCCGGACCGATCCCTATAGTAGATTTTTGGCCACTCGAATTTCAGGCATGAAGGAGTACGGCACGCCGTGACGACATCAGCTTCAGCCCCGTTCACCCTGCAACAGATCGGAACCGGCACCGCCCGATTTCCCAGCGGAGTGGCCATCCCGACCAGCACGGACGCATCGGTCGATCCCTACATCCGCACCAGGACGACCAAGGACGTGCAGGTCGAATGTATCCACTTCTGGCCGCAGGAGAAGGGAACCTATCCGGGGATCGTACTGCTCCACGAATGGTGGGGCCTGAACTCCCAAATCAAGGACCTGGGAGCCAGGCTCGCCTGTGAAGGATACGGCGTCATCATTCCGAACCTCTACGGCCGCCTGGGAGGAACCGTCACCGCGAGTGCAGATGTCGCCGATGCCCTCATGGGAAAACTGAACGATTCGTTGATCCTGCAGGACATCAATTCCTGTTGTGAGTATTTGAACACGCGGGACTATATCAAGCGAAACATCCACGGCGTCGTAGGATTCGGCATGGGCGGAACCTTCGCGATCCAGTTCGCATGTCAGCGAAAGCGGCTCCGGGCTGCCGTATCCTATTATGGACGGATCCCGCAGGCCGATTCCGTACTGAAAGATTTGTATTGTCCGCTCCTGTATCACCGGGGTGAGAAGGATACCTGGGTATCGCAACAAGATGTGGACCGGCTCAATGCCTCCGCACAGGAATATGGAAAGCGCGTCGAGATCCGAACCTATCCCGGTGCGGGTCACGCGTTCAGCAATGAGACTCGTCCGGACGGCTATCGCGCCGACGCAACCGCTGAAGCCTGGAATACCACCGCTTCATTCTTCAGAACCTGTTTTCAAGGAACATAGGAATCCCGGTTCAATCCGTCGGTAACAGCCGGATTTTTAGTTGAATCTGTCGTGTGACACAGTGAACCAGCCCCATCGCGGCGCGCGAACGATCACCCGTGCGCTGACCATGCTCATGTGCTCGGTCCTTTGTCTCATCGGAGCGGTTGGAAGCGCCGGAGCGGACTCGACCGTCTCTCGACCGTCCGGCTTTCCGGACTGGCCGTTGATCCTGACGACTCATGGCGACAAGCTGGCGGCTGTGGATTCGGACCAGTCGGCGAAAGAGAGCTTCGTCACGACCCTAGGGCCCGCCGTCAATCTGTCGGAGGCCGCCGTCATCATCGGAGCCAAGGCGATCCCGGCCAAGATGTCGAAGGAACTGCTGCTCGAAGAGATCACCCAGTCGGCTCAGCGACTCGTCGCCGCACTGGCCGCCTGGCAGTTTGCCGAAAGCGTCGCCAAGTCCCTGGGGCAGGCCGGAGATTCGATTCCCGCTTTTCCCGATCCGTCGCCCCAACGGATCGAGTGGCTGAAGGCCAACGGCCCGTTCCCGTCTTTGGCACGGATGATCCGGTCGGCCGTTCCGGGCCCGGGCCAGGATTCGTCACCGGCCGCCGCCTCGCTGCAGGATCGTACGGAACTGGCACTGGCCGCCGGCCAGACCGCCTTGGAAGCCAGCCAGCAAGCCTGGTCCGAATGGTGGCGGCTGAAATCCTGGAAGGAACGCGTCCGCACGCTGCGGGGTCAGACTCGGCTCTGCGGAACGTGGCAGTGGGTGATTCACAATCACCAACAACATCACCAGGAGCAAAAACTCTCGCTCTTGTTTCCTCCGCCCGGAAAGGACGGAACAGGAATCGCCGGCCTTGCGGAAACCATCGTCCTCGGGGATGCCGTGTATCTTCGATGGGAAATCGACGGAAGAGTCCAGGAGGACAGCCTCCTATTCAGCAAGGAATCCCAGCGTCTGGAAGGTTCCTTCATGAATTCCCAGGGGGGATGGGGCTCGATCACCGGGAAGCGGACTGCCGGCTGCTCGCCTTAAGACTCGTAGCCCTAGCCTTCTCCGGAGGGCCGCATGATCTCGTGCCATGCATGCCGAGCCAACAAGCTCCAGCCAACGAGAAAGGCCGTCCCGCCCACAGGAGTCAGCGCACCCAGCCAGCGGGCACCCGTCAGCGCCATACCGTACAAGCTCCCCGAGAACAGCAGGATTCCCGAGACGAAACACCAGCCGGCCGCGGAACAATATTTCGCATGCGCTGGCCGGTTGCCCCATCCGACCACGCAGAGTGCCAGCGCATGGTACATGTGATAGCGAACGGCCGTTTCAAAGGCAGCCAGCATGGGACCATCCAACATGCCTTTCAGCAGATGGGACCCGAATGCGCCGGCCGCGACCGCCAGCCCCGCGGCCAAGCTTCCGAGCAACAAGAATGGAGAGGGTCGAGGCCGTGAATTCATGGTCAGCATCCCTTTCTTCGGCTACACAACCCAGGCTACTATCAGAGAACGGTACGTCCCGACATGTCGATTGAATGCCCACGCTGCCTGCTGACCAATCCCGACACGACTTATATCTGTGAGTGCGGGTATGACCTCGTGTCGCAGATGCAGAGACGGACACACTCCCTCGGCGGGGGCACCCGCGGCGGCTCGGGCTACGGCATGTCGAAAGAGGGGTTTGTGCTCAGCATCTTCATGGTGTGGTTCCTGCTCATCTTCGGTGAATGGAACAGGATCCGTCCCGAGCTCAAGACGCGAGAGCCCATCAATCTGTTGGCCGACAGCATAATGCTCAGCCTGACCGACATGGCCGGGGCCCTGATCATCGGCGCGCTCGGCTGGATGGTCGTCTGGGTGATTCTGTCCTATGAAGGACGGCGCCTTCGCCCCTGTCCCAGGCGCACGACATTGGGCGTCACCGTGGTGGCTGCCGGCTTGCTCTACCTGACACGGTGGATCGCGCCCGACATCCACATGCAGCACCTCGTTCAGGCCGTGGTCGTGCTCGGCGTCGCGGTCTTCGCATACTACGCCGGTTCGCGCCAGTGGCTGGGCAAATGGTAGGCTCGGCCGTGTTCGAGCAAACCCTACCCTACAATTGCCTTCGCACGTCCTTCCAATTCTTGGCCACTTTGGCCTTGCGCGGCGCCTCCCCCTTGGCCGGTTCGGGAACCACCACGGCATCCAAACGTCGCTGCACGAACACCTCGGCAAACTCTTTCGTGCGGCCGACCCCGGTCTTGATCGTCGTCCATCCGGCGGAGCGCAACTCATCCAATTTCGTCCCAAACGCTTCGGGGGACGCCGACACCACTACATAGCCGACGGGAAATCCGTGCTCGGCC